>NZ_CP072842.1:1742500-2106745 GCF_017948305.1 Faecalibacter bovis
TAATAATGTTAATAATATATTAGGAATTAAACCTAATTAAAAATATCTAAGAAATTAGGGTGGTTATAGCGAAAGGGCTCACCTCTTCCCATTCCGAACAGAGAAGTTAAGCCTTTCAGCGCCGATGGTACTGCTATTGCGGGAGAGTAGGTCGCCGCCAGTTTTTAAAAATAATCCTCAATCATTTAATTGGTTGGGGATTTTTTGTGTTTATATCTTACGTAAATTATATAATTAAAATGATGAGTCGTAGTTAATATTAATTTCATTATTAAAAATTATCGACAAAGTATAATTGTATAAATAGACTATACTTGATAGTTTAATTATATTTGCTCTGATGAAAGAAAAGCGACTTTTTTACCTTATATTTTGTTTGACGATTTTTTTATTTTTCTTTAGTTTAACCATAGGAAAAGTAGCAATTCCGTTTGCGGATATATTTGATTCGACAGATGAAGTAACACGAAATTTAGTTTTAAATTATAGATTACCTAAAAGTATTACAACTGTATTAGTTGGTTTATCCTTGCCAGTAGCTGGATTTTTATTGCAAGAATTGTTTAAAAATCCTTTAGCTGAACCTTCCGTTTTAGGGATTACATCCATGTCTAGTTTAGGAGTTGCAATAGTTGTTTTTTTATTCGCATTAATAGGACTAGACGTTTGGTTAAATAATCCTTGGATATTAATTTTCGCCTCATTTATTGGCTCTTTATTCGCTTTATTTTTGATTTTATTATTGGCAAATAAAGTAACATCATCAGCTTCATTAGTTATCTTAGGATTTATGCTATCTGGAATTACGGTTGCAATTATTGGCTTGTTGCAATACTTTTCAACTTCCGAGAAAATTAAAACTTTCTTAATGTGGGGATTTGGATCATTAAGTGGATTGTCTTGGGATCAAATTTTAGTGTTTGCATTGTTTGTAGGGATTGGATTGATCTTATCATTATTCACATTAAGAGGGATTTCAGCCTTATTATTAGGCGAAAAATACGCGCAATCAGTTGGGATTAATATCAAAAAAATACGTTTATTAATTTTATTTTCATCAGCAATCTTAACTGCATCTGCAACTGCTTTTACTGGTCCAATTGCATTTATAGGTTTAGCAGTACCACATATTTGCAGATCAATTTTGAAAACAGGTGATATGAGAATGTTATTCCGTTGGATAGTATTATCTGGTGTTTTTGTGATGTTATTATTTTCAATCATTACAGATATGTTTCCTTTTGGAACCTTACCAATCAACATAATCACCTCGTTATTTGGTGCGCCAATCGTAATTAGTATTTTGTTAAATCATAAATACGAGGTTAGGTAATGGAGTCAATTATTAAATTAGATGCTTTGACGATTGGTTATCGCAAAACTTCACTTATTAAAAATATTTCAACATCTGTTTCTAAGAATGAATTAATTGTAATACTTGGTAAAAATGGAGTTGGTAAATCCACATTAATTGAAACAATTTTAGGATTTATTTCTCCTATAAATGGATCGATTTATTTTAAAGATCAATTACAATCAGAATTAAATGCATCTGAAATAGCCAAAGAAGTAGCCGTTGTATTTCCAAAGCTAAATGTAATTCCAAATATTTCAATTTTTGAGACGGTAGCATCTGCTAGAATTACGCATCATCAAGTTTTAAAAAAATATTCAGAAAATGAAATAAGTTTCATTAATGAAATGCTGAATTTAGTAGGTATTTTAAATTTGAAAGATAAATTTCTGACAGAAATTAGTGAAGGGCAATTGCAGTTGGTTATGATCGCACGAGCGCTTTGTCAAGATACATCTTTGATAATTTTAGATGAACCTACAGCAAATTTAGATTTAGAAAATCAGTTTAAGATTTATGAATTAATAAATAATTTAAAAACTAAAACTAATAAATCTTTTGTGATGATTACACACGATGCGCAATTAGCCTTGAATTATGCTGATAAAATTTGGTGGATAGAAAATCAGTATTTATTTGACGGAATACCAGAAGAAATAGCTTATGAACATAGCATTATTGAAAAACTTTCAGGAAATTATTTAAAATATAATTTAATTTCAGATTCTTATCAAAACATTAGAAATTCGGAAAAGAGAATCCACGTTAAGGGAAACTCAGAATTTAGTTATTGGTTGAAAAGAGCTTTAATTAGAAAAGGATTTCAGATCGATGAAAATGCGTCAAAATTTATGGAGGTCACAGAAAATTGTATCATCTTTGATGAGCAAAAATTTAATTCGATTTCATCATTATTGAACTATTTAGAACATGAAAAATATAATAATAACAGGAGCAAGTAGAGGAATTGGTTACGAATTGGCAAAGAAACATTTGGCTTTAGGAAATCGTGTTTTAACAATTTCTCGTAATGAAAATAAATTAGCAGAATTAAAGGATTTTGCACAAGAAGGTCAGTATGAATTTTTAGGATTAGATTTATCTAATTTTGAAGAAATTTCTAAAGTTTTAGATGCTGTATCAACTTGGGAAAAAGTTGATATTTTATATAACAATGCAGGATTATGTATTAACAAGCCGTTTGCAGAAATGCAGGAAGAAGATTTATTACGTTCTTGGCAGGTTAATTTTATGGCTCCATATCGATTAATTCAGGTTTTATTACCAAAATTCGATCAAACATCGCATGTGGTAAATGTATCAACGATGGGTGCTGTACAAGGATCGGTTAAATTTTCCGGATTATCTGTTTATTCATCTTCCAAATCAGCAACTGTTAATTTAACTGAGTTGTTAGCTGAAGAATTAAAAGAAAATGGACCTCGCATTAACGCTGTAGCTTTAGGAGCTGTGCAAACAGAAATGTTAGAAGAAGCATTTCCTGGATATATTGCACCAACACAACCTGATGAAATGGCAACGTATTTAGTCGATTTTGGTTTGAATGGTTGGAAATATTTCAATGGAAAAACACAACAAGCTTCTATTTCTACACCATAATTATATTTTATTATTTAAATATATATAGCTACCAAATGGTAGCTTTTTTTATATCTTAGAATGAAATACACTATTATGAAACACTTCTTATTAACTTGTTTAAGTTTTACATTATTATATAGTTGTAAAAAAGAAACAGATTATTTAGTTCAATACAATTTTACATTTGCGCAAGATTCATTAAATCCAGCTAACAAATTAACAGAAGAAATGATTTTAAAAACTGATGATAATGGTTTTGCATTTATGCCGAATAATATTTTTTCTAGTGATACAATTCAATTTGATGTTACAACTCTTTTAAATCAAGGTAAATTATCAGCAAGTGATTTATTAATGAAAAACAATGAAATCAATAAACTTAGAATTTACTTTCAGAAAGATTCTGTAAATTATTTTATAAAAACACAAGTTAATAGTCTTTCATATAATTTTAGAGATGATGTTCCAGAAATTAAATGGCAATTAGTTGATGAATCTAAAATGATTAATGATATAGATGTAAAAAAAGCGACTACAACGTTATTTGGAAGAAATTGGACTGCATGGTATGCAGATAAAATCCCAGTTTCTTACGGCCCATATAAATTTCATGGTTTGCCAGGTCTGATTTTAGAATTGAATGATGAAAAGAACCACTTTCACTTCGAAGCTATTTCGGTTGTAAAAGACACAACAACTTACCCAATTTATGATAAATACAATGAAGTTAATTCTAAGCGAATTGAATTTGAAACTGCAATAAAATCTTTTAAAAACAATCCTGTAAAAATTAATATGAAAACAGGAGATAATCTTATAAAAGATGCTGAAGCTTTAGAAACAAGAAAAGAAATATTGAAAGCTAAAAATAACTCGATTGAAAAAGGATTACAGTTTGATTTATAAAATACAGCTACTTGAAAAAGTAGCTTTTTTATTGAATTGAAATTTTAGATTTCATTCGTTGATTAAAAATGTACATCAAAGGAAAACTTCTCATCAACATCCAAATTCCAAAAGCTATCCAAATTCCATGAATTTTAAGACCGTAATAATCCGATATTAATAATGTAGGTATAAATCCTAAAAACGTAGATACGATGAGATTGTTTCGCAATAATTTTGCATCACCCATTCCTTTAAAAAATCCATCAAAAATATAGGCCAATGTATTAATTGGTTGCATCAATAAAACGATCCAAAATACACTTGTGAAAATTTGTAAAACGTCTTCATTTTGATTGAATATTTCGCCAATTGGTCTGTAAAATAGAAATGAAATTGCGACTAATATTAAAGCTATAATCACTGAATATTTAGCGATATCTTTACTTAAATAGATTAGTTGTTGATAGTTCTTTTCTCCAATTAATCTTCCGGCCATAGCATTTCCAGCTCCAGAATATCCATCAATAAAAAAGGAAAAGAATAACCAGATATTCATTAAGATACTTTGTGCGGCAATATAATTTGCTCCGTAACCTGTTGCGTATGCATTGGCAACGAAAAATGCTACATTTAAAGTAGCAGTTCTTAAAATAAAATTGAAACTTAACGAGATGTAAGGTTTAATGAATGGATGAATTTCCTTTCCGGGATTAAATCTAAAATTGGTTTTATTGATGTAATAATAAAATGCCATTACTACCATAATACATTGCGCAAGTAAACTTGAAATAGCTGCACCTTTTATTCCAAATGCAGGAATTATACCTTCGATTCCATAAATTAAAATAAAATTTAAACCAACGTGTATTATTGCAGCAGTTATTCCACATCGCATCGCCCAAACTGTATTTTGTAAGCCTCTAAACGTTCCGAATAATGTTAATGAAATTAAGGTTAATGGAAAACCAAAAGCTCTAATAGAATAGTAATCTATACAATTTTGTAAAACAAGATCAGATGCATTATAGAAGTTGAAAATGTTTTCTGCAAATATTATCGTTGAAATTAAAAGAAATACTCCGATTGCAATATTGAGATACAAAGCTTGCGGAACTAAAGTTTTAATTGATGATAAAGAACCTGAACCATAATGTTGCGAAACGATAGAGGAAATCGAAGTTTTTGTTTGTCCTAATATCCATAATAAACCAGATAAAAAAGAGCCAACAAGCCCAACAGCCGCTAAAGCTTCTACAGAATTTTCTTTTAAATTTCCAACCATAGCAATATCAGTTAATGTAATGATAGATTCAGAAATTCCTGACAGTATAGCTGGTATTGCTAATTGATTAATTTGTTTAAAAGTAATTCTGTGCTGCATTTTTTCTTTGTTGCATTTTCATTAACGAAAATACTGTGATTAAGCATAACCCACAATCGATAAAAATTAGGGAATCTACTTGATATAATTTTAAGTATAAAAAAGCCAATAAAATTGCAATTCCTAAATTTATTAAGGCTTTAAATAATATTGGATTAAAATTAAAATATTTGAATGGTTGTACCCAATTGGCAAATATTAAAAATGCTTTGATTAAAAAATAAGTAATTATGGCTGGATGAATATCTTCCTCAACAGTTAATTTATGTTGAAAAAAGATAACGACTGAAAAAATTGAAATAAATGTTAATACAATAGAATATGGAACTAAATATGGTTTATTAGTTTGCATAAAAAAATGGATGACGTGTTAATTGTCATCCAAGTTACTATTTATTTTTCGTTTTTAAAATCTAAAGAAAGTGAATTAACACAATAACGAAGTCCAGTTTCAGTAGGTCCATCATCAAAAACATGACCTAAATGACCGCCACAATTTCCGCATAAAATTTCTGTTCGAATCATTCCATGCGACTCGTCTCTAACTTCCAAAATTATACCAGATTCAATCTCTTGATCAAAACTAGGCCAACCACAATGGCTATCAAATTTAGAGGTAGAATCAAATAATTCTTCGCCACAACCAGCACAAACATAAATACCATTTTCAAAATGCATATTATATTCGCCTGTAAATGGACGTTCTGTACCCGCTTGTCTTAAAACGATGTATTGGTTAGGCGTTAAAAGCTCTTTCCATTCTTCATCGGTTTTGGTAATATTAAATTGATGTTCTTGATTCATTTTAAAATTTATCTAAAATTATCCAATCCAATTATTATACTTTTCAAAAGCAGTTTTAATTTCTGCCTCATCACAAATAACATTGTAAGAACATTTTCCAATTTTATTAACTAAACTAAAGTTAATAGAATTTTTTTCGTTCTTTTTGTCGTGTCTCATCCATTCCATTAAACTCGGAAAAAGATTCATATCAATCGTACTTAAGGCATATAAACTCGCAAATCCTTCGCAAATTTCTTCACGATCTTCGGTAGATAAAATTCCTTTATTTTCAGCTAAGAAAGCTTCAATAATCATACCTATTACAATGGCTTCACCATGTAATAAAGGGAATTCAGTTTCTAAAGATTCACTTTCTATCGCATGTCCAATTGTATGTCCAAAGTTTAAAATTTTACGTAAACCTTTTTCCAAAGGATCAGATTCAACAACTTGTTTTTTAATTTCGATAGAATCCATGATAAAAGGAGCTAAATCATCCGCGTTATGCGCTAATAACTGAACCAAATTATCCCAATGATCACGATCTTGAATCAATCCATGCTTTAACATTTCTGCTAAACCAGATTTAATTTGTCTTTGCTCTAAAGTTTTTAAGAATTTAGGATCTATTAAAACCATTTCAGGTTGAGTAAAAGTTCCAATCATATTCTTCATGCCTTCTAAATCAATTCCATTTTTACCACCTACAGAAGCATCAACTTGCGCTAACAAAGTAGTTGGAATGTTGATAAATTGGACACCACGTTTAAATGTAGAAGCCATAAATCCACCCATATCCGTTAAAACACCGCCACCTACATTAATTACTAATGTATTGCGATCCGCTCCTAATTCGGCTAATGATAACCAAAGATTATTTACGGTATCAATAGTTTTGTTTTCTTCACCAGCATCAATTTCTAAAATTTCGTAAGTAGAAAGATTATCCAAATCAGCTAATAAAAGAGGTAAACAATGAACATGCGTGTTTTCATCTACCAAAAAAAAGATAGATGAAAAAGAATTTTCCTTTAGATATTGATCCAAAATTGGAGCAATATGACCAAAATATATAGGTGCAGATTTCAACTGGGAATGTATTTACAAAAATGTCTATAAAAGTACGGCGAATAAAGAGCAACTACCAAAAAATAGTAATGATATTTGGGATATAACTGAAATAAATCAGAGTTGATGTGATTTGATACCTAATTATACACTAATATATAGAGAGAATTTTCTAAATTTGTGCCATAATTTTAAGCCAATGAATATTATATTATTTGACGGTAAGCAAAGAGATCATTTACTTCCTTTAACATTCACTAAACCAGTGGGTGCTTTACGAATGGGAATTTTATCATTTGCGGAGCGTTGGGAAAAACTTTTAGATGGGTCGGTTTCATATCAAACACAAGACTATTTACAAGGAAAATTTCAAGTAAATCTAAAAGAAGAAAATATTTATATTAATCCGGCTTATTTTCCAACTGATGCATTTGTTCAAGAAATTAATAACTTAACAAATCATCAGGCACTTATTTATAAAGACGAAGTTATCGCTGCGAAGGCTGAAACTTTGGATAAAGCAACAGATTATATTGATTTTGAATCTGAATTAATTGAAATAAAGTATCCTTGGGATATTTTTACGCATAATTTTCATGCCATTGAATTCGATTATGATTTAGTTACAAAAGGGAGAATTTCCCAACCGATTTCTGATACTAATCGTGTTTTAAATCCAGAACGTATATTTATTGAAGAAGGAGCAAAAGTTGAATTTTCAATTTTAAATGCATCTGAAGGATCAATTTATATTGGTAAAGATGCTGAAATTATGGAAGGATCTATGATTCGTGGTGGATTGGCTTTATGCGAACACGCTAAAATTAACATGGGTTCTAAAATTTATTCAGGTTGTACAGTTGGGCCTTATTGTAAAGTTGGTGGTGAATTGAATAATGCTATATTAATGGCTTATTCAAACAAAGGTCACGACGGTTTTTTAGGGAATGCAGTAATCGGTGAATGGTGTAATTTAGGTGCAGATACCAATAACTCTAATCTAAAGAATAACTATTCGGAAGTTAAAGTTTGGAATTATCCAGCGGGAAAATTCATCAAAACTGGTCTTCAATTTTGTGGATTAATTATGGGTGATTATTCAAAATCTGCAATTAATACTCAATTTAACACAGGTACGGTTGTAGGTGTTTCAGCAAATTTATTTCAAGGAGGATTTCCACCAAATTTAATTAAACATTTTAGTTGGGGTGGACCAAATGATGCTCCGGTATTCGCTTTAGATCGTGCATACGAAGCAGCAGAAAAAATGATGGAGCGTCGTAAAGTTCCGTTTACAGAACAAGATAAAAAAATATTAGAATATATTTTTAACATAAATAATTAACTAAAAATTCATTTGACAAATAGCTAAGAAATCGAGGTTAAATTTCTAAAAGATTAAATATACATGCATATTTTTTAGCAATTAATTAAAAATTCTTAAATTTGCCATTTGTAAGAAAAGTATATTAGTAGATAATGACTGGTAAGTATAACAACGTTTTAGAACTTGTTGGAAACACTCCACTTGTGCGTTTAAACAGAATTAACCAAGACATTCCAGGCGAGGTGTATGCCAAGTTAGAGTGTTATAATCCCGGACATTCAACCAAAGATAGGATAGCATTACATATCATTGAAGAGGCTGAGAAAAAAGGTTTATTAACTCCTGGCGCTACAATCGTAGAAACGACATCTGGTAACACAGGTTTCGCTGTTGCTATGGTTAGTATTGTTAAAGGATACAAGTGTATATTAGCAGTATCAGATAAAACAAAAGCTGAAAAAATTGCTTATTTAAAAGCATTAGGCGCTAAAGTTTTTATTTGTCCTGCGAATGTTCCTGCAGATGACCCTCGCTCATACTACGAGGTTGCAAAGCGAATCGCTGCAGAAACACCAAATTCAATTTATATCAATCAGTATTTTAATTTAGGAAATACTGAAGCGCACTTCTTAACAACTGGTCCAGAAATTTGGGCACAAACAGAAGGTAAAATTACACACTTAATTGGGTGTACTGGTACTGGAGGTACATTAACAGGAAGTGGACGTTATATAAAAGAACAAAATCCTAATGTCAGAGTAATTGGCGTAGATGCTTATGGTTCTATTTTAAAGAAATATCACGAAACGGGTGAAATTGATCCAAACGAAATTTATTCTTACCAAATAGAAGGGATGGGAAAAAATTTAGTTCCAGGAGCTTTAGATTTTTCAGTAGTTGATAAATTCGTGAAAGTTTCTGATGAAGAATCAGCATACACGACTCGTGAATTAGCTCTTAAAGAAGGTTTAATGGTAGGTTATACTTCTGGTGCAGCTACACAAGCGCTTAAACAATTAGCTGCAGAAGGAGAGTTTGACGAAAATTCTGTCGTTGCTGTTATATTTCCAGATCACGGTTCTCGTTACATCACTAAAGTTTTTAGCGACGAATGGATGAATGAACAAGGCTTTAACAATAGCAAATTAAACGGTTTAGAATCTCGTGCTACCGTTGAATACATCAATAAATAAAATAATTTGAATATATTTGAAAAGTAGAAATTGAATCTTTCAGTTTCTGCTTTTTAACTTAAATACAAGATACTACAATGGATATTTTTGAAAGATTAAAACAAAATCCAGGTCCATTAGGACAATTCGCTGATTACGGTGAAGGTTACTACGTTTTCCCACAATTAAAAGGTGAAATCGGACCAGTAATGGAATTCCAAGGAAAAAAAGTTATTACTTGGTCTATCAATAACTACTTAGGTTTAGCAAATCACCCAGAAGTACGTAAAGCTGATGCTGACGCTGCTGCTGAATACGGTATGGCATATCCAATGGGTGCTCGTGCAATGTCAGGTCAAACTGATTTCCACGCTCAATTAGAACAAGAATTAGCTGATTTCGTTCAGAAAGAATCTTCATATTTAATGAATTTCGGTTACCAAGGTATGGTATCGACAATTGATGCTTTAGTATCTAAAAATGATGTTATCGTTTATGATGCAGAGTGTCACGCTTGTATTGTAGACGGTGTTCGTTTACACTTTGGTAAACGTTTTATTTACCAACACAACAACATCGAAAGTTTTGAAAAAACTATTATCCGTGCTCGCAAATTAGCAGACAAGCAAGGTGGTGGTGTTTTAGTTATTACTGAAGGTGTTTTTGGTATGACTGGAAAACAAGGAATTTTAAAAGAAATCGCTGCTTACAAAGACGAATACAACTTCCGTTTATTAGTAGATGATGCACACGGTTTTGGTACTTTAGGTAAAACTGGAGCTGGAGCTGGAGAAGAGCAAGGATGTCAAGATAAAATTGATATTTATTTCTCAACTTTCGCAAAATCTATGGCTGGTTTCGGGGCTTTTATTGCTGGTGATAAAGATATTATCCGTATTTTAAAATATAACTTACGTTCTCAAATCTTCGCAAAATCTTTAACTATGCCAATGGTTATTGGAGGATTAAAGCGTTTAGAGTTATTAAGAAATTCATCTGAATTAAAAGATAAATTATGGCACAATGTAAATAAAATCCAAAACGGTTTAAAAGAACGTGGATTTGATATCGGTGGTTCTGATACTTGTGTTACACCAATCGTATTAAACGGTTCTCCAATCGAGGCTACTGTTTTAGCGAAAGAAATGCGTGAAGAATACGGAATTTTCGTATCTGTTGTGGTTTACCCAGTTATTCCTAAAGGAATGATTATTTTCCGTATTATCCCAACAGCTGTACACGAAGATGAGCACATTGAGTACACGTTAAATTCATTTGCTGAAATTCGTGGAAAATTAGAAGATGGATACTACAAAAGAAAAGCAGAAGAATTAAATGTTGATTTCGTTCAATATTAATATTTTGCAATAAAATACATGAAGCCTTAAACATATTATTGTTTAAGGCTTTTTTTTTTCAAAAACCTGTTAAAAAATCAACTTTTTTTTGAAAGATTATCCTATTCACATTTCATATCTTTGTTAGACACAATTTTCACACAAACAAATACAAACAACTCTTATGAAAGTTCATAATTTTAGTGCTGGTCCATGTATCTTACCACAAGTGGTTTTTGATAAAATGGCAGAAGCATGTTTAAATTTTAATAACTCAGGAACATCTATCTTAGAAATTTCTCACCGTCGTAAAGATGCGGTAGAAGTTATAGATAATGCTCGTGCTTTAGTTAAAGAATTAATGAATGTTCCAGCAACGCACGATGTTTTATTTATGCAAGGAGGTGCTTCGTTACAGTTCCCTACAGTTGCTTACAATTTATTAACTGAAGGTGGAAAAGCTGCTTATTTAGATTCTGGTAAATGGGCTGCTAATGCAATTAAAGAAGCAAAGCGTTTCGGAGAAATCAATGTTGTAGCCTCATCAAAAGAAGATAATTACAATTACGTACCAAAAGGGTATGATATTCCTACAGATGTAGATTATTTCCACTGTACATCAAATAATACAATTTTCGGAACTCAAATGAAAGAGTTTCCAACGACAAACGCTCCGTTAGTTTGCGATATGTCATCAGATATTTTATCAAAGCATGTTGATGTTTCAAAATTTGGAGTGATTTACGCTGGAGCTCAGAAAAACATGGGACCTGCAGGTTCTGCAGTAGCAATCGTTCAAAAAGATTTATTAGGTAAAACAGGTCGTAATATTCCAGATTATTTAAATTACGAAACTCATATTAAGAAAGAATCTTCTTTTAATACTTGGCCAGTAATTGCGATTTACGGTGTAATGTTAAACTTACAATGGTTAAAAGAGCAAGGTGGAGTAGAAGCTATTGCAAAAGTAAATACTGCAAAAGCTGAAGCAATGTACGCTGAAATTGATCGTAATGGATTATTTACAGGAACTGCTAATATCGAAGATCGTTCGCAAATGAATGCAACTTTCGTTTTAAATAATGAAAATATTAAAGCAGAATTTGATGCAATGTTAAAAGAAGCTGGTGTAGTTTCTTTAGCTGGTCACCGTGATGTTGGTGGTTACCGTGCATCTATGTATAATGCTTTACCATTAGAATCGGTTCAGGTTTTAGTGGAAGTAATGAAGCAATTTGAACAAAAATTCGGATAAAATTTTATAGTATTAAGTATGATGTACAATTGTAGTATGTGATACTTAATACTTTTTACAACTTACATTTTACAATAATAACAATGAAAATATTAGCAAATGACGGAATCTCTAAAGCTGGACAAGAAGCTTTAGAAGCAAAAGGTTTCGAAGTAATAACTACACACGTAGCTCAAGAACAATTAGCAAATTATATTAACGATAAACAAGTTGAAGTTTTATTAGTTCGTTCAGCAACAAAAGTTCGTCAAGATTTAATTGATGCGACGAATTTAAAAATGATTGGTCGTGGTGGAGTTGGAATGGATAACATCGATGTAGAATATGCTCGTGAAAAAGGAATTCAAGTAATTAATACGCCAGCCTCTTCATCTCAGTCGGTTGCAGAATTTGTATTTGCTCACATTTTTTCTATCGTAAGAAATTTACACAACGCAAATCGTAACATGCCATTAGAAGGAGATACAAACTTCAATGGTTTAAAGAAAGCTTATGCTAAAGCTTACGAATTACGTGGGAAAACTATGGGAGTTATTGGTTTTGGACGTATCGGAGTTGAGGTTATTCGTGTTGCAATTGGATTAGGAATGAACGTTGTAGTTTATGATAAATTTCCAGCAACTCGCGAAATTGAATTAGATTTCTTTGACGGTCAAACAGTTAAATTTACTTTAACTTCAACTGATTTTGATGAAGTAATTACGAAAGCAGATTTTATTACACTTCACGTTCCTGCGCAAGATGGTTACATCATTGGAGCTAAAGAATTAGCTAAAATGAAAGATGGTGTTGTCATTGTAAATACTGCTCGTGGTGGTGTTATTGACGAATTAGCATTAACAGAAGCAATTGAATCAGGTAAAGTCTTAGGAGCAGGTTTAGATGTTTTTGAAAAAGAGCCTCAACCAGAAATGGGATTATTAATGAATGAAAGTTTATCTTTGTCTCCACATATCGCTGGTTCTACTGAAGAAGCTCAAAGTAGAATCGGAACTGAATTAGCATCGCAAATTGCGAAGTTTTACGGAGTATAAATTTTAAGATTAACCAATGCCACAATTTAGACCTTTTAAAGGAATTCGACCAACTGAAGAAACAGCTCAGGATTTTGTTACAAAATCGGTAGATCGTTATTCGAAAGAGGAGTTAGAAGATAATTTAAATACAAGAAATCAATCTTTTTTACATGTTATTGAACCAACATGGGATAATTCGATTGAAAATGTTAATGAGCGTTTTACAAAAGTCAGAACTGTATTTGATAAACTTGTTGATAATCGAGTTTTGGTTCAAGATAAAGCGTCATTTTATATTTATCAATTAATTCAGCCAAATGGCCGCCAAGTTAAAGGTTTATTAGGATTGGTTAATATTAATGATTATAACGAAAATAAGATTAAGAAACACGAAGAAACTATACATCGACGTGTCGAACTTTTTGCGAATTATTTAAAAGGATCTCACTTACATGCCGAACCAGTATTGTTAACGTATAAACCTGCGCAACGTGTAGATTTATTGTTAGAAACTGAAATGAAGCGTAAACCAACTTTAAAAATTGTTGATGAAGAAGGTGTAGAGCATTTATTATGGCGTGTAGATAATCGTTTAAATCTAAAACAATTCAAAGATTCTATAGAAAAGTTAAATGATCTTTACATTGCAGATGGTCATCATCGTATGTCATCATCAGCGATGTACACAGAAAATATCGCTTCAGAATATGAAGATGAGGTGTATGGTGACGAAACTTTTAATTATACATTAGCGATGTTGGTTTCTAATGATGAATTAATTATTAAAGATTATAATCGTGTAATTAAAGATTTAAATGGTTTAAATAAGGAAGAATTTATTCAAAAAGTTGAAGAAAATTTCGAAGTTATTCCGAAAGGAAAAGAACTATTTGTACCTACAAAAAAACATCATATTTTGATGTATTTAGAAAATGAGTTTTATAGTATCTATCCTAAAAACACAAATTTAGATGTTGAAGGTTTAAGAGAATTAGACACTTATATTTTCGAGGAACATTTATTAAAACCAATTTTAGATATTCACGATACACGAAATGATAAACGTATTGGTTTTGTTGCAGGAACGAAAGATAAAGATGGTATCGAAGTTATAAAACAACAAGTTGATAGCGGAGATTTTGTAGCTGGATTTGCTTTTTATCCTGTTAGTGTAAACGATTTGCAATTAATTGCTGATTTAGGACTGAAAATGCCTCCTAAATCAACATATATAGAACCAAAACCTTTGAGTGGATTTACTATTTTCGATTTGAAAGATTAATTATGAGCATTAAAGAAAATTTAAACCAAATCAATCAATCAATTCCTGAACATGTTACTTTAGTTGCAGTTTCCAAAACTAAACCAGTTGTGGATTTGCAAGAAGCGTACGATGCTGGAATTCGTGATTTTGGTGAAAATAAAATCCAAGAAATGTGCGATAAATACGAAATTTTACCAAAAGATATTCGTTGGCACATGATTGGACATGTACAAACCAATAAGGTAAAATACATGGCGCCTTTTGTACATCTAATTCACGGTGTTGATAGTTTGAAGTTATTAAAAGAAATTAATAAACAAGCTGAAAAAAATAATCGTGTAATTGATGTTTTATTACAAGTTTTTATAGCAGATGAAGAAACTAAATTTGGATTGGATGCTGAAGAGTTAAATGAAATTTTATCTAACGAAATTGAGAATTTACCAAATATAAAAGTTGTCGGATTAATGGGAATGGCAACATTTACAGAAGATGAAAATCAAATTCGATCAGAGTTTAAAACCTTAAAACAACTTTTTGATCATCATCAACCAAATCATCCTGAATTGAAAATTATTTCGATGGGAATGAGCGGAGATTATCAAATTGCAATAGAAGAAGGAAGTACCATGGTACGAATCGGAAGTTCAATTTTCGGACATCGAAATTATACTATTTAAATAAAAAAAACCTGAATCATTTGATTCAGGTTTTTTTATGTTTTTATTTCATCAATTTCCGCCAGCAGCACTTTGTTCTTGGTTAGATTTTGATTTTTCTATATTAAATTGTTTACCAAAATTGTACGCAATACTAAATCGAAAAGTTCGTACAGATTCATTTGTCCATGACGAATATACATCATTCGTTCTAGATGTATAAGTTGGTCGATGATTCTCGAAAATGTTATTTACATTAAACGATAATTGTAATTTTTTATTAAATAACATTGCTCGAATTCCTGCGTTATGCTGTAAATAATCGTTATACGTGTCTAAATCAGAATCAGTTCCTTTTGAGCTATAAGAGTAATTGTAATTTGCAAAAAGTGTTTTAGCTTTATTCAATTCAAAATTATTCGTAAAAGAAAAATCACCATTAATTCCATCTAAAGTATACTTCATACTCGGAATTTTCCCGACTGTTTTGATGTAATAAATATCTGCTGTTAAATTAATTTTCCACCATTTGATAGGTTTAATATTTACAGTTTCACTAAATCCAATACTTGTCGATTTTGCAAAATTAAATGGTTTAGCAATCATGACTTGATTTGATGGATTGTGTTCAGAAATCTGTCCTACAATATCATTAGTCAAACTCATATAGATACTCGAAACAAACATATCTTTGTACGCATGTTCAAACTCAAAGTTATTAGAATACGATGGTAAAACATCAGGATTTCCAGTTTGATAATAATAATCGTTTAACTTAATCAATAGCGGATTCAGATGCCACATGGTAGGGCGATTAATTCTTCTTGAATAATTAACACTAAACGAATGATTTTCTGTTGCTTGATACATAATGTACGCTGTAGGAAATAAATCGTTATTAGTTTTGGTATAACTTATATTTTCCTTGTCCGAAAATGCTTTTATTTTAGCATGTTCATAACGTAATCCAGCTTTAGCACTCCATTTTTCAGAAATTTGCTTTTCAACATCATAGAAAAAAGCATAGATGTTTTCATCGTATTTGAAGTGATATTTGTATTCATCTTCTTCGATAAAATCAGCATCCGTTTTAGTAAAACGTTTATTTTTTGTTTCGTCTTTTCCAATTCTTATACGAGTTCCGTAATTCATTTTCCATGAATTAATCGGATGCTCCATATCTAAACTGAAGTTAAAACGATCTGATTGATAATTATTCTCAGTTAAATTACTTTGAAATTTATTTTCAATAGGTAAGTGATTTGGATAAAATTCATTTGATGTTGCTAAATTATCCGCATCAGAATTATTGTTAGAATAATCAAAATCGAACGTTAATTTTTTACCTTCTGTGTTAAATTTTTTAATTACATGATAATTAAAACCAACATAACGCCAATCCCATTGCGTTCCGGAATGATCTGTTGTTAAATATCTGTTTAAATCATTAGAAGGCAAATCATAAATATAATCTGTCGCTTGTGATAAATTTTGACCTTCACCGATTGAATAATCTAAGTTAAAACCTGTGATTAAAGTTTCAGATATATTATAATCAATGCCAAGTCCAGCGCCAAGATACTTGTTTTTAGAATGGTTGTATCTTTCGCTTTCCCATCTATTGGCTGTATATAAAACGGTATTTGTATTTCCTTGACCAGATTCGTTATCGCCTGTAAAACCACGCGCCGATAATGTCCATTTACCTTTTCTGTAATTAACATTTCCGTTGTAATTAACGCCTGTATAATTCGCATGGCTCAAAGCAGTTGATAAACTACCGTTAAAACTATCTTGTTTCGAATTTTTAAGTACAATATTGATCACGCCACTATTACCAGAAGCATCAAATTTTGCAGGAGGACTTGTAATAATTTCGATTTTATCAATATCTTCAGTACGAATAGTTTTTAGATAATTTGATAATTGTGCAGGTTCCATTTGCATCAATCGATCATTAATCAAAATTGAAACAGCTCCTTTTCCTACAATAGAAACGGCATCAGTATTTTCGTCGATTTTTATGCGTGGTGCAAGTTTTAGGGCATCTAATGCATTGCCGCCTTTAGCGCCTTCCGCTTGATCTGGATTAAATATTAATCGATCTACTTTCTTTTCAATTAATTTTTTTTGACCAGTAACAACTGTTTCAGTTAAAGTAATGTTGTCGCTAATAGGAACTAATATTATTCCTAAATTTCCACCATTTACGCTAACTTCTTGTGTATGTAATAAAATACCATATTGTTCTATTCGAATCGTGTATTTTCCATCATTTAAAGTTGTCGAAAAATAACCTTCTTCGTTAGAACTCGAATCTTGTATTAAATTTTCACCATCTAAAATTAAAATTTCAGCAAAAGATATAGGAGTATTATCCCCAAAAATAAGCGTACCCTTAACCTCTTGTTGACCATAAGCCACAATAGATGTAAAGTAAAAAAGTAAGGAAATACCTATTTTTTTCATTTTCTGGGTTTACTGAATTTTCAATATGTATAAAAGTAAAAACGTTATGTTTTAAATAATATTATAATTTAATAAATATTTAATTTTTGTTACTTTGAAAATTCAAAAATTTATTGTTTTTATAATTGATTTTAGAAATAAATTATCCATGGAAATATTATCTACCAAAAGGTTTCAGTTAGAGTTTATAAATAAATTTCATTACGAAAATTTAAAGGAATTTGCCTTCGATACTGAATTATGGAAATTTTCTACGATTAAGATTCAGAATGAAAAAGATTTCAAAGAATATTTTAATAATGCACTTTTATGGTCTGAACAAACTTCACATTGCGTTTTCGTTATCAAAAATTTAGAAAATAATCAATACGTAGGTATGTCTAGGTTATATAGTTTAGATTCTAAAAATAAAGCAATAAAACTTGGTTTTACGTGGTATGCAGCAGCTTTACAAGGTTCTGGTATTAACAAACATTGTAAATATTTAATCTTAAAATACGCTTTTGAGAATTTAGGAATGGAACGTGTAGAATTAAATGCCGATTTGCGTAACGAGAGAAGTATTGCTGCAATGAAAAAGATTGGCTTTCAGCAAGAAGGGATTCTTCGTAAACATACCTCTTTGCCTGATGGTTTTAAAAGAGATACTATTGTTTTTAGTATGCTAAAAGAGGAATGGGAGAATGAAGTGAAACTAAAACTAGAGCAAGAGATTATATAAGATTCATTTCATTTTTAAATTTTTGAGTGAATTAAATTTCCTATTATAAATCAATCATAATATGAGTTTGTTAATGTAAATTTGAGGTATGAAAGCAAGATTTGAACCTTACGTTTTAAAATTTAAACGTCCAGGAGGAACTTCGAGAGGCGTTTTAACTGAGAAATTAACTTATTTACTGAAGATAGAAGATGATGGAAGAGAATACATCGGTGAATGCGGTTTATTTAAAGGTTTGAGTAGTGATGACCGTGAAGATTACGAACAAAAATTACAATGGGTTTGTGATAATATAGACTTAGGTGTAGAAGAACTTTGGAATCAATTACGCGAATGGCCTTCCATTCAATTTGGTATAGAACAAGCTTTTCAAGCATTGAATTTTAATCGTTACAAAGATGATTATCAAGATCCATATAATCCAGATTTATTTGAATCAGCATTTAAAAATGGGGAGAAAGGAATGCAAATTAATGGCTTAATTTGGATGGGCGATGTTGATTTTATGCGCGAACAAATTCAGGAAAAATTAGCTGAAGGATTTAAATGTATCAAAATTAAAATTGGAGTAGATTGGAAATCTGAACATGAAATTTTAAAACAATTAAGAAAAGAATTTTCTGCAGATCAATTAGAATTACGTGTTGATGCAAACGGTGGATTTACTTTTGAAGAAGCTAAAGAAGTTTTACAACAATTATCTGAATTAAAAATACATTCTATCGAGCAACCTATTAAAGCTGGTCAAATCGAATTAATGACAGAATTATGTGCTAACACTCCAACGCCAATTGCTTTAGATGAAGAATTAATCGGCATTTACGAACGTGAAGATAAAATTGCATTAATCGAAAAAATAAAACCACAATATGTTATTTTAAAACCAAGTTTAGTTGGTGGAATTCGCGGTTCTTTAGAGTGGATTGAAGCATGTGATTACAATGAAATCGATTTCTGGATCACTTCAGCCTTAGAAAGTAATGTGGGGTTAAATGCAATAGCGCAATGGACAGCAATTTTGTATCCAGAAATGCCTCAAGGTTTAGGAACTGGAAGTTTGTTTATCAATAATTTTCCGACTCGCTTAGAGGTGAAAGGACAATTTTTATATCGAAATAAATAATGAAAAATTTAAGTTTAATCGTTGTAATAATAATGCTTATTACAAGTTGTGCTACTAAAAAAATGTCAGAACTATCGGATATAGAAAAGTATCAACAAGAATTGATAGAATTTTATAATGATTCTAACACAACCCCTTTAAATGCTGAAGAAAAATTAAATTTTAAAGGAATTACTTTTTTTCCAGTTGATACAAAATACAAAGTAAAAGCAGATTTTATCCCGATAAATGATGGCAATGTTATTCCATTTCCAACGTCTGCTGGGAAAATTAAGCATTATAAAGAATATGCAATGGTTAACTTTTACATAGATGGGAAGGAACAATCATTAACTATATATCAATCAAATCCTATTCAGGAAGAATATCCAGATCATCTATTTTTGCCTTTTACAGACGAAACTAATGGCGAAACTACCTATGGCGGAGGTCGTTATATTGATTTAAAAATTCAAGATATTTTATCAGATGATGGTAAAGTAACGATAGATTTTAATCAGGCTTATAATCCTTATTGTGCTTATAGTAAACGATACAATTGTCCAATTCCTCCAGGAAACAATTCATTAAATGTAGAGATTAAAGCAGGGGTAACTTATAAAAAGTAAAATGTTAGTTTTAGATTTTTCGCAACCTAATTTCGATGTAAATCAACTTAAAATTACAAATGATTTTGAACAATCGATAAAAGATTTTTTAATCAATTGGTTTGATGATACTGATTTTATCATTGCACAAACTTCTGGTTCTACAGGAACGCCTAAACAGATTCGTTTATCAAAAGTTAATATGAGAAAAAGTGCTCGTATGACTTGTAAATTTTTGCGTTTAAACGAAGGCGATACAGCTTTATTGGCTATGCCAGTTACCTATATTGCTGGGAAATTAATGTTGATTCGTGCCATTGAAAATGGAATGAAATTAATTTGTCACAATCCAACATCTAGTTTTATATGGACAGATTTTACAAACAAATTCGGATCAGATTTTAAATCCATAAACTTTGTTGCGTTAACGCCAATGCAAGTGGAAAAATCAATCGATTTTGTTTCACATTGCGATAAATTAATCATCGGAGGAGCACCACTTTCTGATAAAGTTAAACAAGATTTATATCCTTTTACGAATGAAGTGTACGAAACGTACGCGATGACAGAAACAATAACGCATATCGCTTTAAAGCAAATTCCTAATCAAAAATTTCCAAATGTAAATCCGTATTTTAAAGTATTTGATGAGGTTGAAATTGCACAGGACGAACGAGGTTGTTTAATAATTAAAACGCCTTACGATGATTTGGTTGTTACGACAAATGATATTGTTGATTTGATAGATAATCAGAATTTTAATTGGATTGGTCGAGCTGATAATGTGATTAATTCGGGTGGAATTAAGTTATTTCCCGAACAAATAGAAGATTTAATTAAACCGTATATTGATTCAGCTTATTTTATTACATCAAAAAAGGACGATTTATTAGGAGAGAAATTAGTTTTGGTCATTGAAGGCGCACATAAAACAATTGATTTATCGAAAGCTAATCTATCAAAATATCAAATTCCAAAAGAAATCATTTTTGTACCTGAATTTGAAAGAACAGAAAGTGGAAAAATTAGAAGGAATAAAAGTTATATTTCATAAATTTTCGAAAAAGAGATTCAATTATTGAGTCTCTTTTTTATTGGAAATTAAATAAGTGAGGGATGTTTATAATTTATTGATAAATATTCTGAATTTTCAGTTTTATGACAAGATTGAAATGCAAAAATTTATATAATTTAACCGAAATAATTTAACAATTAAAATCAAATCTATTATGGTCTGGACAGATTCGAATCAGAAATTTAATGATGCATTTTTTTTGATGTTGGATAATCAGGGAAAAATGGATTTATTTCCGATATGGAAATCGTTTTCTTTTAAAAATCACCCAGTTCAGAATTTAATCGATGCCGAAAAGATTTTAGATCAAGTTATTCATGAAGATCCAAATTATACAAAAGCTATTTTCTTGAAAGCTATTGTTAAACGTAATTTGAATTATAACGAAGAATCAATTTTATACTTGCATCAAGTAAAAGACAACGATTTTTATTTGTATGCGTGTAATATTTATTTGGCAGAATACTACATCTATAAATTAAAATTTGAAGAAGCTTTGCGCTATTTAAAGGAAGTTGATGCAGCTTATCCATCAAATATTCGCGTTACTTTTTTATTAGCTTTAGTTAATTTAGAACTTTTTAATTTTGAGGAAGCTAAGTTTTATTTAAATAATTTTTATCAATTTTCAGACGAAAAACATTTAATTCAATTATTGAATCGAAACTTAAACATCACAGAAGAAATCGTTTTAAAAACTTCGAATCGTTTGGTACTTAAGAATTTTAAATTGAAGAGTATCAATTATAATCTACAATTAAAGACGAATCTAATTAATTACTTTAAACAATATAACGAATTAGGAATAAATTACGACATGATTACTTGTTTTGTTTATGGATTAATACTGAAGCAAGTGACGCAATACCCAAATTTTAATTCTTTTAATGATTACAATGTACATACGATACTAAATTACCTTAGAATAGAAGATAACAAGGTCAAAATTTTATTAGACGCCATTGATTTTGAACATGATTTTGTGAAAAATTTTGAGGAATATTTAGAAGTTGAAAATTTAATGAAAGAGGATTTATAGGATTTTTTACCTTTGCAAAAATAAAATTGAGAGATGGAAATCGTATCGACGCTAGATGAAGTTCTAGATAATGTAGATGTTTTTTTAGAAGGGCTTGAAATGGGGTCTGAAAAAGAAATTACAACTGCAATTGAAATGGTAAAAGCAGCTGATACATTTTTAGCAATAATTACTGAAGATGTAAACATTTTTGTACCTAGTTCTTTTATTGGCTATACAGAACAATCGTTGAATAACTATGATAAAAACAAGCATAGTGAAAAAGAAGTAAATGATGTTTTGACAAAAATTATAGGATCAACTCCAAAAATTGATAAATTGATGGATGAATTGTTTTTAGATTTTTGTGATGAAATTGAAGTAAATAGAAATGATGTAGGTTTATCCAGAGAATACTGGATAATTAAGAATTTATAAAATAAAATTTCAATTTAATTATATAATGCTTTCCGTTCGAAAGCATTTTTTTATTCAAAAAAAAAACATCCATTTAAAAATAAATGGATATAATCTAACTAACTAAACTAAAACCTGATATTTACAAAATGCAATTTAATGCAGGTTTTTCTATTAACGTAAGGCCTAAAAGGGCGCTTTGTATTTCTGAATTTAATAATCCGCCACCACCACCGTAGTGATGAATTTGCTTTACTGAAGGGAAATTTTTTGTTGTCCACATTTCAATTTCTTCAGTTTCCGTTTTACCAATATTACTACTAAAAAGTAAAATGTTAGTAGAATGAGATAAAATATGATTTTTCAAATCACTTTGATTATCAATGCATAAAGCATGCCAATTTTGGTTTTTATTGATAATTCTTACAAGAGTTTCAATTATATCATTGTTCTTACCATAAACTACAAAATTTAATTTCATGACTGAATTAATTATTAGTTTATCAAACTTAAGCACAAAATTAGTGTAAAAAATTGATGTATGTTAATTTCTGTACTTATCTTTAATGAATAAATATTAGAGTTTTTATCATAAAAAATGTTAAAAAAAATGTATGAATTATGTTTAAAGTTACATTTGCCGTTAAATAACTAAAGGATATGAAAAAATTAGTATTAGCATTAGGAGTAGTGCTTTCATTAGCAAGTTGTGCTTCTACAGGAGCAGTAGGAACAATTACTAAAGTAGCACAAATTTCATCGGCTATTTCAGAAATTACAGGATTATTAGGAGGATTAAATTTAACTGGAGCTCAGACTTCAGCAGTTACATCAGCTTTAAAATCGTACATTTCTAACTACAACTCTATTGATACAACAAAAGAAGGTTACCAATCTTTATTAGATGGTTATAAAACGAAAGCTTTAAGTGAAATCAAAACTGGAGTAGGAGAGTCTAAATACGGTGAAGTAATCTCTACTTTAAAAGATGCTTCTGATAAAGCTAAAAATACAACTGTATCTGATGCAACATTAGGTGTTATTTCAAGTTTAGTAAAATAAAAATACTTTATTTAGAAAAATAAGAAAGCCACTCTTTTAGAGTGGCTTTCTTATTTAATCTTCTTTTGATGTTGATTCATTTTCTTGAGCTAATTGAGCGTAGTACGCTAATTTTTTTTCAGCTAAATCAAATTGTGGGTTAATCATTAACGCGTATTGATACGATTGTATCGCTTCATTTATCAAACCTTTACTTTCTAATAACACACCTTTTCCGTAGTGAGTTAAGAAGTAATTAGGATTAATTTTTAACGATTCTTCAAAATCTTTCAACGCTTCATCATATTTCTCAAGCAAAACATACGTATTTGCACGATTATAATAAGATAAGAAATGTGGATTAAGCTCTATTACTTTTGTATAATCTGCAATTGCTTTATCGTATTCTTTTAGTTGATCGTAACAAAACGCACGATTATGGTAACATGAGTCATAATCTTCCTTAAAAGTTAATGCCTCGTTATATAATTCAATTGCTTTGTGATAATTTTTCATATTCATCTGGATAAATGCCTTCTGATGAATAACTACAAAATGATCAGGTTTGATTGCTAATATTTGATCAAATATTTCATTTGCTTGCGTTGGATTGTATCTATTGTACAAAGACATTGCTTTATAAAACAAAAAATCAATATTTTCAGGCTGATCTGCTAATGCTTTATCAAAATCTTGTATAGCATCTGTATATTGTTTCATTTGGTATTGGCATAATCCACGATGGAAATATGAATTTGTAACTTCTATTTTTCTCTTAATAGATAAAGAAAAGTATTCTGCTGCTTTTCTAAATTGTCCCTTATGAAGATATGCTCTTCCTTGATCATAAAAACTCATAATTCAATATTACAATAAGAATTAATATCTATTTTAAACTTTTCGCTAAATTTATCAACAATATTAAAAAATTAAAATGAAATTAGAACATATTGGTATAGCGGTGAAAGATTTGAATTTTTCAAATGACCTATTTTCGAAATTATTAGGTAAATCAGCATACAAAGAAGAAGCCGTAGAAACAGAAGGTGTAATCACTTCTTTTTATTCTGCAGGCGAATCGAAGATAGAATTGGTTGGATCTACAAAAGAAAATAGCGCAATTGAAAAATATTTAGAAAAAAATAAAGAAGGAATTCATCATTTAGCTTTTGGTGTCGAAAATTTAGAGAAGGAAATAGAACGTCTTAAAAATGAGGGGTTTATTTTTGTTAATGAAACTCCTAAATTAGGGGCAGACAACAAACGAATAGTGTTTTTACACCCAAAATCGACCAATGGAGTACTGGTTGAGCTTTGCGAAGATGTAAAATAATTTTGTTATTTAAAAAATATGCTTTAATATTGCACTCGAATTAAGCAGTAATCCTCATTTTATGAGGGCTTCCTTATTGCTTAGTTTACGGTCCTATAACTCAGTTGGTTAGAGTAGCTGACTCATAATCAGCAAGTCCTTGGTTCGAGCCCAAGTGGGACCACTGATTAAGAGCCTTTCCCAAAACGGAAAGGCTTTTTTCATGTCCCTATACCTCATAAAGTCGTTGTATTACAGGTTTTTATCCGATACAATCACTTCTACTTTTTACAGTAAGCAACAAAATTATATTTTTTAACCTAGAAAAAAAGGCTAACAAAATGGTGTACATAGCATTTTAAAAAAGTGTGCATGTTTTGTGTTGTAAGATTATGGAAACTAATAAGTTGCTTATTACGTTCGTTATTGCTAAATCACGAATGAACAAAAGTGGATTATGTCCACTAAGATGTAGAATTACCTACAAAGGTAAAAAACATGAATTCTCAACAGGGGAATTTGTACCTCCACAGTTCTGGAATAATAAACTTCAAAGTGTAACACACAAGTTTCAGGAGAGTAATAAAATAAACTCTGCCCTGTCACAAGTAAAGAACAAGATTAATCAGGTATATCTATTACTGTTACATAGTACAGATGATTTTCATTTGTCGGATATTGTTAATAAATTAAGACCTCAGCCAAAATTAGAAGAAAAGTATATAATCAGCTTTTTTGATGATTATGTTCTGGAAATAAGAAAACTTATTGGTTATGATTATAAGTTAGCTACAATATGGAAATACGAGCAGTCCAGAAATTTGCTGGCAGATTATTTACGTTCCATTCGAAAGAAAGATTACCCTATAAAAGATATAGACCTCAGCTTTATAACAAAATATGAGTTATTTCTGAAAGTAGATAAAAAACTAGCTGTAGCAACTGTTTATAAAACCCTCCAAAGACTTAAAAAAGTTACTACGATTGCACTACAGCGAGATTATATTTCTAAAGACCCTTTCATAGCCTATAAATTTACTCGCCCCAAAACAGAAATTCAATATTTAACTAAAGAGGAATTGCAACTACTATCAGAAAGAGTTTTAGTGCAAAGAAGGCTAGAAGATGTTCGGAAAATGTTTCTATTTTGTTGTTACACAGGTTTAGCTTACACGGAAATGGCGAACCTTTGTTGGAATAATATTGTTTCAGGAGCAAATGAAAGAGCTATTGTAATGACAAGAGAAAAGACAGGTCGTAAGCTATATATTCCATTAATGGATGTTCCACAACAGATTTTAGAATATTATAAATCAGAGGATTCAGAATTTGTGTTTCCACGCCTGTCGAACCAAAAATTTAACTCCTACCTAAAAGAAGTTGCAGATATTGTAAATATTGTAAAACGCCTTACACATCACATGGCTAGAAAAACTTTTGCAACTACAGTATTATTATATAATGATGTACCAATGGAGATAGTTTCTGAGCTCTTAGGACACTCAAATGTAAGTATTACTCAAGAGCATTATGCAAAAGTAATGCAGTCTAAAGTTTCTGATCATATTTCTAACCTCAACAAAAAACTTCTTTCGTAACTTACAACATTACAATTTTTACAATATTTACAAAAAGTTGAGATGTCAGAAATTTACACGTTCAGAGAGCTAACTAGTCGAGGATACAAAGAATCTACAAAAGAGGGTGATATTTTCACCCTTTCTTTGGTTCCTGATACCATCGGATTACCTAACGATATATTTCCTTATAAAAAATATATACTTCCCAAAATAGTCCAGAATTTATTAAAAAAACTACTAGAGAAATATTCTATAGATGAAAGTGAGATTGGTTTACTTCAGAGTATTGGAGTTACATTTCAGTATATTCTAAATCATAAATATATAGATTCAGCTGGTCAAGAGCTGGATAAGGTAAAAGATATTTTTCAAAAGTTATATGATATCTATATGGTGCTTGATGGAAACATGCCACCTATAGAAAAAATAGTAATAACAATTGGTGATAAAGAGGTAGTTATCGATTCTTGGATGTTTTTTGCTGGATACCTTCCTGATTTTACTGATAATATAAAATCATTATCAGACGGAAAAATTTTAAAGAGATTTGAGTACGATAAGTATGAGGAAGTTATTACAGGGTCACTGAAACCAAAATTATATTTGTTTTTAGAAGGTTTGTACAAAAAGTATAATACTAAAGAACATGGTAAATATACTTTTATAAGCATCTACATTCATATTTTTCAGATATATGTATCTAAGCAAAGCTTTGAGTTATGTGAATTAACAGATAATAAAACAATATCCGATTATAAAAATATAGGAGATGCAATAAAAAAAGCTATAAAAAGAAAAAAGGGGACAAGCTGTAAATAAATATTATTTCAGAAGTACCCAATTTTCCTTTCAGAGCATAATTAGTTTTGTAAAATAAATTTCATAATTATGAAACAAATTTTTACAGAGGCTTATTTAGAGCACGACCACGTGGTTAATCCACAGCAATCATTAGAAAGCACACAGACTGCCAATACTAATGATGCAAATAATTTAGAAGTTGAAGGCTTTTCTACACAAGATACAGCCAAGATAGCTGTAGAAAACAACTCAGCAAATGATTTAACACCAGAAGTTGACATATTATCAGGAACAAATGAAATATCTAACGATGTTCCTGAAATAGATGAGGTTATTAATAAAGACTCTCAAGAACAACTTATTGTTGTAGAAGAACAAGATTCATCAAATGTTGTAGAAAATTGCAATGCAGATTTAGAATTACCAAATTCTTATTATCAGCAAAAACAGGAGGAGAGAGATCAATACGAAAGTGTGGTAGTGAACGTTGAAGAGACGAAAAAAGACGTAACATATATTTCAGATGATTACGTCAGTGAAGAATTTTACAATAGCTTGCCTAACGAATTACAGAATTTCCTTGATCTTTATGTTGGTAGAGAAAAGGATATTGTTTTCCTTTCTGTATTAGGTGTTTTTAGTTCTTTGTTACCAAATGTTAGAGGTTTTTACCGAGGAGAGATTCATCATCCAAATTTGTTTATCCAAATTATTGCACCCCCAGCTTCAGGAAAAGGAAAAATGAAGCTTGGATTGAGAGTGTTTGATAAAGTTATTAAGCAAATAACAAAAGACAACAAAGATTTTAGAATTCCTGGTAATAGTAGTTCAGTTAGAGTTATCGAGAAACTTAATGAAATGCATGGTTTTGGAAACCTAATGTTTGAGACTGAAGCTGATTCAATTTCTGGAACACAAAAAAACGAATGGGGTAATTTTTCTGATATCCTTAGAAAAGCAGCTCAGCACGAAAATATTTCTATTTCCAGAAAAGGTAATAATGTCGATATTAACTGTGAATATCCAAGACTTAGCTTGCTAATTTCTGGTACTCCCGACCAATTAGCTCCACTAATAAAGAGTATAGATAATGGATTGTTTAGTCGATTTGTATATTATGCTTATAAAGATGTTTCAAATTGGGCATTTTACAAGGAACAACCTAATCATGTAGAATGTATGAAAATTCTAGAAGATTTTTTTGAAAGTAAGTATCTAAAAATGCAAGAATCTAAAATTACATTTCGATTTTCTGATGAACAGCAACAAAATTTCGATACTTTTTTTGCTGATATAGCAATAGATATTATTTCTATAAATCCAAAGTTACTTTCATCCGTAGAACGATTAGGCTACATCACTTTTAGGATAATGATGATGTTTACACTTTTAGATAAGGATAATTTTGTGGAAAATGATGAAATATCTGAAAATGCTTTTAATAGTGCTTTACTGCTTGTTCCTATATTATTAGAACATATCATAAAAACCTCAACGATATACAGTGTTAAATCTGTTACTAATGATCGTTTAAAAATGTTTTTTGATAAGTTACCTGATAACTTTACATCAGCTGAACTAAAAATTTCCAAAAATTTAGGTAGTAGTAGTACAATTGATAAGAATCTGAAATTATTGGTTGACCTAAAAATGTTAGTGAAAATAAAGCATGGTGTCTATAATAAGATATAATGCTTGAGTAATCCCCATCTTATTTAGATGGGGATATTTTACTTTACTAGACAACTTATTCTATAAGATATTAGATCTGGATCTTCTTCTTTTGCGGAACCTTCGAAAATTATTCTGAGTATTTCATCAATGATAATATCTTTAAAACCTAACTTATCAGCTACAGCACGACAAAATAATAATTCTCGGTCATCAATATTACTGTCAGACAACATAAGCATAACAAGCTCTGATAACTGCTTTACTTTTTCTTTATTATCAATAGGTATAACAAATTTTACACTATTAGGTCTAAAAAATATGCGTTCCATATCTTCATTCGTGAGACGTAATTTTTGTGCGATTTTATTAATAATATCTAATTCTCTTTTGTCTAAATGCCCATCAATACTTGCTAAGTATACTAAATTGGAAATATGACTAAGTTTTTTTTTCTTCTCACTTCCTTCAAAAAGCTCTAGAATTCTCATAGTTTATGTTTTATTGATTAATAATGCTATTATAAATATTGCTATTCCGAATATTAAGCTTGTCTTAATATCTTTATCTAATCCTTTTCCACTAGCAAATAGATGAATATATCTTTTTGTAACAAATGGTCCTATAAATAGTAATATAGGTATATTTAAAACTAATATAGCTAACCAGTGTATATCAAATAGATAACTGAAAGGAAATACTGGAAGAATCATTCCTACAAACCAAGGATATATGTTACTTATTTCATTAGGTTTACTTATGTAAAATTCTTGATTACCTTTTAGCATGTTTATACCAAAACAGCTATAGAATAAAAGTACAGATAATATGAATAATAAGTCTGCCATACTAAAATTGGGAATTTCCTAAAACATTTAGTTGATGATTTTCAATTACAGTTCTCATTTCACTTATCATGGCTTCTGCGATATTTTGCTGTTCAAAAATGCTTAAGTTTCTAACATTTTCAAAAGTTTTTTCATGAATTACTTCTTTCTGGTAGTATTTGTATTTCCAAATAATAGTTAATATACCTGTGCTATAAATAAATTGTACTATTTGTTGATTACCCGTTAAATATAGGTTGAAGCTTCTTTTGTCTAAAATTGTGACACTACCTAATCCGTTGTATGCTTCTTGATTTATTAGTTCTACTACAACAGCAAATTTTTCATGTAATTTTTGAGTACTAAGATCTACATCATCTTTTTTGTAATCACTATAAAATCTAAATAGGATAAATCCAACTATCCCAATTACTATTGCCCAAATCATATTTTACTTTTTAGTTTATTGTTTTATAAATATAGTAAACTTTATTTGTTGATATACAAAAGTCAAAAGATTTTTAGTATTTATAGAAATACATATCTTTTGACTTTTGTATTTTATTTGTTTGGAGCTATATCTAATCTTTCATTAACTTTAACCACCATACAATAAAAGAAATGAGCACATTCGAGCAGACGTTTAAAAACATAGACGACTTATTATATAAAGATTCTGGAGCAGACAGCGAAATCGATTACATCGAGCAAACCTCTTGGGTTTTGTTCTTACGTTATTTAGATGAGTTAGAGCAAGAAAAAGCAGATGAAGAAGAATTACAAGGAAAATCGTACAAGTATATTATCGACGAACCTTACCGTTGGAATTCGTGGGCGACACCAAAGGACGAAAACGGAAATTTAGACCATCACAAGACTCTAACAGGCCCAGATTTGGTAAAGTTTGTTGAGCAAGAGTTGTTTCCTTATTTAGCAGAATTCAAGCAAAAAGCACAGGATAATCCTAAGTCTATTCAGTACAAAGTAGGAGAAATTTTCTCTGAGCTAAGCAACAAAATAAAAAGTGGTTACAATCTTCGTGAGATTATCGAAATGGTTGAAACTTTACCTTTCGGTTCTTCGACAGATAAGCACGAGTTAAGCCACTTGTACGAAACGAAGATTAAAAATATGGGTAATGCTGGACGTAACGGTGGACAGTATTATACACCTCGTCCGTTAATCCGTGCAATGATTAATGTTTTGGACCCACAGATTGGCGAAACTATTTTAGACCCAGCTTGTGGTAGTGCGGGATTCCTTTGTGAAGCCTACGATTATTTATATAATCGTATGGAGAAAAACACAAAGAACTTACAAATCCTACAGGACGAGACATTATACGGTAAAGAGAAGAAAAATTTAGCGTACATCATTGGTACGATGAATATGATTTTACACGGTATCGAAGCTCCAAACATTACGCACACCAATACACTTGCCGAGAATTTACAAGATATCCAGGAAAAAGATAGAGTTGATATTATTTTAGCTAATCCACCATTTGGAGGAAAAGAACGTGCTGAGGTACAACAAAACTTTCCGATTAAAACAGGTGAAACTGCTTTCTTATTTATGCAACACTTTATCCGTAGCCTAAAGGCTGGAGGGCGTGCTGGAGTAGTTATCAAGAATACTGTATTGAGTAATACAGATAACGCTTCTATTGCATTACGTAAACACTTGTTAGAAACGTGTCGTTTAGATGCAGTTTTAGATATGCCAGGTGGAACATTCTTAGGGGCTGGGGTTAAAACGGTTGTATTATTCTTTACTAAAGGAGAACCTACGACCTCAACTTGGTTTTACCAACTGAATCCAGGACGTAATATGGGTAAAACAAATCCACTAAACGATAATGATTTAGCCGAGTTTGTAGAGCTGTACAAAACTAAACCTGAAACAGAAAAATCGTGGAATTTACAGATAGCAGATGTGGATACTGCAACTTACGATTTGTCTGTAAAAAATCCTAATACACCCGAAGAAGCTCCTTTACGTGCTCCTGAAACTATTTTAGAAGAAATGGTCGCATTAGACGAGGAAACGAATTCTATTCTTTCTAACCTAAAAGAAATTTTATAATGAGAACAGGTTGGGAACTAAAACCTTTAAAAGAAGTTGGAAAGATAGTAAGTGGAGCTACACCTAAAAGTAAAGTTGCTGAATATTGGGATGGTGGAATATCGTGGATTACTCCAAAAGATTTAGGAACTTTAGGAGGGCAAAAATATATTTTAGAAACAAGTAGAAAAATAACAGAATTAGGTTTAAGTAGTTGTTCTGCACAACTAATGCCAAAAGGTAGTGTTATAATGTCTTCACGTGCTCCAATTGGTCATCTTGGTATTGCAACGAATGATATATGTACGAATCAAGGATGTAAAAGTATTGTACCAAATGAAGTAATGAATAGCGAGTATATATATTATTACTTACTTAATTCTAAAGAAGCTTTGAATAAATTAGGAACAGGTGCAGTTTTTCCGGAATTATCAGGAAAAATGTTCGGTGATTTTTTAATTCCTGTTCCACCTTTAAAAGAACAACAACAAATCGTAGAAAAGCTCGACCAAGCTTTTGAGTTTATCGACCAAGCAAAAGCCAACATCGAGCAGAATATCATTAACGCTAAAGAGCTTTTCCAAAGTAAGCTGGATGAGGTTTTTTCTCAGAAAGGCGATGGATGGATTACTGAAAAATTAAAAAACATAGGTAATGTTCAAACTGGTAATACACCTAATACTAAGGATAAAGAAAACTATGGTGATTATATAGAATTTATTAAACCAGGACATTTTACAAAAGGAGGAAATTTGGTTTGTAAGGATAGTTTTCTAAGTGAAAAGGGTAAAAAAATTGCAAGGATTATTTCCCCTAATTCAGTGTTGATGGTATGTATAGGTGCAACAATTGGAAAATTAGGATACTCTACAAGAGAAGTGTGTTGTAATCAGCAAATTAACACTATAACTCCTTACGATAACGTCGATTACTTGTACTTATACTATTTTTTGAGTAATACTAATTTTATAGCACAAATACATAGTTTGGGTAAGAGTTCTCAAGCAACATTACCTATTATCAATAAGAGTAAATGGGAGAATTTGGAAATAAGCTATCCGAAAGATATGAAAATTCAGAAAGCATTATCTGAAAGATTTAAAAAATTGTATAGGGAATCTGAAGATTTACATAATATTTACCAACAAAAACTAGGTAATTTAGAAGAACTCCGTAAAAGTATTTTAGAAAAAGCTTTTAGAGGAGAACTAACCAACTAACAAAAAACTACTATAAAAAACGATGAGTAAAAGTTACTACAGAGTAATGCTGGGTGCAAAAAGTGCGTATGCAGAACTATGTTACAATAATAATTTTATAGGTTCTCATTACGGGATACAGACCAACCTTGCTAATGATTTATACGAGGATTGGAAAGATTTTAACGCCAAGTACCGTGATATATGGTTAGCCTTGCATCCTGGTAAGACCAAAGTTGCAGCTGGATTATCTTGTGGTATGCTTTGGACAGTATGTAAGGGCATTCGTGTAGGTGATGTCGTACTTTGTCCTAAAGGCAATGGTACATACTATGTAGGCGAAGTAACCTCTGATTATTACTTTGTTCAGGACGAAGTGTTACCTCATCGTAGAAATGTGAAGTGGTATAATGTTGAGGTAGAACGTGCGTCAATGTCAGATGCCTTACGTAACTCTACAGGTTCTGTTGGTACCATTGCAAACATAACACAGTATGCTTCAGAACTAGACAAGTTAATTGGTGATGTAACACAACCTCAACTAATAACTACAGATGCTACAGTAGAAGACCCAACAGTATTCGCTTTAGAAAAGCATTTAGAAGATTTCTTGGTAAAGAATTGGAAATATACCAAATTAGGTAAAATTTACGATATTTACGAAGTAGATGGCGAGTTAGTAGGACAACAGTATCCAAGTGATACAGGTCCCCTCGATATTTTAGCCATCAGTAAAGATAAAACGACCTTGTTGGTCGTAGAGTTAAAAAAAGGTCGTGTTAGTGATAATGTAGTAGGACAAATTCAGCGTTATATGGGATTTGTAAAGGAAGAACTAGCCGAGCCAGGACAAACAGTAAAAGGTGTAATCATAGGTTTAGAAGATGATATTAGGATAAGGAGAGCCTTAGCAGTTACACAAAATATAGAATTTTATAAATACCAAGTCAGCTTTAAGCTGTATAAGTAACTATGCGTAACGAAACCGAAACTAGAGCAGAACTAATCGACCCGCTTTTATCACAATTAGGCTGGGGACAAAATAATAGCATCGTAAGACGTGAATTTCCAATTACGTTAGGTCGTTTATTGGGAAACGGTCAGCGAAGCAAAATGGACAAAGCAGATTATGTTTTACAATATAATAACCGTAATGTAGCTGTAATCGAAGCGAAAGCAGAAAGCAAACATTATACTTTAGGTGTAGCCCAAGCCAAGCATTACGCAGATATGCTAAAAGTTCGTTTTACTTACAGTACAAACGGAAAGCAATATTACGAGATTGATATGGTTTCAGGAGTAGAGAAAGAGATTGATAATTTACCAACTCCTGAGGAATTATGGAATCGCTTATATGTCCAGGAGCAACAAGAAAACCCAGATGTATACGAGTGGAAACAAAAATTATTATCTACTCCGTTAGAATCTAAAGGTGGAGCTTGGCAACCGAGATATTATCAACAAAACGCAATAGAGAAAGCCTTAGATGCAATAGCAGAAGGTAAACAACGTATTTTGCTTACGTTAGCTACAGGTACAGGAAAAACAGCTGTAGCTTTTCAGATTTCTTGGAAGCTTTTTCAAAATCGTTGGAACATTAACAGAGACGGTAAGCGTACTCCTCGCATCTTATTCCTTGCGGATAGAAATATCTTAGCAAACCAGGCATTTAATAGTTTTAGTGCTTTCGAAGAAGATGCTTTAGTTCGTATCTCTCCAAAGGAAATCAACAAACGAGGAAAAGTACCTAAAAATGGTTCTATCTTCTTTACGATATTCCAAACCTTTATGTCGGGTCCAAATGATACACCAAACTTTGGACAGTATCCTGAGGACTATTTTGATTTTATTATTATAGACGAGTGCCACAGAGGTGGTGCTAATGACGAAAGTTCTTGGCGTGAAATATTAACGTATTTCAGTTCAGCTGTACAATTAGGACTTACAGCCACGCCTAAACGTGATGTAAACGGAGATACGTACGAATACTTTGGTAAACCTGTTTACACGTACTCTTTAAAGGAAGGTATTAACGATGGTTTCTTAACACCTTTCCGTGTTAAGCAAATCGAGACTAATATAGATAGCTACATTTACACGCAAGACGATAAGGTAATTGCTGGTGAAGTAGAAGAAGGCAGAGAATACACAGCGAAAGATTTTAATCGTACCATCAAGATAAACGAACGAGAGAAGCATTTGGTAAAAATCTTTATGGAACAAATCAACCAAAAGGAGAAAACCTTAGTGTTTTGTGCGACACAAGAACACGCCTTAGAAGTTCGTGACCTCATCAATCAGTTAGTTACAGAAAAGAATCCGAGTTATTGTCAGCGTGTAACAGCAGATGATAATGCTTTAGGAGAAATGTATCTAAAACAGTTTTGTGATGATGAGAAAACAATACCTACTATTTTAACAACCTCTCAGAAGTTAAGTACAGGAGTAGACGCTACACAGGTTAGAAATATCGTGTTGTTACGTCCTGTAAGATCGATGATAGAGTTTAAGCAGATTGTAGGACGTGGTACACGTTTACATAATGGGAAGGATTATTTTACGATATATGATTTCTTTAAAAACTACAAACATTTCCAAGACCCTGAATGGGATGGAGAACCTGAGGAAGTTATAATCGATACTACACCAGTTTCAGGAACACCTAAGAAATGTGAAGATTGTGGAAACACAACTTGTACGTGTGAAAAAACAACCGAAGAACCTTGCGAATCTTGTGGATACGTTAAATGTAGATGCAATGATGAGGTTAAAAAGATGGTTAGTATAAAGCTGAGTGATGGTAAAGTCCGTCAGTTGCAGTATATGAGCACGACAACATTTTGGGATGCTTCAGGTAAACCAATCTCATCAGAAGAATTTTTACAATCGCTGTACGGTGAATTACCAAGTCTTTTCAAAGACCAGGAAAAGCTACAAGAGATTTGGCAAGATATATCGACACGTAAAAAGCTTTTAGAAAATTTATCAGAGAAAGGATACACGTTAGAGCAGTTAAGAGAATTCCAAAAGGTGATCAACGCACAAAACGCAGACTTGTACGATGTACTTTCTTATATCGCATATCAATCGGATATTCTGGATAGGAAAGAAAGAGCCGGTTTAGCAAAACAACAACTCGGAGGTTATTCTGATAAGCAAGTAGAGTTTATAGATTTTGTTTTAGACCAATACGTGGAGCACGGTGTTAACGAATTAGATGATGCTAAGCTGGGAGATTTACTCACACTAAAATATCATTCGCTAAAAGATGCTAAAAATACATTAGGAGATATACCAACTATCAGAAATACATTTACAAGCTTTCAGAAATATTTGTACAAATCGTAAAGTTGTAAATTTTGTAAAGTTGTAAATGGTACATATATGTGGATAATATATTATCCCTAAAATAATACACCTACTTAGTTATAGTAGGTGTTTTTTTATAAAAAAAATTACAAGAGTTACAATATTACAATATTTACACTTTCGCAAGTGTCCCTATGATGGGACACTCCCTTTTGTTTCATTTTTAGGCTTCCCCCGTAGCTATCTTTCGTAATTCTAATTTTTGGTCCACTTATTATTTAGAATCCCCTCTCAAGGACCTTCACTCATTTATGCATAGTCACCTAAAGATCATTTTACAATCCTCCTGAAACATTTTAGTAAACAGATTTGCTTACGTGTAAGTCCATCGATGAGGTTTTTTAGTGAGTTTTTAGAGACTAGAAAAATAGTGTAGATTAATAATATATAGCCAAAATGAGAGTATCAGAAATCAAAATTTCGTACACAAACAAGTCAAAAGATATTGTGAAGATTAGTAGCAGTAAGGACGCTTACGAGGTAGCATTATCGCATTGGGATAATGATCTCATAGAATTACAGGAAGAAGTAAAAATACTGCTTCTTAACAAAGGGAATAGAGTTTTAGGAATAAAGGAGCTATTCAAAGGAGGGATTAGTAGTTGTGTTATAGATGTACGTTTGGTAATGGCGTTAGTGCTTAAAACAAATGCTACAGCTATTATTTTGTTTCACAATCATCCAAGTGGTAATCTTACACCTAGTACAGCAGACAGAAATATTACTCAGAAGATTAAGGAGTGCTGTAAACTGTTTGATGTTGAGGTTCTGGACCATTTGATTGTAACAAAAAATGACTACTTTAGCTTCGCAGATGATGGTATCATCTAATACGAAAAAGGCTTACTAATTGGTGGAGGTGTACAGAATTACATTTCTAAAGTACTGATTTTAGGAGATATAACTCGCTTGGTTCGAGCCCAAGTGGGACCACTGGTATAAACCTCAATCTCTTTATTAATAAGGGTTTGAGGTTTTTTTATTTAATATACTCCCCTTATTACTCCCCTAATGAGATTATTTTGAATGTTTTAGTATATTTATATTAAAACCTTTCTATGAGAAAAATGTTTATAAATCAATATTCTAAAGATGATTTATTATTTTTTACAGATAATTTAAAAATTGAGACAATTGTAGATTATTTTAAATTTTTAAATTATTATATAAATAAATCTTCATACAGAACAATTGAAAATATTATTAACAAATCTACTTATCCAAATTTTAAAAATATTAGGGAAAAGAATGAAATAAGTGTATTTAATTTTTATCAAGAACTATTAATTAATGAGTTTAAAAACAAAAAAATTATTTTTATTAATAGACATGAAAATGATTTTAATAATGAAAAATCTTTATTATATCATTTTATGAATGATGTTGGAATATCAAATGAAATAAAATTCAAATATGTTAATGAGTTACTATTAATTTTAAAATCAATACTATATAATTTTAGAAATAAATATTTTCAGAAAAGTGATAAATCTCCGATAGGAATTATTATGAGAGGAGAACATCCAAGGAATTTTACTGGTTATTATTTTAATGAAAATAATCCTCAATCTAAAAAGGTGCTATATCTCTTTTATTTATATATATTCTATAATGAATTTTTACAAGCTTTTTTACCTATTGTAAAAGATTATGTTTGTGAAAGTAATTATGTTTTTTTTTATAATGAATCAAATTTTATTACTGATTGTTATATTAAAGGAAATGAATTATTAAGTATACAAGGAAGTAATAAGAAGCACGATTTTAATAAATTAGATTTTGCTTCTAATATATTTATAAGTAAGAAAGCTGAAGAATTTTTTTTCTTTATTCTTAGATCTCTTGAATATATTGATGATAATAATAATTTGATTAAATCAAGAGGTTTACAAGCTACTTTAGATAGTATAATTAACAATTACAAAGTGAAAAATTGTTTGATTAATAAAGAAGGTTTTTTACTTAAAGATTTTATAAATTTTGTTAATAGTAACATTAAAAGCACAGAAGTTATTTTAAAAAATGATAATAAACTTTCTGCACATTCAGATAAATCGTTAAATAAGGTTTTAAACATTTTAAATAATAATTTACAAGAATTTAAAGAATAAAATACTCCGAACTTTTTCCGAACTTTTCCGAATTTTACTCGAATAAATTCCTTCCTATGTTTGCTTCATAATTATAAAAAGAAAATTTATGAAGCAGTTAAAAAACAAACCAGTAATGAAAATGACAGAAGTTAAGAACTTATTGTCGAAAACACGTAAAACGTTATATTCTTGGCATGAAAAAGGAATACTAACATTTTTTAAAATAGGGGGGCAAAACTACTACAAAACGGAAGATGTACTAAATCTCTTATACATTAACACTGAAGCCACAACAAATTGACTACTATTGTTGTGGTTTCATTAAACCAAAAGTAACAACAAAACGCTTATTATAAAAGTGTAATGTTAAGTTACATTCTCATTTATAGAGGTAATCGCCTTTATTATTCCAAAACATCTAGATAAACAAAGTATTTAACTTTTAGGTAAGTTGAACAGCATTTTTAATGTTAAAGAAGACGTATTTATAGGTCTAACCAACAAGGTAATCAAGCTTTTTGAAGTCTTCGTAATGCTAACTTTTTCTATTTGTTAGAGCCACATTTTTTTATGAATTGCATAGGTAGCCACTTTGTGGCATGGCTATTCTATGCTTAATATTTAAATATTTTATAATGAAATATAATAGAATTAAAAAGCATTATGGTGCATATAATAAAGAGTTGAATTGGAAAATTACAATAACAGCATTTTTGTTAAAATATATAGAATCAAAAAAAGATTCATTCCCACAAAATCTTAATTGGGATACGCTTCTTCTAATCATTAGTTTGATTGAATACAAAGTTTTAACTTATGTTAAAAGCAAGGGTAAAAAAGGGTATGTAGATATTACTTCTAAGGAATTAAAAAGTTGGAGGTATGATTATAACCAATATTTAAAATTTTTGATAGATATAGGTATAATTTGTAAAAAGAATTATTCAACTTCTAAACAGCAAAGTAATAGTTATCGTATAAACTATGAAGAAATTTATAATTTAGGTAAAGGATCAATAGATATTACAACAATTGATATACCTCGTAATAAGAACTTAAATAAATTAAAGGAGTGCAATACACCAAAGTTAAATAGTTGTATTCATTTGACTAAATGGTTAGATAGTGGTTTTGAATTTGATATTGAAAATTTTAAATCTTTGGGATTTAATATTGAATTAAATGAATATAGTTATGATAATTCATTACGCATATTAAGCTATTTACACAAAATCGAGGGTATAAAAAATAAAGAAATTAGATATTCAAGAAACCAAGACAAGGATAATCGTCTTCATTCTCATCTTACAAATTTTCCATCTAAATTGAGGGGCTATTTAACCTATAAAGGTTTTGATATAATGAGTTATGATTTAAAAAATTCACAGCCATTTTCCCTGATAGTATTTATAGAAGGATATATGAAAGGAAATAATAGAATTATAAATATATATAATAAAATATATAATAAGAGTATTATGTCGCCAAAATTGTTTGAAATCCTTTCTGATAAAGGGTTTCAGGATGATTATAAAATTATTAAGGAATGGGTTTGTAAAGGTTTATTTTATGAAGAAATATCTCCTTATTTAGATATTGAATTTGAAGATAATTTGTATAAAATATATGAATTTAATAAACAATCAAACTCTAATAAATTGATAACATTTGATAATAAAAGAGATGCTGTTAAAAAATTGACATTAAGATTACTTTATTCGCCTAATAAAAAGGATTTTAAAGTTTTTAGGGAATTTAAAAATGAATTTCCAAAATTTTGGGAGTTATTGGTTATATTAAAAAGTCAAACCGAGCATAAAAACTCCTATAAATTGTTTCCAAAGTTATTGCAACATATAGAGGCAGATTGTTTAATTGATTTTGTGACTAAAAAGATTTCAGATGACTATCCTAATACACCAATCTTCACGATACATGATAGTATTTGTACAATTGATACTGGTACAGATAGTATCTATAGATTAATGATGAAATATTTAGCTGAATATACAGGTGGTATTCTGCCTACAATTAAAGAGGAATTTTGGGGATTGCCAATAACTAATCTAAAAGCTGCTTAAAAAAATCCCAATCATATTATATGGTTGGGATTTTATTTTATTGAGAAATATTAATTAAGTTACTTGTGCTGAATGTATAGTTTTTTAAGTTGTTAGATTCTTTTATTAAGATACTTTTCTATTTTTATATAGGTAACAGTACTAATAATGATCATCTACAAATTGTTCAGCATCCTCTCTATTGTTAATATTTAATTCATTTCGTAATTCTTTGTCTTCCATAACGCTATCTACCATGTTATTTCGGCACATTTTAGCTATACCTAGCATCATTACAATTACTATTATTGCTATCCATAAATTATCCCCTCCGGTAGTGTTATAACTATTTTTACTCATACTATCTAAATAAACTTATTATTAATCCTAAGATAAACATTGCAATAATAAATATTATGGCATTTGTAATACCAGTTAAACAACCTTTTGATGCAGCGACTGAAACACCTTTCACATCTCTTAATGCTTGCTTAACAATCTCAATAGCTTGTTCTTGAGCATTATTCATCCATTTTTTTAAGATATCATCTTTAATTTCATATTCTTTTTGATATCTTTCGTAGCTTGATTTCGTGTAATTATCTTGATTATAAGTTTCTGATTGATTATCAAAATTTGCTTTCTCTTTTTTATTTACATATTCATAGAAGCTTTTATACTCAATATCATATTTTTCTCTAGCTTCTTTATCTAATAAAATAAGTTTTGCTTCATTGATGTCTTGCATTTGTTGCGTTGTGTCAATATTTTGATTTAAATCAGGGTGCCACTTTTTAGCTAATCTTTTATAGGCATGTTTTATTTCATCATCAGAAGCATTTATATTTATTTCAAGAATTTTATAATAATCTTTAAACATTAGTTTTTATTTAATGTTTGATTGCTATCAAAGTTTTCATCATTGTCATTTGATGGTTTATATCTCCATACTGCATATATAATAGCAATACCAATGATGTTTACGATAATAATTGGAAGCCCAGCAGCCTTTAATACTACAATTCCCGCAATTACAATGAATGTCATTATAATTTTAATTAAAATTAAGATTCCTTTGCTCATATTTTTATAGTTTAATTTAAGATTTAGATAATAGACTAAGAGGTATTGCTAAAATGATATGTGCTAATGCTATATATGCATAAGTGTCATTAACTCCAAACATTTTTATCATCCAATATATTTCAGATAAAAAAGGTAAAATAAAAGTCAGAACACCTCCGATTATACCAGCTTGAGTAAATGCAATTATTACAGTCCATATATGGGTAATTAAAGCTGTTATCATAAAAATGGAATTAAATGTTACTATTAAAGCAAAGGCATTCTCATCCTCATTTTTGTGTTTTTGAGATGTTGATATATTATTTGATAAATTAATTTTATCAGTAATATTAATTTTTGGTGTTATCTTTTCTTCAGCTAAAATGTTTTTGTTTTCTTCTATAGTTTTAATAGTGTCCTCTTTTTTATCTAGGAATTTTTCTAGGGATTTATGATTTTTTAATAGTTCATTTTTTTTATAAATAAGGTCCATTAAAGAAATCCCATCTTTAACCATTGTTCCTCTCGCTACATTAAATGCTAAAATTTTATCTCCTAATTTGTCATACTCCTCTTTTTCAGCTTTATTTAAAGAGCTTTTACTTGAAAGTTCTAATCTTCTATTAAAATCTTCCTCTGTTGGTTTAACAATGTTGTTTACATCAATGTTAAACACATTTTTTAAATATTCAGCATCTTCTTGAATAAGATTTTCCACTATTAAAAGTTCATTTACTTTCTGCTCTTCTAAAACAACATCTTCAATACCTTGTATTAAAGCTCTATATGCATTAGAATCTGTACGATTGTATTTCTCCATTTCTCGAATTGCTTGCTCTCTTGTAAGTTTTCCCTCTTCGACAAATTTTAAATACATATTGTCATACTTTTCATGAACTTTTTCAAGTTTAGCTTTTCTTCTTGCTAACTCATCTTGCAGTTCTTTAATACGAGCTTCTTTTTGTTCAGGGGTCATAGTTAGTTTATTTTATAAGATCTAAATATTCAATTTCAATCCATCCTTTAGACGTTTTATTTTCAGAGTTAGTGAATTCTACATATGCAAAATTTCCAGAAAATTTTTCAACGTATATTTTTTCAATAGTTGTGAATCTTGCATTTCTTCTATCATTAAAGTTTGGTGTATTGTGAAAATAGACTGGGTAATTTGCTGAAGCTATTACATAATAAAAACCTGGTTGATAGGATGTATTTTCTGTATAATCGGTATAATTATCATTTTTAATTAGAAATTTATTACGATTATTACTAGCTTCACTATAATTATTGAAGGAGAATAATTCAGCTTCTAAAATTTCACCTTTATAAACTTTAGCATCAATTGAATTTAAATAATGACTAATAACCCTATCCTTAAAAAGATTTAATTCATCTTTAGAAGGGTTGTTAAACTCTTGAATTTCACTAACGTTTGTGTAATATTCTTCTCCAGAATATTTTTTAAGTTTTGTTTTTAATAGAACATAAACATAATTATTCATATGTATTGGAGAATAATAATTGTTGTCAAAAAATGCAGTATCTTCAATTCTTGCAGTTGAATCTAAAAACATATCAGGAGATTCAACAATAGTAGAATCAATATTATTTTCTTTTTCGCTAACATTGTTGTTAATAGAATTATTTTCTTTAGTAAAATTTTTTACAGAGAAAAATATTGCCAAAATTATACTTAGAATTATAACTATGATTATATAAATATAATTCTTATTCTCATTCTCATTAATTGTTTCACTAATTTCATTTAGTTCAGGAATCATATCTAGACGAATCCATTTGTCTGAACCTTCAATCCAGATTTTAGTGCTTTTGTTTAATTTTTTATTCTTTAATTCTGAAAATGTGTATCCAATATTTTTACCATTTTCTCTTATGAAATATTTACGTTGCATTTTTAAGAGATTAGACGTTAATAAAATTATAACTTATAAGGTATATTATATATTTTTAAATACTTAATTTTTACCACTCATTTTCTTCTTTTAAATCCCTCTCACAATCATCGCAATAATCTTCAAATGATGAAAATTTACGACCTCCACAACGTGGGCATGTATGGTCTTCAATTTCCTGTTGCTCTCTTTCTTGTTTACGTTCACAGAAATAACAAATTTCTTCGTAACTTGATTTACTACCATAGCAAATAGGACAAGTTTCTTCTTGTTCTTTTCTTTGTTGTTCTTCTATGGCTCTTCTGTCATCTTCTTCAGGAGTAATGTATGATGTATATCCACAACTTCCATCACTGATAATGGTAACGGTATAATCATTTCCTCTGTCATCTGTAAATGAAGTTGTATCTCCATCAAATTCAGGTTCTGTAAAATGGGAATTATCTAACCAACCTCCATTACTCCATTTGATTCTTGTCAAGTACCCATCACTTACTTCAATGGGTAGGGTATAGGTACTATTAGTTCCTGTGTCTGGATTGTAATACTCAATTTCTGCACAATATTCACCGTCTAATACATCAGAACTATCGCCTGTAAACTCGTAATTGTAATCACGTGTTGTATTACTACCTCCACCACAACCAAATAATAGTAAAGAGTAAAAAAAAAGATATAAAAAGTTTTTCATACTTAAAATTTACTTTCCATATGAACTTCATAAAGTGGTTGACTACTCAAATCATTATATTTTATTCTGTCATCGCAAAATCTAATATAGTAATTGGTTGACGAGTAAGTAGTACAAAAGCCCAAACCATCTTTATTACCCGAATTTATTTCTTTATAACCAAGTTTTAATATAGTTTTTAGTATTTCATTTGACTTATACTCATATTTTTCACCATATAAAGTATATTTTACAAACCCATAATTACCCTTAATTAAGCTATAGTTATAGTTTTGATCGGCATAAATCACACCTTTTTCATTACTTATACGATATGTTAGCCCTTTCTCTTTAAATAGTCGTACTGCTTCGCTTTGAGAACCATCAACCATTTTCTTTAAATCACTATAAGTGATAGATGTCTGTGCATTAGTATAAACACATGATACACAAAATAAGATTAGAAATAAAATTTTCTTCATAAGTTTTGATTTATAGTTTGTTATTAATTTATATATTTTTACCTCAAATATCTATCTACAAAATTTGTCACACGTTCCGTTAAACGTTCTCCAATGGTTCTACGTTCTCTGAAGGATGGTTTATCTTGTAAAGTATTTACTAATTCGGTATTTGTTGGAAATCTACCTGAAAACATATACGTTTCTAACGTTTCTTCAAACTTGTTTTCGTCTAAATTTTCTGTTTGCACCAATTCTTTAAATTCCTTTTTCTTCTCGACCTCAACAAAATTTTGATACAAATCTGTAATATCAGCACCCTTATTGATGATGGTTAATTGTTCAGAAATAAATCGTTCTATTAATTCTCGTTTTGTTCTAAGCAATGGGTCAGCTTCAACCATTGATAAAATTTCATTTTGTCGTTTATCTTTATGCTGTGGGTCTATCTCTGTATCTTCTTCTAAGTTAGCTAAAAGGCGTAAAATGTAATTAACATTTACCTCATCTTTATGCAAAAGTTCTAACTGAAAATCAACCTCGTTTAAAATCGAATCTTTATTTTGTTTTAAAGCGTTTTGCTTTAGGTCTTGATACTTGGATACATAATTCATAAACGTTTGTTCATTCATCATTAAATCATCAAAACTGAAGTCGCTAAAACCTTCCATTCGGTTCTTTAAACGCAACAAATCTCTGAAGACTTTTACAAAGCGTAATTTCTCATCTTCCGAATACAAATCATCTACACTGCTAACTGTTGGCGTAATCGCTAAAAGGTTCTTTACACCTTCGTTAAACTGTTCTACAAAATCTTCTAACGGTGGTACTATAATTACTTCCTTAGCTTCTTTGTTCGAGAATAAAGCAATCGCATCATCTGTCGCTGTTTTCAGGTTTCTAAAAGATACAATTTGTCCATGCGATTTTTTATCGCCTTTTAAACGGTTGGTACGTGAAAAAGCTTGAATCAAACCATGATATTTCAGTTTCTTATCCACGTATAATGTATTTAACGATGGCGAATCAAACCCAGTTAAAAACATATTCACAACAAACAATACATCAATCTCTTTATCTCTTACACGTTTTGCAACGTTTTTATAATAATCGTTGAAGGATTGACTGTCTTTGGTTGAATAATTCGTTCCAAATTCTTTGTTGTATTCCTCAATGTAAGTATCTAAGACTTGGCGTGTATGAATATCAATCTTTGCATTGCTATATTCTAAAGCTTCTTCAGGGATTTGTCCTGATTCGTCTTCTGTTGGATTTTCGTTTGCTGTATAACTGAAAATCGTAGCAATCTTTAAATTGTGTTTGCCTTCGTTTTCAAGCCTTCTGAACGTGTCAAAATACTTGATTAAGGTTTTGGTATTACTAATGCAAAACATCGCTGTAAACAGCTTATTCTTTGTTTTATGCGAATGATTAGCTATGATATAATTAGCAATCTTTTCTATGCGTACATCACTTTCTAATAATTCTGTCGTGTCGATGTCTTCTACCTCAATATCAAGATTGTTTTTCGAAGTATCTTTGTAGGTGTATCGACCAACGTATTCGATAGAAAAGGGCAATACATTTCCATCGCTAATAGCGTCAGTAATTACATATTCGTGTAATCGTTCTCCAAACAAATCTTTGGTTAATAACTTCACACCTTTTTTGGTAGAAGCATTTTCTGCAAAAATTGGAGTACCAGTAAAACCAAATAATTGATGGTTTCTAAAAAACTTTACAATTCGTTTATGGGTATCTCCGAACTGACTACGGTGGCATTCATCAAAAATGAAAACAATACGCTTTTCAGCCAATTCATCCATCAATTTCTTATGATGTTCTTTTGAGATGGCTGTATTCAGTTTTTGTATGGTTGTAACGATAAGTTTGGTGTTGTTATCGTTAAAATGTTTAACTAAGGTTTTTGTATTCTCTGTAGAATCGACAGAACCAGGACTAAACTCATTAAATTCTCGTTGGGTTTGATAATCCAAATCGCTTCTGTCCACACAAAAAACAACTTTATCTACTTTTGGAATGCGTGATAAAATTTGACTTGCTTTAAATGATGTTAAGGTTTTTCCTGAACCTGTAGTATGCCATATATAACCGTTGTTTGTAGAGGTTTTAACCTTTTCTACAATGTTTTCTACGGCATAATATTGATATGGTCTTAAAACCATAATTTGCTTGTTTCCTTCGTGTAACACCATATAGCGTGTTATCATTTTAGAAACGTGACATTTGTCTAAAAATATGTGTGCAAAATCTTCTAAATCAGAAATACGCTTGTTCTTCTCGTCTGTCCAATAAAATGTAAACTCGAATTTTGGCTCTTTGCTGTAGGTGTAATATTTGGTATTGGCTCCGTTACTGATGATGAATAGTTGGATGTATTGAAACAATCCGTAACCACTTCCGTAACTGTGCAAATTGTAACGATGCACTTGGTTAAAAGCTTCTCTTAATTCTAACCCACGTTTCTTCAGTTCGATTTGTACCAATGGCAAACCGTTGATTAATAACGTAACATCAAAACGAGTTTTGTATTCGCCTTCTACTGTAATCTGATTGGTTACTTGATACACGTTATCGCACCAATTTTCGCTGTTGATAAATGATACGTAAACCGTTTCGTTGGCATCGTTTTTAAACGAAAATTTATCTCTTAATACCTTTGCTTTATCGAAAGGATTTAAGGGTTTGGATAAATGATTAAGTATTTGCTTAAACTCTTGGTCTGTATAATGTGTTTGGTTGAATTTCTCTAATTGTACTTTTAGATTTTGAATTAAATCTACCTCATCTTTAATGCATACTTGCTCGTATCCATTTTCCGTTAATTGGTGGATTAATTTGTTTTCTAAAGCTTGTTCAGATTGGGTTGTCATAGTAGTGTTAAAATATTACACAAACATCTGTTGTAACAGACCTTTTTTATAGTTTTCGGTTTTTGTGATTTGGTTGTTGATGGCTTCTATTTGGTTGTCGATGGCAGTTAAAAAATCAGCGATTTTAATTTGTTCATCTAAATTTGGTATAAAAATATTCCACGCTTCAATAGCGCCTTTTGTAATATGCATCATAGCTAATCCATTAGCACTTTTATTCTTAATTATTTCAGTATTAAAATTTAAGAAATGGTATAAGAATGTTTTATTCATTAAAACTTTTTCTTCAACCTTCCAAATATGGTAATGATAAATAACTTTATCACCTTTCCAAATTTTAGGACCAAAAGAAGCTGACCAAGCATATAATAAATCTCCTTCTGAGCAGTATTTATTATTATCAAGTTCTAAATCGGAGTAATACCAACTATTGTTTGAAAAGAAGTTTCCAACCCTTAATACTGGATATTTACCATTATCAAGCAATTCAGATTGTTTATATGCTCTTCCGTTAAAAAAAGTAGCTACCTCCCCCAAAGTCTTTTCCTCCCAATCAGGGTAATTGGTTCCATCTTCTTTTGTGAAACGAATTTCTTGGGAAAATAGCTTTTGCATCACTCCTTTTTTGTACAGTTGTAACTTTTCTTTTTTAGTTGTTAAAAGTTCCAATTGCTTATCCACAGCACCTAAAAAATCAGCGATTTTGGTTTGCTCGGGTAGGGATGGGAAATATTGTTCAATTGTCTCTATTTTTTTCTTACTAATTTCGAGAAATGTTGAACCTGAAGATTTTTTAATTAATTCATTTTTAGTGGTATTAATTAAGTAATATACAAATTCATTGCTATTAAAACTATTTACAACTATAGATTGAAAACCTTGATTTGTTGTTGATTCTTCTAAACAAATCGAGCATTCACCAATAGTGGCTCTTGTAGTCAATAAGATACTACCTTTCGGTAAAATTTTAGCTGAAGACTTACTAACAGCTAATTCAGTTATCTTTCTTTTAGAAGATGTTACATATTTTGAATTGATTTCTGTTGGTGTAAACCAATTTATATCTCCATTCCAATATTTATCAACTGTTGTACTTGGAGTTCCTCCACCAACTATATGTCCGATATCTTTAAGATATTTATATTTCCACTCATCTTTAAACTCAGGAAATCTTAATTTGGGTTGTAAATTTTCCATCATTAAAAAGGCGTTTTAATGTTCAGTTGTTTACAGAAATCAGCAATTATTTTTTGGTTTACATCCAAATCCACATCAATCGCTTTAATTTCTTCTGCTACTGCATTAATATCAATAACTTCTTCTTCCTCAAACGTATCTACATAACGAGGGATATTCAAATTGTATTCGTTTGTACGCACTTCATCTAAAGTCGCTACATAGCTGTATTTATCTTCTGTAGTACGGTTTTTATATACCTCAACAATTTTATCAATATGCTCGGCTAATAATACATTTTGGTTTCCTTGCTTTTCAAACCCTTTACTTGCATCAATAAACAAAATGTTGTCGCTATGCTCTCGGTGTTTTTTAAGTACCAAAATACAAGTCGCAATCCCAGTTCCAAAAAAGATGTTGGCTGGTAAACCAATAATAGCATCTACAGCATTAAGTTCTTCGATAAAATGTTTACGGATTTTTTCTTCGCTACTTCCTCTAAACAAAACCCCATGAGGTAAAACAGTAGCTAACGTGCCGTTATCAGCCAATTGTGCATACATATGTTGTACAAAGGCAAAATCTGCTTTCCCTTTTGGTGCTAATGCACCAAATTGTGCAAAACGTTCATCATCCATAAAAATTGGATTGGCACTCCAATTAGCCGAAAACGGAGGATTTGCAACAATAGCTTCAAATTGTTTATCTCGATGCTGTGGGCGTTCTAATGTATCCTCGTTTTTAATGTCAAATTCTAAATACGATTTACCATGTAAAATCATATTCATTCGAGCCAAGTTGTACGTTGTTCTGTTCATTTCTTGTCCATAGAACTGACCTACGTGTTCTACTTGTTTGGCAACACGCAACAACAAAGAACCCGAACCACATGTAGGGTCGTAAACAGATTTTAAACGGTCTTTGCCTACCGTTACAATCTTAGCTAAGATTGAAGATACTTGTTGTGGCGTATAGAATTCTCCCGCTTTTTGACCCGCACCTTCTGCAAACTTACCAATCAGGTACTCGTACGCATCCCCTAAGACATCAGCATCAGTGTTGTCTAACTCGAAGTCGATACTTTCTAAAGCGTTCATAATTTTAGATATCGTTTGATTTCTGTCGTTTGGTGTTTTACCAATCTTTTGCGAATTCAAATCAATATCATAAAATAAGTTATCAAAATCATCTTGCGATTCAGTTCCTAACGTACTGCGTTCGATGTTTCTTAAAACTTGCTCTAATTCGTCTAAAATAAATACATCAACTACCTCATCATTATTGGTTTGCTGTGCATTTCCTTTTTTGGCGATGGTACTAAACAATTCTGAAGGGCGTAAAAAGAAACCAATTTGCTCTACCATTTGTTCTTTTAGTAATGCTAAATCTGCTTCGCCTTGTTCAGTTCCTTCTTCAATATCATCGTACGATAATCCATCAGGTTGTAAGATGTCGTTTACTTCTTTTAAAAATTTATCTGAAAGGTATTTGTAGAATATAAATCCCAAAATATAATCTTGGAATTGGTTCGCATTCATTTTCCCTCTCAATATATCTGCTATTCCCCAAAGCTTACTTTGTAGGATTCTTTTTTCTTCTTCTGACATGTGTGTAATTTATCAGGGTAAATATAATAAATTGTTGAGGATTCTTAAAATGATGTAATAGGAGGTAAGCGTTAAATGTTTTATATTTAATGAGTTTAAAAAACTATTTATGAAAAAACTTGGACTTTTATTATCAGTGATGATATTGTTCAGTTGTAATGACACGAAAGAAAAGGAGTTACAATTGAAGGAAAAGGAATTGGAGTTGAAGGAAAAACAGCTTCGATTAGATAGCATTAAGGCTGTAGCAAAAACTACATTGCAAGAAACCAAAGTTAAAGATTCTGTAGTTAAAGAAGAATCTCTAAAGGTGAAAGAATCCAATGGAGTAGGAGTTAAAAAACTTAAATTTCCAAAAGGACAATTAAATTCGAAATATACCTATGAGTTTAAATGTGATGATGAAACTTGGGGAAAATGTATATTACTTATTAGAGAAGGAAATAAAACAATACAGAAACATAATATACAAAATTCAGCTAGTTTAATAGGGAATATTCAGTTTATAGATAATAAATTTTTATATTTCCATTCTGAAATTTTTGGTGGTACAGCAGGTAATCATTTGTATTATCATTATTTAATTGACTTAACAAATAGGCAAGTTTATAGAAGAGATATGGAATGTTATGAAGGGGATCATACAGAGTGCCAACTAAAGCAACCATTATCTATAAAAGTTCCTGCTTTTAGATATTATGAAGAATCAGAAGATTATTAAATAAAAAACCACCTCTAAGGGTGGTTTTTTTATTTTTTTAGTAATTTAATAAATCTTCATTTGTAATTATACTTATAAAATGATATGTTTGAAGAGCGTCGAAATTATTAGTTTGTGAAGAAGTTGAAATTATATAAGTCATCGTACTTCCTTGATATATTTTTATCACTTCTCCATCTTCTATATATGATTTAACTAATTTTCCTCCCCAAGCTTTAATTTGATTGACGTAGGTATTTAATTTAGTATTTGAATTTACTTGGATTCCAACTGTTATTCTATCATTATACGTTGAATAATTATAATGTAGAAATGATTCAGCAATATCTTCATATAAAGATTTTTTATAGGTATAAATAGCTTCACTTGAATCTTCAAATTCTTCAGCACTTAAAAAATTCCATCCCTTAGCTGTTAAAAATTCGTCTGCATCTCCTAATTCCATTTTTCTAATAGCTAAAACTTCGCTTAATGTTAGGTTTTGTGCAAATGCAGAAAAGGATAATAAAATTGTAAATAGTAAAAATATTTTTTTCATATGATTTAGATATATTGACAAAATTAATATTTTATTTTATATGCAATTAGGTAAAACCCTATATAAGTACATAAGGATGACAATTACTTTTTATTGTGCACCCCCACCAGTTGTTATTCTTTATTCCATCTTTTGAAAATATTTTCAATTTTTTCATTCGGAGACATTTTAATGTATTTATAAAATACCTCTTCTGTTTGATGTCCTGTAATTTGCATGATTTCAAAAACAGGATGACCTTCTAAAAACATATTTGTAGCAAAACTTCTTCGTGTAGTATGTGCTTTTACTAATTGCCATTTTTCATAAAATCCTTCAATATTTCTGGTTGTTTTATACTCACTCTTTTTACCTTCATTAATAATTATGGATTGACGAATTTTACCTTTACATTTTTCGTTTATTTTCGCTCTTTTACAAATCGCCTTTATGTATTGATTAAATTGAGGATTACTATTTGGAACAGGGAATTTATTATCATACTTATCTAATATTTTAATGATATCTGAATGTAATGGTATGTTAACAGTTTTATTTGTTTTATCTGTTTTTACTACAATGTATTTTCCTAAAATATTTCCAGCTTTATCTTTGTAATCAATTATTCTGTTGGAATTTAGTTTTTCTAAATCAGAATATCTTAACCCAACTCGTAAAGCAACAATTAAACAATCTCTATAATAATCTAAATCTTCAATTGTAGATAAATCTAAATTGATAATTTGTTGTATTTCATTTTCGTTTAGATAAATATCAAATGTTTCATATGAAGGTTTTTTAAACTCTCTTTTGGTATAGTCTTTACAAATAGGTAAGTTATCATTTTCAGCATATTTGCATAATAACTTAATTCCTTTAATATATTTTGCAATAGTACTATCTGAAAAGTCTAATTCTTCTCTTAAATAATCTACAAACTCATTTCGGAATTCTATATTCACATCTTCTAATTTTAGACGTTTATATAATTTTTGAAATGAATTTAATTTTATACCAACTTGTTTAAATAAAGATTTGAATGAACTAGAATATGTATTACCTCTTTCATTTTTATATTTGTTTATGTTCTGATTAAAATGCTCAATGTATTCATCAAAGTAATAAATTTTACTAAGTGGATTTTTTTCAGCTTTATCTTCAATATTAAAAAAAGCATTGGTTTGTTTAATTAACCACTCTTTTAAGTTTGATTTATTAAAATTGATAGTTGTAATATCACTATTATATTGAGTGTCGAGAAATTGAATAAACTCATACATTTTAGTATTGATTAATTTATATTCTCTCTTGATTCTAGTTTTTAGATTTTTGCTAGATGAATCCCAATATTTAGTTTCAATTTTAAAATCTCCAAATTTTCGTTCAGTTTCTAATTCTTGATTTATCTTAAATCGTACATATATAGATGATACTTCCTTTTTAAGATTTACCTTATAAGTTAATGATGGCATAGAAATATTTTTACTCCCCTAATTACTCCCCTAAATGTAGTAAATAATATTATATATTTGTATATAAAAGTATACAGTTTATTTGTTAAAAGTTCTGTTATACAGTGTTTTGTTTATGCAAAAGTATACAATTAGAAATAATAATAAATATGTGCTTCTGGTACAAGTGGGACCACATAAAAAAGTTTAAACCCTCTCATACTGCCGTATGTAGAGGGTTTTTTATATAACAAAAACATAATTTTCTACTTCTTAATTTTACTCGGAGTTTGACTGAAAACTTCCTTAAACTTTCGGTTAAAATGTTCCACATTATTAAAACCGCTCATATAACTAATTTCAGATATTGTTAAATTTTGAATATTTGAGGATAATAGCTCATGTGCATATTCAAGGCGTTTCTGAATGATAAAATGATTGGGTGAACAGCCAAAATTCTCCTTAAACTTAGCAAACAATTTAGACTCGCTCATACAAGCGATTTTTGCCAGTTCTTCAATTTTTATTTTTGATTTAAAATTATTGTTGATGTAATTTATAACATCGTACAATGGATTATTTTCAGAAAGTTTTTGATTTAAAATAATTTTTCGCGCCTTAGATTGTAAAATTAAATAGGTTAATTCCTTCATCTTTAGTTGAAAAATATAATCCAATTGATGCATTTTTTCTTTCAGTGAAGTTCTGTCATTTAATAGATTAAAAAAGCTATTAATAAGTAATCCTTCTTCAGATACAAAATAATTCAATATTTCATTTTCGTCACCGCCTATTACATCAATCCAATCCTTATTTTGTATAGAAGTTATTTCATCGTAAAATGAACTTACAAAACTTTCGTCAATTGTAAGAATTGCACATTTTAATGGATTATCAAAAGAAGCATAATCAACATCAACAGTAAGAATTTGTTTCTTTTCTGGAATTAAAATTTTTCTGGTTCCAAAATCAAAACTTTCATCATTCCATTTAATTTTTTTTTCTCCTTGCAACATCATCGATACTGACGGATTATCAAAATTAAAATCTAGCCCCTTAAACGGTGTATTGGTTTCATATAAGCAAATTTCACCATAGGGTATACTATACACTGTTTTATGTTCGATTTTTTTCATTTGGCAGATACTAAAGTTCAAATTGTAGAATACATCAATAGAATGATAGGATACATCAATTTTTTTAAACGATAAATTCTAATTTTTGAGGTAATGAAATTAATAAAAAAATCAATATGAAAGAATATTCTTATATAATTAATGGTGTTGAAAAGACATCATTGGAAACGGTTGAGGTTTTTAATCCAGCAAATAAAGAACTTATAGGTAAGTATTTTGTTTCAACTATTGAAGATGTAGAGGAAGCGATAGAAAATTCTAAAATTGTTCAAAAATCTTGGTCAAAATTGGCACAAGAAGATCGTGATAACTATTTAATGAAGATTGCAGATGTCTTAATTAATAATAAAACTTATTTAGCTGAATTAATTACAAAGGAACAAGGAAAACCTTTAAATGGGCCAGGATCTAATTTTGAAATGGATGCTTGTATTGGGTGGACTCAAGTTCCTGCTTCGTTGAATTTAGAAGATGAGGTAATTTTTGAAGATGATACGCGTAAAGATATTTTACAAAGAAAACCTATTGGTGTTGTAGCTGCAATTACTCCTTGGAATTGGCCTTTGATGATTGCTATTTGGCAAATTATACCATCTATAAAAATGGGAAATACGGTTGTAGTAAAACCATCAGAATATACAACAATTGCTTCGTTAGAAATGTATCGTTTAATCAACGAAGTTTTACCTGCAGGTGTTATTAATGTTGTAACTGGTGATGGTAAAATTGGTGCACATATCACAGCTCATTCAAGTATTTCAAAAATTATGTTTACAGGTTCCATCGCTACAGGAAAACGAATTATAGAAGCTTCGAAGCATAATATGGCGCGTTTAACTTTAGAATGTGGTGGAAACGATGCTGGAATTGTTTTACCAAAAACAGATTTTAATTCTATTGCCGAAGGTTTATTCTGGGGTAGTTTTTTAAATATGGGACAAACTTGTGCCGCTTTAAAACGCTTATACGTGCATGAAGATGACTTAGATATTTGTGTTGAAGCCTTGAGTAATTTGACTAAGAATTTTAAAATGGGTGATGGGATGAATGAAGATGTTTTATTAGGTCCAATTCAAAACCAAATGCAATTTGATAAAGTAAATGCTTTGATAGAAGCAACTGCTAAAAATCCAAAAGCTAAAATTATTGTTCCAAATCCGGAAGTGTCAAATGATGGATTTTATATTCCAATCACATTTGTAACTGGTGTTGATAATGGTGATGCAATTGTAGATGAGGAGCAATTCGGAACCGTTTTACCAATTATTACCTATAAAACTTTAGAAGAAGCTATAGAAAAAGCCAACAGCTTAGAAATCGGGTTAGGAGCTTCTGTTTGGGGTAATGATCAAAAGTTAATGGAAGAAGTTGCTGATCAGTTAGAAGCAGGAACTGTTTGGATGAATCAACATGGTGCTATACATCCATTTGTACCTTTTGGAGGTGTAAAACAATCTGGATATGGAGTTGAATTCGGAATTGAAGGATTAAAAGCTGTGACAGTTCCAAAAATAATGAGTTATAAAAAATAATTATCTAAAATTAAACCACACAAAAATGAAAAATACATACGATTACATAGTTATTGGAGCAGGTTCTGGAGGTGCAGTTGTTGCTTCTCGATTAGCTGAAAATAAAAATTTAAAAGTTTTAATTCTAGAAGCTGGACCTTCTGATGTAGCTGAAGAAATTCAATCGCCTGCACAATGGCCATTAATTTGGAATACAAAAAGAGATTGGGCATATCATACAGTACCTCAAGAAGCAGCCGGAAATACTACTAAATATTGGCCTCGTGGAAAAACGTTAGGAGGTTCTAGTGCAATTAATGGAATGATTTACATTCGTGGAGCGAAAGAGGATTATGATAACTGGGCGTATAAAGGTTGTTACGGTTGGGATTATGAAAGTGTTTTGCCTTATTTTAAAAAATCTGAAGCTTATGAATTGGGTGAATCTGAAACTCATGGTGCTGACGGTCCAATGGCTGTAACTAAAATTAAAGAACCAAATCCTATTTCTATTGCAGCTATTAATGGTTGTAAAGAGTTAGGTTATCCTACAACTGATGATTTTAATACAAATATTTGGGGAGCTGGTTTAAATGATTTGTCTGTTACAAAAGATGGTGTTAGAGCATCTACTTCTGAAGCGTTTTTAAAACCTTATTTAAATAGTGATAATTTAACGATTATTACAGAAGCAACGGTTCATAGGTTGATTATCGAAGGTAAGAAGTGTGTTGGAGTAGAGTATGAGAAAGAAGGTGAAATAATTCAGACTCGTGCAAATGAGGAAATAGTACTTTCTGCAGGTACTATAGGTTCAGCTCAGCTATTAATGCTTTCGGGAATTGGAGATCAAAGTGAATTAAGTAATGTAGGGATTGAAACCATTCATCATTTACCAGGTGTTGGTAAAAATTTACAAGATCATTTATTATGTAGTGTAATTTTTGAAGCTAAGCAAACGATTGTTCCTCCAAAAGCGAATTTATTAGAAGCACAAATATTTTGGAAAAGTCGTCCAGAAATGAAAGTGCCAGATATGCAACCTTTATTTATGGCTTTACCATATTATGCTCCAGGTTTTGAAGGTCCAGAAAATGCTTTTACGTTTTGTGCAGGGATGATTAGACCGGTTTCTAAAGGATTCATTAAACTGAAATCAAGTAATCCAAAAGAATATCCAATCATTGATCCTAAATATTTATCAGAACAAGCAGATTTAGATGCTTTATACGAAGCTGTTGAATTGTGTCGTAAATTAGGTTACACAGAAGCTTTAAAAGATTGGATGAAAGAAGAAATTTATCCAGGAAAAGATAAATCTAAAGAAGAAGTTTTAGATTATATCAGAAAATCTGCAAGTACATACCATCATATGACAGGAACTTGTAAAATGGGAATCGACAAAGAATCAGTTGTAGATCCGGAATTAAGAGTTTATGGTATTGAAGGACTAAGAGTAGCTGATGCTTCAGTGATGCCAGATGTTCCTTCTGGTAACACTAACGCACCTACCATTATGATTGGCGAAAAAGCCGCTGATATGATTCTGAAAACTTATAATAAAAAGAACAACTAAGAATTAAGATAATTAATTATAAACAATAATCCCATTCAATATTTTGAATGGGATTTTTTTAATATATAGAATATGATAGGATAATTTATAAAACAAATAGTAAATATTTTATATGACTCAATTTAAAATAAATTTATAGAATATAAATTTTGGAATTAAAAATAGACCTATCTAAAAAAAATAGGTCTATTAATTGGTTAATTGAAAAGATTTATTCTATTAAATTGGTTTATTTATTATTGTGGACATGTAACTTCTTCAGTATTTAATTGTCCATTGTCAGATACAGTTATTTCAAAACATTTATTACCTGGTGATTTAATTTTAATTTTATTCAAAACTACTTCTTCTACAATTTCACCCATATTCTTCCATTCTAGTTTTGCATTAGAGTTGATTGTATTACTACTACCACCATCGGTAACAAGTACTTGATTTTTTTCTCCATTATTAGATGGGAAAACATAAGATTCCTCACGGTACATATCATCAGAAATTTTTCTAGAGAACTTAAAAGTTACATTTTCTTCTGTAGTACCTAATTTAATTTCATTTTTATTACTAATGTTATATGAACCTAAAATGAATTGATTTGAGAATTCTCCAGAATTATTAACATCACTTATCATTTTTAATCCCGTCGAATATTCACCTACACCAGTTGCTACACGATAATTAGAATTACTTAGATTAATACCATAGTCATTTTCAAAAATAATTTTTTGATTAGAGTTAGTCTTATCGTAAATACGGACTTCATTTAAACTTACTAGTCGGTTATCTGTTAATCCTGTTACTTTATAATCCATAAATCCTTTAGGTGATAATATTATATCTTCTACTGAATTTCTAAAATTAGATACTGAAGAAGTAAAATCAAAAGGTTCGCCTAGATATCCAAAATTACCATCAATAAAAACACTTTCATTGCCATTATTAAACTCTTGACTGATAAGTTTTGAATTAGTGAATTTTTGATTATTTATATTTGTCGTTTTGATAGTAGAAATAGCCCCATTTACTTCTAATGAAGTATCTGCTACTCTATCCGTTAATTTATGTCCAATTGCAACTTTACCTTCTTGGTAAATATTTTGATTGTTGTCTGACGCTTGTGTATCAGTTCCCTGAATTTTCCAAGGTTCTGTTTGTGGACTAATTAAATCAGAAATATTTTTCCATTCTAAATGTGTTGTATTTGTTTCATCTTGGGTTTTAGATACTAAAACTTGATTTAAAGTACCTGCTTTTCTTGGGAATACGTATGAACTTTTATTTTCAGTATCGTTATTGTCACTAAAAGAAAATTTAATTCCTGTAGAATTTTCTAATGAAATTTTATTTACATTACCATTAACTTTTGATTCTAAAACAAAGCCATTTAACCCAACATCTTCCGAATCACTTTGCATAATAATAGAATTTGAGTGATTGTTACCAGAATTAATAAAAATTTGATTAATTGCAGATTTACCTACAAAACCAGTTGACTTATTTACGTTTATTTTTAAATCAGGATTTGACTTATCGAAGAAAATTTCTTGTTTTAATGTTTGGTTCGTATCCGTACTATTTGCTGACCCAATTACTTCATAGTATCCTTTTCTATTATTTGTTTTAGAATCTATAGATAATATATTTTCTGGATTAGTTATATCAATAGCTTCACCAGAATACATTGATTTTACATCTACAATAATTTCATTCGAAGAACCGTAATCTACAGCTAAACCTTTTACATCAAAACTATTTAACGAACTAGTGTTATTTACAACATTAGATGTACCTTTTACGTGTAAGTTATAATTTGAAACAGGTCCATCCTTATCAAATCCAATTGCAACTTTACCTTCTTGGTAAATATTTTGGTTGTTGTCTGATGCTTGTGTTTCAGTTCCTTGTACTTTCCAAGGCTGTGGACTTGTTAAATCAGAAATATTTTTCCATTCTAGTTCTGTACGTATTAGAGGGTTTCCATCTGCATCTCTAGGTGGATTTGAATTGTCATATCCTTTAGTAGTTAAAACCTGATTTTCAGACCCTATAGATTTTGGGAATATATATGCACCTGATGTTCTGATTCCAGATACTTCATCTGGTTTAGAATATTGAAATACTATTCCTTTAGGGTCAGATAAACTTATTGTATTTTGATTTTCAAAGTCTTGTCTAGAATTTAAAGTAAATACACTTTTTAAATTAGATGCATCAGGATTAGATTGCATCACTATACCGTTATGCAAATATTTATCACTATCAGTTGAAACTGTAAATGATGCGCTATTACCGTTTAATAAATGTATAGACTGTACATTAGAGTGTAAATCTGAATTAGTTTTGTTATCATATCTCTCTTCTCGACCTATTAATTTTAAAGAATTATTATTTGTTGGGTAATAAAGAGTGTTTCTTGTACTTAATCTACCATTTATTAATGAGTTATTAAAAACATTCTCAGAGTTTGTGAAATCTATTATATCTCCACTGTAATAAGATTCGAAATTATAATTAAAATTTCCCAAATAAGGAACACGGCCTTTGTCACCATTAATTTTTACATAATTCTCGTTTTCACTATTAACTTCTGTTTTTGTTGCTCCCTTTACATCTAATTTATATTTAGAAGTTGGGTCATTTTCTTTAAAACCAATAGCTACATTACCTTCTTGGTAAATGTTTTCATAGTTGTTAGATGCTTGTTTATTAGTGTTTTGTATTCTCCAAGGTTCAATATTCATTTTTTGCCAAACAGCTCCGTCAAAAAAGTAATATCCTGGATTATTAATGTTGATAGTTTTATCACTTGCAGCTTCTGTTAAACCTTCAGTAATATAAACTATAGTTCCTTTTTGTAACTCAGTATATAAATTATCTTTTGCTTTTAAATCGTTTCCAGAAAATTGTGGTGTAATTATACCTTCAGGTAATGTAGATTTAAATTCTTCAGATTCTTTAACATGCAACGTTGATTTTGGTAATTCAGTATTTATACCAACTTGTGCATTCAAAGAGGTTGCTCCAAATACAATAGCGATTAAAATGTAATTCTTTTTCATAATGGGATTTCGATTAATTATAGAGCAAAATTATAAAACAATAGATTGTACTTATATTACAAGTGTATAAGTTTTATTAATTCTTACATTAGTTTTTTGTTGGTTAAATTATTTTATATAAGTTAATTAAGCTTTATGAAAAATGAATTTTTTCTAAAATATAATTTTTCCGAAAAAGTAAAAATTAATAACTAATAAAAGATTTATTAATTACGGTTTCGTAGGGAGTGGTATTGATCTATGTAGATATTTTTGATACATCGTATAAAAACAAATAGAGATTTAGCTTAATATTAAGGTAAGTTGATAGTTGTTAATAAATGTTAGTTATTAATTAATCTTTAAAGTTCAATTTGAAAATTCTTATACTAAAACGTAAGGTAGATATGCATAATAGGCTTTAAAATGTTTTGAAATTTTAAATACAAGCATAAAGGCCTAGTTAATATATTTAGATATGATTAATTTAAGTGAAGAAGGGTAGAATATATTATTTTTTGATAGAATAAGTATTGAAAGATTTTACCCAATATAATATATCTTTTATAAACTAATTTGTGAAATAGAAGTATTTAGATTCAATTTATAAAATGACTTTTAATTTTTTTAGTATCAAATTTTAAAATTAGATATAAAAAAATAATTAAGTACTTTAATTATTTAATAGAAAAAAATCAATTCAAATTTGATTAAAAATAAAAATCGGAAAATCTTAAGATTTTCCGATTTTTTAAAATTTATATAAAAATTTATTAGTCAAATTGTACACAATTCCAACCTTGACAAGCTTGAGGTCTTTCCTTTTCTTTTTCTTTTCCAAATAAATTTATAGCTGGATTTGTGTTGCTCGAATTAATTGTATCAGTTGTGTTTCTTGATTCAATTTTCGGGAAAGTAGCGTTGTATTCAGAGTTGTCATCATCGTTTGCACATGAAACAAGTGATAAAGATATTGCAGTTAATACAATTAATTTAGAGTAAAGTCGTTTAATATTCATATGTTTTTTTTTCAAAACTATATATTGTAGGTTATATTTGGAAATAAATATAGTCATATTTTATATATAATGACGGAAAACGTATATAATTGATTGTAAATAATTAAAAATGAAGTTAAATACTTTAATTTTTTTTCTATTTGTTTGTATAAATTCCTTTTCACAAACAGATATTAAAAACGAAAACATAAAAGAGTTACTTAATAATAGAACTGATCTAACAAATGAAGCAATCTTCGAAAGATTAGATAAAGCTATAGCTCTTGCTATTTCTACTAACGATGAAGAAATAATTTCAACTGCTTATTTAGAAAAAGCAACATTCTTATATGGACAAAAAAAATATAAAACTTCATTAGAAAATTATTTAAAAGCTTCTCAATATTTAGATCCAAAGAAAAATAGTTCTAAATATTATACAATTCAATACGGATTAGCATTATCAAATCAACATATAGGAAATTTAGAAGAAGCAAATACGATTCTATTAGAATGTTACAACTACTTTAAAAATAATCAAGAAATTGATGATAATAAAAAGGCTTTAGCCGCTGTATTAGGAAGGTTAACGGTTCTGAATATATTAAATAACAATATATTGAAAGCCGAAACTTATAACGAAGAACATCTAAAAGGTTCAAACGATAAAATTGATTCAGATTATGCTTTAAAAAACAAAGGTATAATACAATTTTATAAAGGAAATTACGATGAATCAATTAAGTTATTAGAGAAGTCTTTAACTACTATTGTAAATAATAAAGATGTTTACTGGGAAATGTATATCCTTTATTATTTAGGTGAAAATTATCAGAAAAAAGGCGAGCAAAATAAAGCAATAAGTTACTACGAACAAGTTAAAGCGCTATATGAAAAGACAGGAATTACAGATATTACTTTGCGAGATAATTTCCTGAAATTAAATAGTTATTATAAAGAACAAGGTGATAAGAGCAAGCAAGTTGAAGTAATTAATACTTTAATAGAATTTGATAGCATAAATTATGTCGTAAATCAAGAAGTTTCACAACATTATTTCAATGACTATATAAAGAACAATTTAACATTACAAAGAGATCAATTAGAGAAAGAAGTTAAATTTCTTAATACACAAAGTATAGTTCTTCTAATTCTTATTGTAATTATCGCAATTGCATCATTTTTAGTTTATTATAAATTAAAGAAGAAGAACGAAATTTTAAATAGAAAAGTAGAAGAGTATCTTGATAAGTTAAGCCAGGATAGTACTGAAGAAGTTGTAGTAGCTAAGGTTGAAACAATTTTAGAATCGGATAAAATTTTATTTCAAGAATTAGAGCAGAAAATCAGGGTTTTCGAGGAAAATCTAGAGTTTATTAATTCAGATGTTTCATTAGATTCTTTAGCAAAGAGTTTAAATACAAACCGTTCTACCTTATCTAAATTTGTAAATACATATAAGAATAAGAATTTTAGAAAATATTTAAATGATCTTCGTATCAACTATATCATCAAAAAGTTAGTGAGTGATAAAAAATACCTAAATCTTACGATGGATGGGCTTGCAGAAGAGTGTGGTTTTAATTCTAGACAGAAATTTTCTGATGCATTTTTAGATACAACTAATATCAGACCGAAAGATTTTATCAAAAATTTGAGTGATAAAATAGATAAATAAATCAGTTCCGAATTGAAATTTTTTATATAAAGTACAGAAACGTCTATTTCTGTACTTTTTTTATTTACATAACAAAAAATATGACTAAAAATTTAAATTTTTATTAATTATATAATGAATTTAATAACAATCATTTAAGTTTTTTAAAAAAGGAAAAAATATATTCTTTTACGTCAAAAATAATACGCTATGACGATACTTGACTACAAGTACTTGCATCAAGTAAAAAACTAATCTACTTTTACCTCAAGGATTACGACATATTCTTGGAGTAATATCGAGGCGCTAATTTACTAATGTTAAATGTTATCATTGGTCTCGATAGGAAATAAGAATAGTTTTAAGTTAGTTAGGTTAGTAAACATGGTAGTTTTTTAGTTGAACTACCATGTTTCTTTTAAAAATCCGAATATGGAATTAAATACAATATTCCATATATAAGTTTAGAAATTTTCTTTTAGTTTAATATTTTATGCATTTTTTTTAAGAAACGTTTATTGATAAGATAAACGTTTTTTTATTTGCATAAAAAAAGCCCTTTAAACGGGCTTTTTTCTTTATGTTTCTTATGGATTAGTCGACCATAATCCGAAATCTTTTACAAAAGCACGCTGCGGAAGTTTTAAATGACTCACAATTAAGTAAGCTAAATCCTCAGGCTGTAAAACACGATCTTCGTTTCCATCCGTAAACTTAGCATTTAAAGTCATTTCAGTAGCGATTGTACTTGGGTTAATCGTTGTAACACGCACACCTTTTTTTCTAAATTCTTGCATCACAGCCTCCGTCATATTAATCACAGCAGCTTTAGAAGCTCCATAAGCACTCAAATTAGCGTTTCCTTTTAATCCAGCTGTAGAAGCAATATTAATGATGTCACTTGATGTTTGTTGCGTTAAATAAGGTAAAACCTCATGCATTACGTAATATGTCCCTAAAACGTTTGTTTTAATAGTATTTTCAAAATCTTCAATTGGTAAATCTAAAATTCCACCAACTCTTAAAATACCTGCATTGTTAATTAAGATGTCTATTGATGCTGCATTTTCAGTTAATTCGTTAACAGAATTTTTCACTTCTTGTAACTCACTAATATCTGCAGTTGAAATTGAAACAGAAATTGTATCATCTATAGTTTTTGCTTCGCTAGCAACTGTTTCTAAATCTGATAATGTTCTACCAACTAATAATAAATTAACTCCTTCTTTAGCCAATGCTAAAGCCATTGCTTTTCCTAAACCTTTTCCAGCTCCTGTAATTAAAGCTGTTTTTCCATTTAATGATTGCATTTCCATTGTAATAAATTTTTACAAAGTTTGTTTATTTCAGCTAATTCATCAAATGTTTTAGAATAAATTATGTTTAAATAATTTAGAATTTTATCTCGCAAATTGAAGATTTATAAGAGTGATATGCAAATGCTTCGAATTAATTATTTTATTTAAAACATTATATGCTATTGTGTTTTAATATTTTGTATATTAATAAAAAATTAATTCTTTTAGCTTTGAGATTAGTAATATTAGTGATGTTTTTATTGTTTTCTTTTAAGGGATATAGTTTTCCGAAATTCGAAAGTGAACAAAGATTTTATGATGAATCGCTAAATAAAGAATTTAGAGCGGCGTCAGATTTATTGGGAGATTTATATATCAATAAAGATTTAGAAACTAAAATTAAAATTGGCTTAAACAAAAGTTCTGATAATGATTATTATTCAAATAAGTTTAATGCTTTATTATTTCATTATTACTTTTTAATTGGTGATACAAGAGCGTGTTATGCAATTTTTGAAAAAGAAATAATGAGAACTGAAATTGAAAGTAAAATTTCTTATGTTTTCCTACTGAGCGAATTTTACGACTACTTCAACAAAGTTTCATATACGGAGTATACGGATCAGATTTTGAAAAGAATTAAGTTTATTGGGAGTGAACTAAAAGGAGATGAAAAATTATATGTTGAATCTACTTTTTTGCTGAAAAAAAGTTTGTCATTCAATAAAAGTAACATCATTGTTAGTCGTGATTTGTTAAATGAATCGATAACAATTTTAGAAGAATTAAGTACAGTTTTACCGAAAGAAGATTATAAAGTCGCTAAAACAATTGCATATAATTATTTAGGAATTACTTATATGGATCATCTTGCAGCTAATAGTAACAATCAGGATGATGAAAATAAATTAGTTCATGCAATTTCATTATTTAAGAAATCCTTGCGTTTTAATGCAACCAAAAGCGCGTATTCTAGTTTTACAGTGTATAATAATTTAGCCTATGCAAACAACGTAAAAGGCGATTACAATCAAGCGTTGATATACACAAAACAAATGGATGAATTGCTTAAAAATGCTGATAAAAAGGTTTATTTATTCGATAAAATGTATTGTAATTACACAGATAGCTATAATTTATTGTTAGATAAAACGAATACTGAAAAATATTATCCACTGTGCATTAAAGGCATCAAAGAAGCGGAAATTCTTAAACAAGATATTCTTAATTTGATTAATGAAAATAAATTAAATATCAGTCCTGAAATTAAGATTTCTAATCCACATAAATATAGAAATATAGCAATAGTGGTTTTTGGATTAATAATTATTATCGGTTTGTTGTATTTGTTTAATAAAAGACAATCAGCAAATTAATTGATGAATTTTAAAAGAATATTTATCTAAAAATTTTATTTGTAACAAAGAATGAGTTAAATTTAATAGGCTAAAAATTTCCATTATGAAAAGAGTATTTTTTGAAAAAGATCCAAAAAAAGATTTTTTATTTATTATTTCTGAACCAAACGACTCTTCGGAAATCTATCGAGTGCGAAATTTTACAGACGAAACAGGTCACGAGTATGTTTACACATTGATTGGCGAAAGAAAGATATTAACTGATGAAATCTTGAACAATAATGTTTCTTCGTTAGCAGAAGGAAAATATATCAATTACAATGGGGAAGGGGAATTATCTTCAGCCAAAGAATGTATCGAAAGTATGCTAGATTTTAGAAATTTAAATAAAGAAAATGACATCTATATTTATGTCAGAAACAAATAAAACATTGTTTTATTACATATAAATTTGCAGAATGAAAAAATTATTACTGTTTGTTTTAGGAATTTCATTCTGTTTTTTTTTGGTCACAATTTCTTTTGAATATTTTTTGAGAGCAATTCCAAATGATTTCAAAACGAAACAGTATCATCTTCGAAAAAATAAAGAAAATATTGAAGTTTTAATTCTAGGAAGTTCACATACTTTTGTTGGTGTAGATCCTAAATATTTTGAAAAACCAGCATTTAATTTGGCTTATTCATCTCAAACTTTAGATTTGGATGAGAAGCTATTTAATCGTTATAAAAATCAATTAACACAGCTGAAAACAGTAATAATTCCTGTGTCATATTTTAGTTATGTATTGGCTTTGGAAGATGGAACTTCTGCTCATAAAATCAAAAATTATAACATCTATTACCAGTTATATTCTCATACTTTTAAAATTGAAAATCAACTTGAAATTGCACATCAAAGTTTTGATAAAAATTTAGCTGATTTAGAATTGTTTAAGAGTAATCCTGATTTTAAAATCACAATAGATTCTACTGGTTATATTAACAAGCGCTATATAAAATCAAATTTAGATTGGCAAGAAAGTGCGATTCATGCGGTTAATAATCATTCCAAAAACATGGATGATAATTTAACCAAATTGCGAATGAATCAAAATCAGAAATCATTAGAAAATATAATTTCTTGGTGCGAGGAAAATCAAATTAAAGTTATTTTAGTTTCATCGCCAACAACTGATGCTTATGTCAAAAAATTGAACGCAAAGCAATTCAATTATTGGCGAATGACTACTCATGCTATTTCAAAAAAATATCAAAATGTAATTTGGCTAAATTTCCTTGAAAATAACGAGTTATTTACCTTGGATGATTTTCAAAATGCAGATCATTTGAATGAAAATGGTGCTGAAAAAATGTCGATTATTCTGAATCAATATTTGTAGGTTTCCATACATCAACAACTTGATTATTTTTATAAATAACAACTTCTTTCAATCCACGATAAAAAGGGCCTTTATCAATTATTACAAAGGTTTCTAAATAACTTATCTTATCTAGAATTTGCTCATTCTGGAAGGTCTGAAAAGTGTTTTTGAAACCTATAAAAACAGTGTTTGAAGGAAGATTTTCTAACTCATTTTCTTCAATTATTTTCACGTCATCTTTTGTTGCGTAAAATTGATCCAATATATAATCAAATGTGACTAGATTTTTACCTTCTAAAAATGGGCTGAATTTCAAAAAATCAATCAACTCTTTTACTTTCCTATAAAAATTACCAACCATTGGCGGTTTTGGAATATTAACTTCAAATAAATTTCCATCAATTAAACGTAAAGGCTGTACAAGTTGTAACTCTTTTTTATGGTTAATTAGATGCTGATAATTAAAATCTCTTCGTCTAAATTCTTCTTCAATTTGTGTTGAAGTTGATTCGTTTTTAATAGGTGTAAATTGATTAATAAAATCAATTAATTCAACGTTAGATAGTTTGTTGAAAACTAAATTTGAAATGTTTGTGTGATTCATACAATAAATTTTTAATGTTTATTGTATTTCGATTAATAGAGGATGTTTTACGTTATTTTTGGAAAGTAATCCCGTATTATTTGACCACCGTGGAGACTACTCTCGGTTGGTATCACAATGCTGTGATTCGAAATACGTGGTAAAAGTATAATTTATATTCTAATTTTCAAAATGCTGATTTTGATGTAGATGTGTAAAAGAATAATTTTTATGTTAGAATGCTTACTTTTACTGAACTAAAACGAATGAAATGAATAATTATATTCAGATAGAAAATCAACTTAAAGAACAATTTTCAGAATTAAAATCGCGTAAAAATTTATTAAGTAATATCCGTTTAGCGGCATTTGTTATGACTTGTGTATTATTTTATTTTTACGTTTCTCATGACAATATTTTATTGCTTTTAGCAACCGGAATTCTATTTATAATCTTTATGATTTTTGTGGTGAAATCCACAAATGTTTCGAACAAAATCGCACACATTTCTCAGTCTTTGTTAATTATTGAAGATATTAAAACTAACGATAGAGTTGATGAATACGTAGCTATAAACGATGAACATTTTGCTAATGTTTATAACAAAGATTTGGATATTTTAGAAGGCCAGTCTTTGTTTAATCGTTTAAATAAAACACAATCTTATATTGGAAATGTACAATTGAAATATTTTTTATCGAACTTAATTTTTGAAAAAGAAGAAATTTTAAATCGGCAGAAAGCTTTAGAAGAATTAAAAAATAAACCCGATTGGATTGTAAAATTCTTAACATTTTCTAGCAAAGCTAATTTAAAATCTTTCGAGATTTTCGGAACTTTAAATCGTCAATTTGAAAATCAAAATTTAAGATTTTTACCTATTGTTTTAGGAGTTATCAATCTTGCGATTTTTATTTATTTAGCCGTTTTAGGTTTTCCTAAAAAAGCAGTTTTCTTTTGGATTGTGATAGCTATTCCTGTAGGATTTATCATCAATTTTTTATTTAAAAATCGAATCAATAAGTCACTTTCTTTCGCCTTTATTAGCCCTGAACAATTAGATCATTTAATTGAACTTTTAATTCATACAGAAAATGAAGACTTTAAAGAAGAAATTAATTTAAACAATAAAAACGGACTTTTTAATGATGGTGTAAAAGCTTCTGATCAATTAAAGGGGATTAAATCTTCCATGGATGGTTTTTCCGCTTTAGGAATTCCAATTGCTGGTTTTCTGTTAAATTGTTTTACACTTTGGAAATTGTACCACACCATTCAGTTAGAAGGTAGAGTAGGATCCGCTATCAAAAATAATCAAGATTGGATTGTGAAATTATCAGCGATTGAAGCGTATATTTCTTTTGCAATTTTTAATGATAAATTCAATACTTTTTCCACGCCAATTATTTCGGATCAACCATTTGAATTGAGTTTAAAAAATGCATTTCATCCTTTATTGAGTGAAGATATTGCTGTTAAAAACGAGTTTCAATCTAATCGACGAAATAATATTGCAATTATAACTGGTGCAAACATGGCTGGTAAAAGTACGTTTTTGCGTACAGTCGGAACAAATCTTGTTTTAGCAATGAATGGTGCGAATGTAAGTGCGGCAGAAATGGTTTTTTATCCGATGGATATTTTTACAAGTATTCGTACAGTTGATAACCTTTCGTCTGGAGATTCTTATTTTAAAAACGAAATTAATAAATTGAAAATTCTAATTGATCGTTTAGAAGAAGGTAAGCCACAATACATAATTTTAGATGAAATTTTGAAAGGAACAAATTCTCAGGATAAATTAATTGGTTCGCAGAAATTCTTGGAAAAATTAATGAAATCTAAAACGAATTTAACTTGTTTTATCGCAACACATGATTTAGAATTGACGAAGATGGAATCCGATTTTCCGGATCATATTATCAATTATTGTTTTGAACTGAAAAATGTAGACGAAAATTACTTTTCAGATTACAAATTGAGAAAAGGAACAACGCAAATGATGAACGCGATTTATCTCTTAAAACAATATAAAATTATTGATTAATGATAAAGAAAAAGACCATTTTTAATATTCAGAAATGGTCTTTTTTATGCTTTTATATTTTACATATATTGTAATCTAACAGGTAAAGAATAGCTCATTTTTACATTTTTACCATTTAATTTCGCAGGCTGAATTTTCTTGTTATAAATTTCATTTTTAGCAAAAAGAACTTGTAATAATTTAGCTGTTTTCTCTCCAAATTCATCTTTCGTTATTGGTGTAACATCAGTAATACTTCCATCTTCGTTGATAACGAAGCTAATTTTTGTTACATGATTTCCACTTGAAAATTTTTCTACTAAATCATCAAATTCATTAGCTAAATCTGTAGAAAGTGATATCGTAAAACAGTCTTTTGTAGATTTAGTTTTGTCGCAATCCTTAGGATAAACCGCGTGTTGATCTACTTGATCTGCTGTATAGATTTGTTGTCCAAATGCGAATTGTGTCATAAACAAACCTAAAGTAAATGTTAGTATTTTCATATGTTGTGTTTTTAAGTTATTTAAATATAAATATATATGAATTTAAAAATGTTAAAATATTTGTTAAATGTTTATTGTGCAGAAAATTACATTCTTTGATTTGATTGTTTGTTAGAGTAAAATGTATGTTTTTTTTAATGTATTTCTTCTTTTTCGTTACTTTTGTTTTAAAGAAAAAATACAATGGCTCAAGAAATTTTAAAGCAATTAGCTGAAGGTTCAGCAGTTTTTAATGATGTAATAGCGTTTATTGAATCAAAATATACGCACACACCAACAGCTTTTAAAAATGGAGTGCAAGAAAATGCAGCAGATCAAAATCAAGGAAGTGCAAAAGTTTTAGCTTTCGGTAAATTAGAAAATTTATCAGTAGAAGATACTTTAAAATTATTTGCAGAACATTATCAATCAGTTTTAGATACGCCTGAAGGTACAGATCATCAAAATATCCGTCAGTTTATGGCGAATGGTTGGGATGGTGTTGTATTTGAAGGAGAAGCTTTAACAGCGAAATAAAATATGATGAAAAACTTAACACTACTATTTATTTTATTTTCTTTTTATGCTTGTGCGCAAGAAACGAAAACATATGATTTAAAAGAAGAATCTACAAGTTATACGTCTAGGGAAGTTGACCGAATGGCTGTTTATGAAGGTTGTGAAGTTTATCCAACAGCTCAGGAAAATGTAACGTATTTTTCGAGTAAGATGAATCAGAAATTTATTCAGCTTTTTAATTCAAAATTCGATCATACAAAGTTGCCAAAAGGTGTAGTTAAAATTACTTACGTAATTGGTAAGGAAGGTAAATTGAAAGATATTAAAGGACAAGGAGTGGAAGAGTTGATACCTTATGCTTTGGAAGTTTTTAATGAAATCAATAAAGATATTATTTATCAACCGGCAATTAAAAATGGCGTTCCGGTAGATGTTAAGTTTTCAATGCCATTTAGGTTACAATAAAAAAAGGAAGTTAAAAACTTCCTTTTTTTATACTTGCTTAATAATATAAGTAACAATTCCCCAAACCAAAAAATCATTATCTTCTGTAATACGAATTGGTCTGAATCTTTTATTGTACGGTACAAGCCAAAGACAATCTTTGTCTACTTTAATTTTTTTAACAGTAAATTCACCATCAACCATACAAACTGCAATTTTTCCGTCGGTAGGTTCTAGGCTTTTATCAATAACTAAAATGTCGCCTTCGTCCATATCAGCATCAATCATCGAATCGCCTTTTACTCTGGCATAAAAAGTAGTTTCTTTATTTTTGACCAAAGCAACATCTAAACTTATTTTATCTGTTTTAAAATCTTCAGCTGGTGATGGAAATCCAGCTTGAATGGTATTACCCATTAAGGTAACTTCCTTTCCGGTTATAAATTCTGGTTGTACAACTGTTAATTTCATTATGCTAAGTTTAAATCTATTTCAATAATTTGATTAATATCTGTCGTGTAATTTTTTGATAAATGTTCTTGTCGCATTTTCCACGTTCGTTCCAAATCTTGTGCGGCCAATTTTATTTTATGTTGTCCTATTTTACGATTCAACCCATCAATCGTTTTCATTAATTGTGAGTGTCTTGAATTTTCGTCATTAAACAAATTTAATTGTTTATGATTTGCATCTGTTATACCAGATACTACAACTCCGGCTCGTTTGTAGGCAAAACCTTCTTTATAAATTTGTTCTAATCCTTTAATCGCATATTTCGCTAATGTGATTGAGGAATTCGTTGCAAATGGTAATTTCAAAACAACCGTTCGTCTGTATTGCAAAGTTTCTTTCTGCGGATTGGTTTGTATAAAAATCGAAATTAAATTAGCGTTCGAATTTTGCTTGCGTAATTTTTCACCGCAAACAGATGCAAAAGTAATAATGCGTTCTTTTACAAATTCAAAATCTTTTTCATCGTGTTCAAATGATCTTGTAGTCGCTATATTTTTTTTGTTTTTAATATCTTCTAATTTCAGAACAGATTCGCCAAGTAACTCTTTTTTTAATCGAAGTTCAACCACAGAAAATTCTTTTCTAATATATTGATCTGATAATTGGGTAAAATCATAAGCGTTATTAATGTTCATAAATCGTAATCTTGCAGCTAATTGTTTTCCAATTCCCCAAACATCTTCAATCGCTAACCATTTTAATGCTTTGATTCGTTTTTTTTCAGAATCAATAATGTAAATTCCGTTCAATTCTTTTGGGAATTTTTTAGCAATTCTATTGGCAACCTTGGCTAAAGCTTTAGTGGGTGCAAAACCTACACAAGTAGGAATACCAACACCTTTTAAGATTTCTTGTTTAATTTGATGAGCAATTAATTCGATATTAAAAAAACTATCATATCCGTTAAATTTCAAAAAAGATTCATCAATAGAATAGACTTCGATATCGGGTGTATATTTATACAGAATATTCATAACTCTTTCGCTCATATCCGCATATAATGCATAATTACTAGAGTGTATTTTAACATGATTTTTATGAAAAAGATTTTTGTATTGATAAAATGGCGCACCCATAGGAACGCCAAGTTTCTTAGCTTCTTCAGAGCGAGAAATTACACATCCATCATTGTTGGATAGTACAACAACAGGTCGGTTGGAAAGATTGGGATTAAAAATTCTTTCACAACTCACATAAAAATTATTACAATCAATTAAAGCATACATGGTTTGCCAAAAGTATTTTTGGCTTCGGACAAATTGTGTCGTTTTAAGTAATCAGTTGTAAAATTTTGTTAATAATTGATTTTTAATACTTTATGATTTTAGTTTTAATTATCTTAGGTAGTATTAATCAAAATTAGAATAGTATGTTTGAGAGTAAGCAATTTTTATACGCTTCATCTAGCGAAGCATTAAATCAATTAAAAAAGAAAGGATACGAATTAGATTTTAATCTTTTACAGAATAGGATTTTAGATAATCCACAAGATTTTAAGATTATTTATATTTTTCGTTACGAAGGTGAATCAAATCCTGAAGATTCTTCTACTGTCTATGGAATTGAATGTTTGTCAAGTGAAGAAAGAGGTGTTTTTGTAATGGGAAATCCTGCTTACGATGTTTCAAATGCTTCAAACTTGCTATATCTTTTAGAGATTGAAGGACGTAAAAATAATAAAAGAGGAATTATTATATAACAATTCCTCTTTTATTTATGATATAAATTCAGTGCTATTTAGCTCTACGACATAGAACTTTGTAAGGAATAGCAAACGAACTATTGTATTTTGATTTTAACTTTCTGATGTCAGAACTTGCAGAATTTTTAGTAAAATAATCACCAACTAAAACTCTATAATCAGGTGCGAAATAAGCAACTTGCGAACTTAGATGTGGATTAGCATTATCAAATTCGTTTTTTACTTTTTGTGCGTCAGCTCTGTTTTTAGAATAATAAATCTGAATCTTGAATCCATTAATCTGTGTTTGTGTAGCACAAGGGTCTGCAGCAGTAGCTTTTGGACCTTCTTTCTTCTCTACAACTTTTTTTACAGCTACAGGACACGATGCATCTTCCTTAGCAGTAATTACTTGATTAATTCTTTGATCTAATTCTATCTTTAACGTTCCGTTATTATTAATGATAACAGTATCAATTTTTTCTTGAGCAAAAAGAATTGTTGAAAACAACATTACAAATAATGTTATAAAATTTTTCATGAATGAATTAATTTGAGCAAATATACTTTGAACTTTATTACTTAAAAAATAAATAATAACAATAAAACTTAAATGAGCGAATATCATTCCAAAATTAATAGTGTAATTTAAAATTGTAAAATATTATTTTAAAAACAATGAATTGTAATTATGTTAAATGGAAATATCCATTAATAAATGAATTCATATTAATTTTTGGATTAAACCAAAATTGATCACATAATAAATGGAAGCTATCACTTGATAATTTATTGCAATTAATTTAGAACGTTTTTAAATTAAGCTCAATGATAAAGTTCAGTATGGTTTCTTTATGATTTTATTAAGTATTGAAAGTATTTTTGCTTTTAGTTAAGTGTTCAAATAAAAACTAATTAAAAGTAAACAACGAATTGAGAAATTAAGTAAATGAAGGCAAGATTTCTAACGAGAATACGTTTATGGAGTGCCGCGGTTCTTATGGCCACGTTCTCCCTTACTCAAGCCCAAGATGCTGGAAAAGGTTACGAGTTATTCGATAAAAACTGTACAGCTTGTCACCAAATTGATGGCAAAATGATTGGACCAGAATTACGTAATGTCGAAAAGCGTCTTAGTGACGAACAAGGCTTAGGTAAGGAATGGTTGTATGCTTGGATTAAAGACAACAAAGCATTACGTGAATCAGGAGATGCGTATGCAAACAAGATTTATGCTGAGTACAATAACACAGAAATGTTAGCTTTCCCGGGGCTTTCTGACGGTGATATTGATAACATCTTAGCGTATACTGCTGACCCAGATGGAGGTAAAGCTGCTTTTGAAGCTGCAAAGGCTGAGAAAGAAGCTGCAGAAAAAGCTGCAAAAGATGCTGCAAAACAAGGTGGTGGTGCTTCTACAGGTATCGTTGCTGTTGGTTTCGTTGTATTAGCTGCTTTATTATTATGGATTTTAGTACGTGTTAATGCTTTAGTAAACGCTACAGCTGCAAACGAATTAGATCCAACTGTAGCAAAAACAGCACAATCTTTCTCTGAAACTTTCGAGAAATACAAGAAAGTTGCAGGATTAGCTGTAGGTGTATTAGCATTCTTAGGATTGTTCAATATTTACTGGGGAATGATGGGTGTAGGTGTAGATAAAGGTTACGAACCAGAACAACCAATCTACTTCTCTCACAAAGTTCACGCTGGTATCCAAGGTATCGATTGTCAATACTGCCACAGTTCAGCTAAATACGGTAAAGTATCAGGTATTCCTTCTACTAATGTATGTATGAACTGTCACAAAACAATCAAAGAATACAAAGGAGAATACTTCGAAGAAGAATTAGTAGCTTCTGGTAAATTTGCTGACGGAAACGAAGTGAAGAAGTTCTATACAGGAGAAATCCAAAAAATGTATAAAGCTATCGGATGGAATCCTGAAACAAATAAATACGAAGGAACTCAGAAACCAATTGAATGGATTCGTATCCACAATATGCCAGACTTCGTATACTTCAGTCACGCACAACACGTTGTTGCAGGTGAACAAGCTATCTTAAAAGCTATTAAAGAAGGTACAATTCCTAATGCAGCAGAATTAAATGTTGGAGGTGCAGATCAAGTATGTTTCGCTTGTCACGGTCAAGTTGATCAAATGGACGAGGTGAAAATGGCTAACGATTTCACAATGGGATGGTGTGTTGAATGTCACAGAACTACAGAAGTTGACATGGACAACGGTTATAACAAAGAATATTACGCAGAACTACACGAAAAATTGAAAAAACAATACGGTGATGCTACTAAAGTTACAGTAGATGCAATCGGAGGTTTAGAGTGTGGTAAATGTCATTATTAATATAAAAAAGAGAGGAGTATAAATGGCTTCGAAGAAAAATTACTGGAGAAGTTTTGAGGAGTTAACTGACAATACTTTAAATGAAAAGTTAACTACCAACGAATTTGCAGAAGAGATTCCTGTAGATAATTTCTTAGGGAATGATAACGCCATGGAGAATAACCAAACTTCACGTCGTGACTTTTTGAAGATTTTAGGGTTCAGTACAGCTGCTGTTACATTAGCAGCCTGTGAAGCTCCAATCGTAAAATCTGTTCCTTACGTAGTGAAACCAGAGGATATTAATCCAGGTGTACCTACATATTATGCATCATCAATTTTTGATGGATACGATTATGCTAACGTTTTAGTACGTACAAGAGAAGGTCGTCCAATCCGTATTGATGCAAATAAAGGAGCAAAATATTTTGGTTCTACAAATGCACGTGTTCAAGCATCTGTATTATCATTATATGATTCAGATAAAATCAAAACACCTTTATTAAATAGTGGTGATAAATTCAAACAAACTTCTTGGAAAGAGGTTGATGCTAAAGTAACTAAAGCGTTAGCATCATTAGGAGGAAAAAAAGCAGTTATTTTAACTTCTTCTATCCCTTCACCTTCAACTAAGAAATTAATTGCTGAATTTGCTGCTAAATACCCAACAGTTCAACACGTAGTTTACGATGCAGTTTCTTATTCTAACGGATTAGATGCAGCACAAGAATTCTACGGAAAAAGAGAATTACCATTCTACGATTTATCAACTTCTGAATTAGTTGTTGCTTTCAACGCTGATTTCTTAGCTGATTACAATGGTGGTGGTATGGAAGGTTCGTACGCTGAAGCTCGTAAACCAGGAGCTACAATGTTACGTCACATCCAAGTTGAATCTGTTTTATCTTTAACTGGTGCTAATGCGGATACTCGTATTCCATTACAACCAACTGCAACTGAAAAATTATTAGCTGAAGTTTACAACGGATTACAAGGTGGATCTGTTTCTAAAGAAGCTCAATCAATTGTTGCAGAATTAAAAGCAAAAGGTTCTAAAGCCGTAGTAATGGCTGATGGTTCTAAAGAAGCTTATACATTAGCTTTCGCAATCAACCAATTATTAGCTTCTTCAGCAGTTTCTACAAAAGCTGTTAAATTAAAAGAATCTAATGATGCTGCTTTTAATCAATTTATCAATGAAGCTAAAGCTGGGCAAGTTGGTGTTTTATTTACATACCAAGTAAATCCAGTTTATACAAGCAACAAATCTAAAGATGTTGAAGCTGCATTTAAAGCAATCGCTTTAAAAGTTGCAATGGCTGAAAAATTAGATGAAACTGCTTCGTTAGCTGATGTAGTTGCTCCAGTTACACACGCATTAGAGTCTTGGAATGATTTTAACCCATTAACAGGTGTTTATTCATTACAACAACCTACTATTCGTCGTGTATTTGATTCTCGTCAATTCCAAGATTCATTAATCGCATGGATGACAGGTCAAACTGAAGTTACAGAAGTTGTTGATGCGAATGATCCAATTCAGCAAATGGCAGTTTCTGCTACAAGACAAAAAGTTTCTCCATTCTTCTTATACGTTAAGAATAACTGGGAGGCTTCTATCTTACCTCAATTAGGTGTAGATTTTAACAAAGCTTTATATAATGGTTACAACGAATCTCAAGAAGTAACTTCATTTGCAGGAAATGCAGGTGCTGCTGCTGGAGCTGCTGCTAAATTAGTTGCTGCTAAGCCGTCTACTTGGGAAATTCAATTTTATGCTAAAGCTGGTTTAGGAGATGGTACACAAGCTAATAACCCTTGGTTACAAGAGTTACCAGATCCAATCACAAGAAACTCTTGGGATAACTACTTAACAGTAAATCCAATGGATGCTGAGAAGTTAGGAATCAAAATTCAAGATAACTACAACGTGACTAACGGAAGAATGCAATTCGACGGAGAGTTTGTTAACGTAACAGTTAATGGACAAACGATCGAAGTTCCTGTATTCATCCAACCAGGTCAAGCGTTAGGAACTGTAGGTTTAGCTTTCGGTTACGGACGTACTAAAGCTGGTAAAGTTGCAAACGGAGTAGGTGTTAATGCTTACGAAATTTATGCTGGTAATGTAGGTGCTTCAAATGTTACGATAGAGAAATCTGCTCGTACAGACAAACACCCATTTGCTAACATGCAACAACAACCAACTTTAATGGGACGTTACGAGATTGCTCGTGAAGTTTCTTTAAATGATTTCATCAACACAGATCGTCAAGAATGGAATCCAGTTCACGTAATGCCAACTTGGAGAGGAACAACTCCAACAGGTGAAGTTGATATTTGGGCATCATTTGATCGTTCTACAGGACCACACTTCAACTTATCAATCGACATGAATGCATGTACAGGTTGTGGTGCTTGTGTTATCGCTTGTCAAGCGGAAAACAATGTTCCAGTAGTAGGTAAAGATGAAATGCGTCGTTCTCGTGATATGTACTGGCTAAGAATCGACCGTTACTACTCTGATGTTACTTATAATGATCCGAACGGAAAATTAACTCAGAAAGTTGCGTTAGAATTAGATCCAGACAATGAGCCACAACAATACGAACGTTTAATTAAGCCAGAAGCTGAGAATCCAGACGTGATCTTCCAACCAATGATGTGTCAACACTGTAACCACGCTCCTTGTGAGACTGTGTGTCCAGTTGCTGCTACTTCTCACGGTCGTCAAGGTCAAAATATGATGGCTTACAACCGTTGTGTTGGTACTCGTTACTGTGCTAATAACTGTCCTTACAAAGTTCGTCGTTTCAACTGGTTTAACTACAACTTAAACGATAAGTTTGACTTCCACATGAACAATGACTTAGGACGTATGGTATTAAATCCAGATGTTGTAGTACGTACAAGAGGGGTTATGGAAAAATGTTCTTTCTGTATTCAACAAACTCAGGCTACTATCTTAAAAGCTAAGAAAGAAGGTCGTCGTGTTTCTGATGATGAATTTAAAGATGCAGCAGCTTGTGCGGCAGCTTGTGGTTCAGGAGCAATGAAGTTTGGTGATATCAATGATGATAAATCAGATGTAAGAAAATTATCTAAAGATAAACGTTCTTATGTTTTATTAGAAGAGATTGGAACTAAACCAAATGTTATCTATCAAGTTAAAGTTAGAAACAGAAAAGAGAACGCATAATTAATTTATTAAAGAATCATAAGGTAAACAAATATGTCACATTACGAATCACAGGTAAGAGAACCCCTTATTACAGGACATAAAACCTACCACGATATTTCTAATGACATCGCACGCCCGATTGAGAGTAAAGCAGGTAAACTTTGGTGGACTGCTTTCGGGATTGCATTCGTAGCTTTCTTATTAGGTATTGGATGTATTGCATATACAGTAGGAACAGGTATCGGTGTATGGGGATTAAATAGAACGATTAACTGGGCATGGGATATCACTAACTTCGTATGGTGGGTAGGTATCGGACACGCAGGTACGTTAATCTCAGCCGTTTTATTATTATTCCGTCAAAAATGGAGAATGTCAGTAAACCGTTCTGCGGAAGCCATGACTATCTTCGCCGTTGTACAGGCAGCGTTATTCCCTGTAATCCACATGGGTCGTCCATGGTTAATGTACTGGGTTTTCCCAATTCCTAACCAATTCGGTTCATTATGGCCAAACTTTAACTCGCCATTATTATGGGACGTTTTCGCGATCTCGACTTATTTCTCTGTATCAGTAGTTTTCTGGTTCATTGGATTAATTCCTGACTTCGCATTAATTCGTGACCGTGCAACTAAACCATTTGCTAAGAAAATCTACGGAATCTTATCATTTGGATGGGGAGGTAAAGCGAAACACTGGCAACGTTTTGAGGAAATCTCATTAGTATTAGCTGGTTTATGTACACCGTTAGTATTCTCTGTACACACTATTGTATCATTTGACTTTGCAACGTCAGTAATTAAAGGATGGCACTCGACTGTATATCCTCCTTACTTCGTAGCAGGTGCGATCTTCTCTGGATTCGCGATGGTACAAACATTATTAGGAGTTTTACGTAAAGTATTCCACTACGAAGCATATATTACTCGTAAACACATCGAGTACATGAATATCGTAATCGTTGTAACTGGAGGTATGGTAGCAGTAGCTTACTTAACTGAGTTATGGATTGCATGGTACTCTGGTTCTCGTTATGAAGATTTTACATACTTCTCTCCAGGTGCTGCAACAGGACCTTATTGGTGGGCTTTCTGGGCGTTAATTTTATGTAACGTTTTAATCCCAGGATTATTATGGTTCCGTCCTATTAGAAGATCTTTCTTCTGGACTTTCATCATTTCAATTGTAGTTAACGTTGGTATGTGGTTCGAGCGTTTCGACATTATCGTTATCAACTTATCTCGTGACTACTTACCTTCAAGCTGGACTATGTTTATGCCAACGTTCGTTGACGTAGGTATCTTCGTAGGAACTAACGGATTCTTCTTTGTATTATACTTATTGTACGCTCGTACATTCCCAGTATTACCACAAGCAGAATTAAAAACAATTTTGAAATCATCTGGCGAAAGCTACAAAAAACATCATACTGAAGATGAGCATCACGAACACTAAAATCGTATATGGTCTTTACGGAGACGACGATGATTTAATGAAAGCAGTAAAATCAATTCGTAAGCAAGGTATTACAATTGATGAAGTGTATACACCATTTCCTGTTCACCATTTAGATAAAGCGTTAGGATTAAAGAAAACTCGTATTTCTGATATTGGATTTTTCTATGGTTTATTTGGAACAACATTAGCAGCGACGATGACTTGGTTTATTATGAACCATGACTGGGCGCAAGACATCGGAGGGAAACCAGCTTTCTCTTGGGGTCAAAATATGCCAGCGTTTGTGCCAATTATGTTCGAATTAACGGTATTCTGTGCAGCGCACTTTATGTCTTGGACTTATTTATTCCGTAATAAATTATACCCAGGAGCTGCGCCACAAAATCCAGATCCTCGTACAACAGATGATAAATTTATGATTGAAATTCATACTACTGATGTAGAGAAAATCAAAAATGTTTTCATCGAAACAGGAGCAGAGGAAGTTACTGTAAAAGGTGACTATGGTCAAGTTAATAATTTAGTTCAAGAAGAAGCATAATGAAAAAGATTGCACTATTTTTAGGATTAGCAGGAGTTTTGGTAACTTCTTGTTCGGATAAACAACGTACGCCAAGTATCGTTTACATGCCAGACATGTACTATGCAACTGCGTATGATCCTTATCAAAAAGCAAATGCAGAATATCCAGAGAGAGAAACTGCATCAGATGTGCCAGTTTTCAATGCACACTACAATATGTCTGCTTTAGAATCTGTTGAAGGTTCTGTTGCTAGAACTGAGGGTGACATTCTTCCTTGGCCTTATAAAAACAATAACGCAGGTTACGCTCAATCTAAAACTGTAACTACATCACCTTTACAAGGAGATAAAGTAAAAGATTTAGAAAAGGGTAAAAAGTTATATGCACAAAACTGTGCAGTTTGTCACGGAGACGCTGGAGATGGACAAGGTTCTATTGTTAAATCTGGAGCTTATTCTGGAGTACCAACTTACGGTGAACGTGAATTAACTGTAGGTTCTGTATACCACGTAATCATGTATGGTAAAAATGCGATGGGTTCTTATGCCTCTCAATTAACGCCTGCTGATCGTTGGAGAGTTGCTGAATACGTTATGAGTTTGAAAAATGGTGGGGCAGAAACTGCACCAGCTGCAGAAACTCCTGCAGTTGAGGCAGAAACAACAACTGAACAAACAACTAACGAAAAATAATCAAATAAGTTAATTTATCATGCAATATACATTTTCCCCAAAATTAAAAATGACATCTCTTATCATGATTGTGGTAGGGGTTGTACTTTACGGGATTGGATTTTTCTTACATCAATCTGATGTAGCAAATTCTCATGACTATATTAATGGATTAATTCAAGCAGATCCAACACAATTCTATGGTGACTATGTTTCTGATGCGTTTATTTCTTTTAATACGGATCATGATGCACACATGGCACATTTAGAGAATTTATTAAAAAACAGACCTTGGGCTGCTTTTTATGTTCCAGCTTATTTCGCATTTGGAATTGCAGCATCTGCATTATTCTACTTATGTATTCAATTTGTTGCTAACGCAGGTTGGTCAATGGTTGTAACACGTGTAATGGAAGGTATTGCATCTTTCTTACCAGTGGCATCTGTTTTATTAATGATTATTGTTGTAGGTTCTGCAATGCACTGGAATCACTTATTTCACTGGATGGTTCCTGAATTATTAGATCCTGAAAGCCCTAAATATGATATTTTCATGGCGAACAAAGCTCAGATCTGGTTATCTACACCATATTGGGTTATCCGTTGTGTTATCTATTTAGTGGTATTATCATTAATGGTTCCTGTAATCAAAAATGCTACTCGTAAATTAGACGAAACTCCTGGAGATAGAGGTTTATTCTCTTCTTTATATACAAAATCGGTAATTTATATCGTAATTTTCGCAATTTTCTCGGCAGCATTTGCATGGGATTTCGTAATGTCATTAGATCCACACTGGTTCTCATCATTATTTATGTGGTACGGAATGGTTTCATACTTAGTTTCTGCGGTTTCTATTATGGCAATCATCTCAATCTACTTAAAGAGAAAAGGATCTTTACCATTATTTAATGACAACCACTTACATGATTTAACTAAATACATGTTCGGTTTCTCATTATTATGGTCATACTTATGGTTCTGTCAGTTCATGTTACAATGGTACGCGAATATTCCTGAAGAAGTACAATATTTCGAGCAACGTATGGCGCAATACCCTTACTACTACTACATGTTAGTTGTAAACTTATTTGCACCATTCTTAATCTTAATTTCTTCTTCTATGAAGCGTCGTTTCAACATCGTTTTCGCAATGGGATTTGTAATTATCTTAGGTCACTACTGGGATTTCTACAACCAAATTATGCCAGCGGCTGTTGGACCGTTCCACAACTTCGGATTTATGGAGATTGGATCTTTAGTTGCAATAGCAGGTTTATTTACTTTCGTAGTAATGAATGCTATTTCTAAATTAAACTTAGAAGCTAAAGGACACCCTTACTTCCACGAATCAAAAATTTACGAATACCCATTCTAATCGTTTGGTTAATCATAAAACTAAAAAGCTCGATGCATTTGCATCGAGCTTTTTTTATGTTTTTATATTAAATAGTTCTTCTTTTAATTTCTAATTTAATAATAAATTGATCAATCTCATCATCTGTACCAAGAGATCCTAAAACGTATACACCTTTTTCACCAGTTTCATTGTTTACGATTCCATATACGGATGATTCGTCATCTGGATTTGAAGCTCCTTCGTATCGGTAGATATACGTGATATCAAAAACATCTGGATTCACTCGTATTCTATCTTTTTCAAAATTAAAGTCAATAGTATATCCTTCATTTTTAAGTTCTTCTAATGCTATACTTACAGATTTGTATCGGTATTGTAATTTTTCTTTCATAGTTGTTGATTTAGTTTCTTTTATTTATAACAAAACATATTCCATTGTTAAGTATTACTGTATATAGATCTTATTTTATAATTAGATACTTTAAAATCTTTCAACTGTAATAAAATGTATAAAAATTCATTTTTATTTATAAAGGTAATATTTACAAGATGTTAATATTCAATGTTATAGTGTTCTATATTTATGAAATTGATGATTTATATAAATTTTGACAACAATTGTTCTATTGATTTGCATATTATTATTATTATTATTATTGAAGTAATTAACGTTAAGGAGTATGTTATAGGTTGCAAACTACAACAGAAGAATTAAAAACTAAATTACTTTAAAAATGAAAAAAATCTTATTTGCAAGTGCTTTTGCACTTTTCGGAACATTCGCAATGGCGAATGAAACTAAAGAGATTAAAGAAGAAGCTTCAAAAGCTCAAACAGAAGAAAATTGTATAAAAGTTAATTATTCATGTGGAGTTAGTGCTGATATTTGTAATTTCAATGGTACAACACAACAATTAGTTAATATGGTATGGGCTCAAGATGGTTTAATTTGTCCATAAAATTTTAATAAAATTAGGATAATTCTTGAAAATAGAATTATCCTAATTATAAAAATGCATAAATGAAAAATTTAATAGTTCTTTTAATATTTTATGTATCTAACTCGGTTTTTGGTCAACAAAATAATTTTATAATTAAATATAATTTAGAGTATAAGAAAGATAGTATGAGCTATCATTATGATAATGATGTCATGTTACTTTTATACAGTCATGATAAATCTATTTTTATACCAGAAAATTTATATAAAGTTGATTCTATAATGAATTTAGGTACTGCTAATTTCAGTATGATTTCTAGTTTACCAAAGTCAAATTATAAATTTCATATTAAAAAAGATGAAAATAGAATAACCTATTTTGATAGAATATATACAACTAATATTTATTATGAGCAACGTATAAATTTTGATTGGGAAATTACGGATGAAACATTAAATCTAAACGGCTATTTAGCTAAAAAGGCTATAACAAATTTTGGTGGAAGAAAATGGATAGCATGGTATACGGAAGAAATTCCAGTTTCAGATGGGCCGTATAAATTTTATGGTTTACCCGGATTGATTATTAAAATTCGAGATGAGAATAACAATTTTAATTTTGAATTAATATCATTAAAAAATGAATTGAAAAGCATGAATATTTTAGAAAATAATTTTATAAAAATAACAAAAGATGATTTTAAGAAATTGAGAAGAGATTTTTTAGATGACCCTATATATTTTATAAACAAAGGCGATGTAAAAACTAATTTTTCATCTGAAATAATGGATAGAATTATTCTCAATGTTAATAAAAATAATAATTTCTTAGAATTAGAATAAATACTTTTTGAAACCACAACTTTCCATACTATTATTACTTCTTGCCAATATTCTTTTCGCTCAGATTACCATTTCAGGTACAGTAAAAAACGAAAATGGTCAACCTATTGCTGGTGCAAATGTTATCTTATCACCAAGCGATGAGGATAAAACATTAACTTATTTTATTACCAAAGCCGATGGGAAATTTACACTTACGTTAAAGGAATCAATATACGAAATGTACGAGGTAAAAGTGCGTGCCATGAATTATGCCTTTGCTTCTGATTTGGTCAACGAAACTACTTCAGATTTTGATTTTACATTACAAGAAAAAGCAATTGAGCTTAAAGAAGTGCAATTAAAAAAAACTGCAATTCGTAAAAAAGGAGATACTATTGCTTACGATGTGACGAACTTTAAAGATATACAAGATCGTACCATAGCCGATGTCATCAAAAAAATGCCAGGAATAGAAATTGAAAATTCTGGACGTATTTTGTACCAAGGCGAACCTATTAATAAATATTATATTGAAGGTATGGATCTTTTAGGTGGTAAATATGCTTTGGCCAACGAAAATTTGTCTGCAGATGCAGTAGATAAAGTTCAGATTTTAGAAAATCATCAACCCATCAAAATGTTAGATAGTTTAGTGGTAAGTTCTAAAGCTGCATTAAATATCAAACTAAAAAATAAAATCACCTATTCTGGTAAAGCAGAAATCGGCTTAGGCGTTTCGCCTTTACTATATCAAGCCAATATCACACCAATGTTGTTTAAAAAGAAACAACAAATGATAGGTTCTTACCAAGTCAATAATAGAGGAGAAGATGTAACCAAACAATTACAAATTTTATCTTTCGAAGATTTAATGAATAATACCGAAAGTTTTTCTAACGAAGGTTGGTTGGGAATTTCTTCTGTACAAACTCCCAATTTTAATGAAAAAAGATGGTTGAATAATTTCGTTCAATTAGGAACTTGGAATCATCTTTTTAAGTTGAATAAAGAGTTGGATTTACGATTTAATTTGTCGTATACCAACGATTATCAAAAGCGAATAGGGCAAAGTACAACGCAGTATTTTTTACAATCGGGAAATTTATTGTTAAATGAACAGAAGCGTAATCATATACAAAACGAAGAATTCTCAACGAAAGCTACTTTATTACGCAACAGCTCGGATAATTATTTGCAAAACGAAATCGAATTTAAAGGTGCATGGAATCGTTCGCATGGCTATTTAAAACTAGATGATGAATTGGTCGATCAAATTTTACAAAAGCCGAATCAAGAATTTGCCAATCAATTCAAAATAATCAAAAAAATAGGGAAGCAATTGGTAACATTTCGTTCGGTTGTTTCTTATAAGAATTATCAAGAAGAATTATCTGTTTCGCCTGGAGTTTTTAACGAGATGATTAATCAAAATCAAAACTATCAAAATGCTTTTCAACGTGTAGATTTTTCTAAATTTTCAACTAATAATTTTATTGAATTTTCGAAAGGAATTAAATCAAATTCAGTTCATTCAAAATTAGGATTTGGATATTTAAATCAAGAAATGGAAAGTAATTTATTTGCTGATAATTCTTCTGCAGGCAGTAATTTTATTAATGATATGACGTGGTCAAAATTCAATTATTTTTGGGATAATCGATTCGAATATAAAAAAGAAAAATTTAGAACAACGCTTTCTTTACCAATAGAAATGAATCATTTGCAGATGAAAAGTTTTATAAAGAAAGATGAAATGAACCGTTTGTTTGTAAATCCTAATTTGTTTTTAGCTTATAAATTATCTAATTATTGGGAATTACGTTCGTCACATTCATTCAAACAAAGTTTCGGTAGTTTGTCGGCAATTCATGATAATTACATGTTGTATAATTATAATTCGATACATAAACGCGATGGTAAATTAAATGAAAGAGATTCTTGGAATTCTTCGCTTCGTGCAGAATATAAAAATCCGATCAAAGCTAGGTTTATCAACTTTGGATATAATTATTCGTGGACTGAAAATTCTTTGCTGAATAATTACATGTATAATCCAGATGCAAGCACAATTTTACAAGTTATTGAACGAAAAAATAATTCAGTATCTCATCAATTAAATGGAAAAATTAGTCAATATTTTTCAAAAATAAAATCAAATTTTGAAGTCGAAATTGCTCAACAATGGTCTAAAAATGATGAATTATTAAATAATGATTTTTTAGAAGTTGATAATCAAATGACAAGTATAATTAGTAGTATTAAATACAGAAAATTAAGTTGGTTAACTTTTGAATATAAATATTCGTGGCTGAATTATCAGAGTAAAATTGATCATCAACCTTCACGAAAAGTTGTGAATCAAGAACATCAATTCGGTTTACATCTTTTTCCTGCGAATCGTCATTATATCAAATTAAATGTGGATGCGTACATTAACCAAGAAGCTCGTCTTAATCCAAATTCAGTTTTCGGCGATTTAATGTATCGCTACACGTTACAGAAAAATAAAATTGATTTTGAATTAACGGCTTTCAATCTTTTTAACGAAAAGTATTTTTCTCAAAACAGCTTAAGTTCGTATTACGAAATGCGCTATCAATACAAGCTAAGACCAACACAAATTATGCTAACAACACGTTTTACTTTTTAAAATATAAACTTCCTTTTGTGGGAGTTTATTTTATTTTGGGCGTTCCCTTCGGTCGGGCTTTTCGTTCCAATCTTTGCACGTTATCACTTCGCAAAGGATTTCCACTACAATCCCTAACGCAATTTTACATCGAGAACTAAGACAGAATTTCAAAAATATTCATCAATAAAAAAGTACAACGTTTTGAGTTGTACTTGAAAAATCATAAAAATATGTAATTAAGCAGCGTCGTACTTTTTATCGTCAATTACCATTTTTGAAATAATTTCAAACATAATTTCTTGCGATCCTCCACCAATTGTACCAATCCTAGAATCGCGATACATACGCGCCAAGAAGTGATCTTCTCTTACACCTAAATCCTCCATAATCTCGATACATTTGATGATTATTTTGTCGGCCAACGCTGTCGCATTTACTTTTGCAATAGAACATTCTAAAACCATATATTCGCCTTCTTCGTGATTTTTACAACACTGATAAACAAATTGTTTTGATAATTCTACATCAGCCACCATTTGCGCTAAATCGTGACGCTTTTGTTGATTATCTGCGCCTTTTAATAATTTAGCTTTTTGCTGTATCGTATAATTTAAGGCATTTACAGCATCGTTAATTGATCCTAAAGCCATCGAAAGCCTTTCGTATTGTAAACCTCCCATTAAATAGAAGAATCCGCTTCCTTCCGTTCCGATTAAATTTTCAACAGGAACTTTCACATTATTAAATCCAATCTCAGCAGTATCAGAAGCGTGCCATCCCATTTTGTGAATTGGATTTCTAATTACACCTTCTGCATTAGCATCAATAATTAATAAAGAAAAACCTGCGAATCCAGCATTTGGATCTGTTTTAACAACTGTTACAAAAAAATCACCCAAAATTCCATTTGTAATAAATGTTTTGGAACCGTTTACGATGTAAAAGTCACCTTCTTTAACAGCAACAGTTTTTGCATTGGCAACATCCGAACCTCCTCCAGGTTCAGTAATCGCCATACAGCAATTCATATCGCCTAAAACAACAGGTTTTAAATATTTTTCTTTTAAAAAATCAGACCCATATTTGTAAATATATGGAAGTGCCATTTGTGTAATCCCAAAAGCAGCATTAAAACCACCACTTCGGATTTTAGAAACTTCTTCAACCAAAAGAACATTGTACCAGAAATCACGGTTTGTACCACCATATTCCTTAGGAAAACCAAAACCTAAGTAGCCTTTTTCGCCCATTTTTTTCCAAATCGATTTTGGAATATGTTGTTCCTTTTCCCATTGATCGATATTGGGTTTAACTTCTTGATCAAAGAATGCTTTTATTTCTTTTCTTTTTTTTTCGTGTTCAGCTGTATAATATCTACTCATAACTAATCAATTTAAAAAATAAAAGGCTGAATATATCAGCCTTTTATTACGTTTTTATCCTAACAAAGACTGTAACTTCATTGCAACGCTCATATCACCTTTGATCTGAACTTTACCACCCATTACGGCGTTCATCGGATTTAATTTTCCTGATAATAAATCAGCTAAATCTTCTTTAGAAACTTTTAAAGTACAATCTGCATCTTGATCGTCTTGAGAAACTACATTAGTATCACCTTTACCATCAATAACGATAACTTCTCCTCCTAAATCGAATTTTAAAGAATTTCCGATTGCTGATACTTTTTCTGCGTTAGTTTTGATAACGTCTAATAAATTTAAATCTGACATAGTTGTGTTTTTTTCTTGATTAGTATTTATAGTTGCTTGTCCGTTTGTTTTTGGTTCAGAATTTCCTGCTGGTTTTGAGTTGTTTGCTGTATCGTAAGATACATCATCAATCACCATTTTTGCAATAATTTCGCGCATAATCTCTGATGTTCCTCCACCGATAGTTCCTACACGAGTGTCGCGGTACATACGAGCAATCTTGAATTCTTCTGTAAATCCGTAACCACCGAAAAATTGTAATGATTCGTTAATTACTCTACTTGATAATTCAGTTGATTGTAATTTTGCAATAGAACATTCTTTTACCGCATATTCTCCATCATTTTGTAATTGAGCACAGTAATACACATAGTTTTTAGTGACTTCGATATCTGCTGTCATTTGTGCAACACGATGACGTAAAACTTGAAAACGATTAATTTTTCGACCAAATGCTTCACGTTGGTTCATATATTCTAAAGCATAATTTAAAGCACATTCAGATGCTGCAGTTCCCATAATAGCGCCAGCTAAACGCTCTAACTGTAATCCACCCATCAAGTAAATAAATCCTAAACCTTCTTCACCCAATAAGTTTTCTTTTGGAACTTTTACGTTATCAAAACTTATTTCAGCTGTATCAGAAGAATGCCAACCTAATTTTTCAATTTTAGTTGTTGTAACACCAGCTGATTCACGATCAATCAATAGTAATGAAACTCCTTTTACACCAGCTTCTGGATCTGTTTTCACAACAGTTACGTAATAATCTCCGTAGATTCCGTTTGTGATGAATGTTTTCGATCCATTAACAACATAATAATCTCCATCTAATTTTGCTGTTGTGCGAATATTTGCAGCATCTGAGCCTGCACCAGGTTCTGTAATTGCAATGGCAGAAACTTTATCGCCAGCGATTGTTGGCATTAAGTAATTTTCTTTAATGTAATCCGAACCATGTTTCATTAAATAGGGAGAAGACATGTATTGGATAACAGCAAATGTAATTGCGAAACCACCTGAGAAAACAGAAGAAATTTCTTCTAAGAAAATAACAGAGTAGTAGAAATCTAAATCCATTCCACCGTATTGTTCTGGCATATTTAAACCTAAATAGCCCATGTCACCCATTTTCTTGATCACTTCTCGTGGGATTTTGTTATCCTTTTCCCACTGATCGATATATGGAGTTACTTCTTTATTTAAAAATTGTTTTAACGAATCTCTAAACGCTTTATGTTCGTCTGTAAATTGTATGTTTTTCATTTTTTTGTGATTTTTTTAAGGCCAAACAATTTTAGATGAATTTGTAATCCATTTTGAATATTGATCTTTGTATCGTTCGTGGACTAAATTTCGTTTAACCTTAAGAGTTGGTGTCAAAATTTTATTTTCAATTGACCATTCATCATCTAAAATTACAAGATGAGATAACTTCTGAAAATTGATTAATTCGTCATTTACACGTTTAAGTTCAGGTAATAAATTATCTTCAATTTCTTGTTTCGATTTTGCTTTACCAATTTCAGATAACTTAATTAATCCTAACGGTTGAGCTATTCCAATTCCAACAACTACAATTTGTTCGATATTCTCATTTGTTCCAAATTTCCATTCGATAGGAGAAGGAACAACATATTTACCCTTTGATGTTTTGAAAGCATCTTGGATTCTTCCTTCAATATAAATGAATCCGTCTTCGTCAATTCGCCCTCGATCACCTGTATGTAACCAACCATCCTGAATTACTTCAGAGCTTTTCTCAGGTTGTTTATAATAACCAGTTAAAATAGAAGGTCCTTTTAATAAAATTTCTTGAGTTTCCTCGTTAATTTTTGCCTCAATACCACTAATAGGCTTTCCAACTGTTCCAATTTTTTTATTTCCTTTTGGAGTGATTAATGTTAAGCCAGTTGTTTCGGTCATTCCATAAACTTCGCGTAGATGTAAACCTAAATCAGCATACCATTTTTTTAATTCAGGTGGGATTGGAGCTGCAGCAGTAATAGGATGTATCATTCGAGATAAGCCTAATTTTTGTTTAATTTTTTTCTTGACGATATTATTTATGATTGGAATTTTAAATAATAGATCTAAACGTTTCTGAGGCATTTTTTCTAAAACTCCTAATTGAAATTTAGACCATAAATGCGGTACAGTAAACATTAAAGTTGGTTGAGTATCTTGAATATTTTTCACAAAGGTGTTAATATTCTCTACAAAAGAAATAGTTCCGCCTGTGATAAATGCAGCCATTTCGACTGCCATACGCTCTCCAATATGATTTAGAGGAAGTACAGAAATAAAATGTGCATTTCCTACAATTTCAGTTAAACCTATTTCATGATTTGTGGTTTCAACTTTGATAACATGACGCATATTGCCATACGTTAGCATTACTCCTTTAGGTGTTCCAGTAGTTCCGGAAGTAAATAAAATAGTCCAAATATCATCGTCTGCATATTTTGGTGTAAAATCTTTTACTTCTGTTAAATTCTGAATTTCTTCCCAACGTGTTCCACGATCAATTTTTACATGATCTGGATGTTCTCTGAAAGTGATAATTTCAACATCATTTGGAATTACAGTTTTAATCTGATCCCAGGTTTCTAATTTTCCAGCAAACAAGAATTTGGAATCGCTTTCTTTCAAAACAACTTCAAATTCCGCAGCATTAAGATTGGGATAGAAGGGTGTAGAAATAGCTTCTAATAAAAGTAAAGCTATATCTGTAATAATCCATTCAGCACAATTTTTAGAAACAATACCAACGTGAGTATTTTTTGTAACGCCTTTGCTTTCAAGGTAAGTTGCTAATTTGCGTGCTTGTTGTCCAACTTCACTATAGGTATAAGTTATCCATTGATTTCCTTTAGGTTGGCGAAGGAAAATTGCATCAGGCTTTTCTTTTTCCCAATAGAAAAAGAAGTCCATAAAATCTGCATTTTCAAATTTTGGTAAAGACATAATAATAGAAGATTTTGTAGTTTGTGTTTTTTTTGTGATTCAATATTATAATGTAAAAACATCTCCCCAAAGTCTTTGACCTCCGTCAACATACAATGTTTCTCCAGTAATAAATTTTGCATAAGGACTCGCTAAAAATAATACAGCGTGAGCTACATCATCTGTCGATCCTAACTCGTTTACAGGAACTGTTTTGGCAATTCCTTCAACCAATTCTTTTGGATATCGTTCTAATCCTGTTGATTGTATAATTCCTGGTGCAACCGCATTAATTTTAATGCCTTGTCGTGCCCATTCAATTGCTAAAGATTTCGTTAAATTGTCTACACCTGCGCGCGCTGCACCCGTGTGCGACATTCCCGGAAAACCTTTATATATATTTGCAATAATGTTGACAATATTTCCTTTCTTTTGTTCCAAGAAGAAAGTATTGGCCATTGTTTGCGTCATATAAAATGTTCCGTTTAGGTTGTTATTAATCACCGAAGTCCATCCGTTGAAAGATAAATCTTTGGCTAATGAAGGAAACTGACCTCCAGCATTATTCACTAAAATATCTAAACGTCCATATTTTTCTTTGATGTAATCTGCTAATTGTTGAATTTGCTCTTGTTCGCGAATATCACAGATTTGGTACGTCACTTCTCCTGCATCTCGCAATTTCTCAATTGCTTTTTGCAGTTTTTCTCCGTTACGACCTGTAATTACTACTTTGGCTCCGTTCGTTAAAAATTGTTTCGCAATGCTGAAACCAATTCCACTTCCGCCACCAGTAACTAATACAATTTGGTCTTGAAATGAATCCTGTAAAATCATACTTATGAGATTCTAGGAATGTTTAAAATTTGACGAGTTTCTGCCATAGAAGCAGGTTCTTTACCTACCATACGAGCTAAACGAACAGCAGCATCTACCAATTCTCCGTTTGATTTTGCCATTTCTCCTTCAGGTAAGTAGAAGTTATCCTCTAAACCAACACGGAAGTTTCCTCCTAATGTTAAAGCAGCTGCAGCTAATGCCCATTGCTTACGTCCAATTCCGATGACCTGCCAAACTGAATCTGGTGGTAAAGTATTCACTTGATGCACTAAGTTTTGTGTCGTAGGCGCAATTCCTCCTAAAACACCCATTACTAAGGAATAGATATATGGTTTTTCCATCATTCCCATATCGATAATTGGTAAAGAGTTATTGATATGACCGTTATCAAAACATTCCATTTCTGGACGAGTTCCAGCCGCTTTCATTCTTTCCATAAAGAATTGAATGTCTTTGAATGGATTTGCGAAAACAAAATCGTGGTAAAATTGTTTTTTCTCTTTTGAGTAGATCGCGTAGTTCATTGAACCCATATTTAATGCTGCCGTTTCTGGTTTTAAAGCATCAATTTGGTGAATACGCTCTTCATTTGGAATCCCGATAGCTCCAGTAGAATAGTTGATGATAACATCTGGACAATGCTTACGCACTTCTTCGTGAATTCTTGTATACGTTTCTACATCATACGCTGGTAATCCATTGTCTTGACGCGCGTGAATGTGAACGATTGAAGCTCCAGCTTCTACAGCTAATTTTGCTTCTAATCCAATTTCTTCTGGCGTATATGGAATATAAGGACATTGATTTCTGTTTGCTAAAGCTCCAGTTAATGCCGCTGTGATGACTACTTTATTTTTCATTTATTGTGGTTTTGTGTTTTGATATTTTGTTTTAGTTTATTCTCCTTTCCATTCGGGTTGACGCTTTTCCCTAAAGGCTGCAATTCCTTCTTGTGCATCTTTCGAACCGATGGCTTGCATTAGCATTCCGAATAAATATTCGTTTTCTGCTTTTACGTCTTTTTCTTTTAATTTTTTGTAAGCTGTTAATCCAAGTCGAATGGCGTTCGGTGAGTTTTCGAATAAAGTCGATAAAATTTCGTTCACCTTTTCATCGGTATTTTCCGTCACGTGGGTAATTAATCCATTCGTTAACGCTTCTTCGGCTGAAATACTTTTTCCTGTAATACACCAATCAATGACTTTACGAGCAGGCATAACTTCTAATAAACTACTCATCACTTGGAAAGGATATAAGCCACGCTTCACTTCTGGTAATCCAAATTCTACCGATGGTTTTGCAATGACGTAGTTACAACCTGTCATCATTAACATTCCACCCGCTAATACATTTTTATCGACTTGAGCGATACAAGGTTTTGTTAGATTGTTAAAGATTTCATTGATTAAGACTTTATCATTTGGGAAAGGAATTGTTGAAACAATTTCTTCCGCACCACCTTGAAATGCCTTTAAATCGGCTCCGGCACAAAAAATATCTCCGTTTGCTTTTAAAACGACTGCCCAAACGTCTTTCGCTTGATTTGCATATTCTAAAGCAAAAGCTAATTCATTGACCATATGTGGATGCAAAGCGTTCTTTTTTTCTGGACGATTTAACGTAACCGATAAAGTGTGATTTGCTTCTTCAACGATTAAAAATTGAAACGTTTGCTCGTGTAATTTTGCAACTAATTCTGTTTCGAAGTATCCCATTTTATGCAATTTTTAAGAGTAAATAATCCGCTTCGATACTTTGTGCTTTTTCCACAAATATTTCTTCTACCACACCATCTTTATCGGCAACAACTGGAATTTCCATTTTCATTGAGGATAAAATAATTAGTATTTGACCTTCTTTCACTTCGTCACCTACATTCACTCGAATGTCGATAATTTCAGCTGGCATTGGCGACGTATAACCACCTTCTACCTTTTCTTGTTTTTTTGGAGGGAAACGATCCACATATTTTACATCTAAACTTCCAAAATTCGGATGTTGAATAAAATACGTTTGATCTTTGTGTAATACCGTGTACGTTTCTTTTTTACTGTTAATGATCAAATGGATTTGAGCGTTTTCGAAACCAATAACCGTCACTTCATATGTTGATTCTCCAATTGAATATGTTAAAGATTTTCCAACGGTACGATAGTTTACTTTCGTTTGATTTTCATTGATTTCAAACGTATCCCATTGTCCTTGAGAGAAGCTGTTTCTCCAACCAATTAATGAATGATTATGCTTATTTCTTTCAGCATAACGAGCAGCTGAAACTGCAATTAACGCTTCATTGATGTATTGATCAGTTGAAGCTTTTTCAAATGAATATGATGTCTCTAAGAATTTAGTATGATAATCTCCTGATTGTACGTGATCATTTTTGATTAAATCCAATAAGAAATCTTGATTCGTCGTTACACCTAAACATTTTGTGTGTTCTAATGTATACTGCATTTTACGAAACGCTTCATCACGAGTATTACCGTGCACGATGATTTTCGCAATCATTGGATCGTAAAATAAAGAAATTTCTGATCCAGATTCAATTCCAGATTCAATTCGTAATCCGTCAACTTTTGGTAGTTCAAATAATTCGATTTTACCAGTTGCTGGTATATAATTGTTCGAAGCATCTTCCGCATACAAGCGTAATTCCATTGCATAACCAGAAGATTTTACATCCTCTTGTTTGATGGCTAAAGCTTTTCCTTCTGCCGAATCAATTTGCATTTTGACTAAGTCTAATCCTGTAATTTCTTCCGTTACGGGATGCTCAACTTGTAAACGAGTATTCACTTCTAAGAAATAGAACGATTCGTCTTTGTCTGAATATACAAACTCAACCGTTCCTGCATTGTCATAATTTAAGGCTTTTGCCACACGACAAGTAATTTCTCCCATTTCTTCTCTTTTCGCTTGTGATAAAACTGGCGATGGAGATTCTTCCAATACTTTCTGGTAACGTCGTTGGATTGAACATTCTCTTTCTAATAAATGAATCACATTCCCGTGTTTATCACCAAAAATTTGGAACTCGATATGGCGTGCATTTTCGATGTATTTTTCGATGATTAAATGATCGTCCCCAAAAGCAGATTTAGATTCGCGTTTCGCTGCTTCGATCGCGTTTTCAATTTCGCTTTCGTTGTTGACGATACGCATTCCTTTTCCACCTCCACCAGCAGATGCTTTTAATAATAATGGAAATCCAACTTTTAAGGCTTCTTGTGTTAAGGTTTCGATGCTTTGATCGTCTTTATTGTATCCAGGAATAGTAGGAATTTGATGTTCCTCCATAATTTTTTTCGCAATGGATTTAGAACCCATTTGGCGAATTGCATTTCCGTTAGGACCAATAAAAGTTACACCTTCAGCTTCGCAACGTTCTGCGAAATCGGCATTTTCTGATAAGAAACCATAACCTGGATGAATGGCATCAGCTCCAGATTTTTTAATAATTTCAACTATTTTTTCGACATTGATATAGGTGTCAGCCGGTTGATTTCCTGGTAAGTGATATGCTTCATCTGCTTGTTTCACAAATAAAGCATCTTGATCAGCATCCGAGAAAACAGCGATAGATTTTATCCCCAATTGTTTACACGTACGAATAATACGGCAAGCAATTTCTCCTCGGTTGATAATTATAATGGATTTAATCGATTTCATTTTGTTGTGCATTTTGAGTTTTAAATTACATACGGAAGATTCCAAATTTACCTGAAGCATTAAATGCTTTGTTGTGGATAACTTTCATACAAATTTTTAAGTAGTTGCGTGTTTCCACAGGATTAATGATTCCATCATCAAATTGTTCGCTTGTCGCAAACCAAGCATTTGATTTTTTCTCCGCTTCCATAATCATAAACTGTTGCATCATTTTCGCTTGCTCTTCGTCGTATGGATTTCCTGTTTTATCTGCCGCTTCACGTTGGATAATATCCATCACACCAGCTAATTGTTCAGGTCCCATTACGGCAATTTTCGAATTTGGATACGTAAATAAGAAACGAGGTTGGTACGATTGACCATTCATCGCATAGTTTCCTGCGCCATAAGAAGATCCAACCATAATCGTAATTGTGGGTGTTTCGCAGTTGGATACCGCATTGATTAATTTCGCACCGTTTTTAATTATTCCTTCTTCTTCGTATTTACGACCCACCATAAATCCGGTAATATTCTGTAAGAACAACAAAGGAACATTGGATTGGTTACATAACTGAATAAATTGCGCACCTTTGTTCGCAGATTCTGAAAATAAAACTCCGTTATTTCCGATGATTCCGATTTTATACCCGTTGATGTGCGCCCAACCTGTTACTAAAGTATTTCCGTATTCAGGCTTAAATTCAGAGAACTCTGAACCATCAACGATACGCGCAATTAATTCACGACAATCGTAAGGTACTTTAATATCTGGACTGATAATTCCTAAAATCTCATTTGGATCGTATAAAGGTTCAACTATGGCACATTTGTCCGGTTGCATTTCATCCGCTGGACGAATAAATTGAACGATTTCACGTGCAATACGGATTCCATCTACTTCGTCTTCTGCTAAATAATCAGAAACACCAGAAATTTTAGAATGCATCGCAGCACCACCTAAACTTTCATCATCTACGACTTCTTTCGTCGCCATTTTTACTAATGGTGGACCAGCTAAAAATACTTTGGCTTGGTCTTTCACAAAAATCGCATAATCAGACATTCCAGGAACATAAGCTCCACCAGCAGTTGCATTTCCGAAAACAACTGAAATGGTTGGGAAACCTGCTTTAGAACGTCTTGTAATATCACGAAATGTAGTTCCACCGAAGTTGAAGATTTTTTCTTGTTCTGGTAAATTGGCTCCAGCACTTTCAACTAAATTGATGGTTGGTAATCCATTTTCCATTGCGATTTCTCCAATACGAATCGACTTTCGTAGGGTCGCATAATCAATAGCTCCACCTTTGTTTGTCGCTACGTTAGAAGTAATCATACATAATCTTCCAGAGACTAAACCAATTCCGGCAACTGAAGTTCCTCCAGGTCCGAATCCTTTTCCTTCTAACCCTACCAATGGTAATAATTCTAAAAAGAAACTGTCTTGGTCTAATAATAATTCGACACGTTCTCTGGCTAATAATTTTCCTTTGTCTTTGGCGCGTTGAATGTGCTTTTCAGCACCTTGAAAACGGCTTTCTTCCAGATGAAGATCAAGTTTTTTCAAAAGCTCAAGCATACCCTCTTTGTTCTTTAGGTATTGTTCAGCTTTCGTATTGATTTTAGTTTGAAAGATCATATTTTTTGTGGTTTTGTTTAAATTTTAATTTTAGTAATCTTGTACTAAGTTAGAACAAACATACTAAAAAATATTTTTCATTTACAAATAAAATTTTAAAAATATTTTATGTAAAATATTGATATACAAAGAATAAATAAACTAAATCTTTTGTTATCGAATTAGGACAAAGTTTCAAAAAATTGAAATAATTCTTTTTAAATTAGAACAGAATTACTAATATTGTTGTGCTTGAAAGAATAAAGATGTCAAGGAATACGAAGGATAATATTTTATACAACGCATTAGAGTTGTTTAATACGAGAGGAGAGAGCGAAGTAACATTAAGAGATATTGCTTCAGCTTGTGAAATGAGTTTAGGAAATTTGGCTTATCACTATAAGAATAAGTCATACATTATTTCAGCATTGTTCAGAAATATGTTGGAAGAACGTAAGCAAATTTTACGTAAAGTAAAAGAATTACCACGTTTTCAAACACTGAATGATCAATTAGAGCCATTAATTGATTTGAATTACAAATACCGATTTTTCTATTTGGATTCAACGAACATCGAGCGTAATCATCCAACGATTGGTCGTTTACAAGGTCGTTACGCCAAATTCTTAATCAATTATGTGCATTCGGCAATGGAATATACCGTGGCTACGGAAAATATGAAACCTGAAAAAATCAAAGGACATTATATAAAGGTTGCTGAAATCTGTTGGACATTGTTTAATTTTTCGATTGAACGCACTCGAATTTTAGAAGAATCCAATCATGTCAATGCAAAGGAATTACGATTGATGTTATGGAATGTGATTTATCCTTTGCTAACCGAAAAAGGATTTAAAACCCTTCGAAAAGTATTGGTTCAAGATCTTGAATCACTTTAAAATCAAAACACAAAACCACAAAAAAATAAATAAAGTATGAATGCTTATATCTACGATGCAGTACGAACTGTGAGAGGTAAAGGAAACAAAAATGGAGCCTTACTTTCAATTACTCCGACACAATTAGGAGCGCAGTTGTTGATGCATCTAAAAGACCATAAAGATTTAGATCCAAAACTAGTAGAAGACCTAATGTTAGGTTGTGTTTCTCAGGTAATGGATCAAGGTGCAAATATTGCCAAAACAATTGCTCAAGTTTCGAATTACGGCGATCATTTATGCGGTTATACATTAAACCGTTTTTGTGGATCGGGATTAGAGGCGATCAATCAAGCAGCGGCTTATACAAAATCGGGGTACAAAAATTTAGTATTAGCAGGTGGAGTAGAAAGTATGTCGCGTGTGGCCATGGGTGCTGATGGTGGAGCAATGGCAGTAGATCCTGCAGCAGCTTTATATGGTATGTTTATTCCACAAGGGGTATCAGCCGATTTGATTGCAACAAGAGAAGGGTATTCACGTCAAGATTTAGATGCTTTTGCTGTAGAGTCGCAAAGAAGAGCGTTGAATGCAGAGAAGAACGGTTATTTCAAATCGAGAATCCCCGTAAAAGATATTAATGGGTTTGATATTTTAACGTACGATGAAAATGTACGTGAATCATCGTTAGAGTCATTGGCTAAATTAAATCCATCGTTCGAAATGATGGGGAAAATGGGCGGATTTGATGCAGTAGCTATCAATCGTTACCCAGAAGTTTCAGAAATTAATCACGTTCATCATCCAGGAAATTCTTCGGCTATTGTCGACGGTGCTGCAGTGGCAATCATCGGAAACGAAGAAGGAGGAAAAGCAGCAGGTTTAACGCCAAGAGCAAAAATTGTTTCGATGGCAATGGTAGGGACTGATCCAACGATTATGTTAACAGGTCCGGTTCCAGCAACTGAATTAGCGCTGAAAAATGCAGGAATGAACATTAATGATATTGATTTATTTGAAGTGAACGAAGCTTTCGCTGCGATTCCAATGTATTTAATGGATAAGTTAAATGTACACCACGACAAAGTCAATGTCAATGGTGGAGCCATCGCCATGGGGCATCCACTTGGTGCAACAGGTTGTATGTTGATGGGAACATTAATCGATGAGTTAGAACGCCGCGATTTACAAACAGGTCTTGTGACACTTTGTATAGGTGGTGGAATGGGTATCGCAACGATTATCGAACGTGTTTAACTTTAAATGAAACTGAAATGACAACTAATCAATTTTTTACATTAGAAACAGATGAAAATGGAATCGTAATCATCACAATGGATATGAAGGATTATCCTTTTAATATGTTTGTGAGCGATTTCTTAAAATTATACTTCGAAACTTTACAAGTTGAGTTAGCCAAACCAGAAGTGAAAGGTTCAATTTTACGTTCGGCTCGTCCAGAATTTATGGCAGGAGCAGACATCAATTTATTATTGAACAAACCTGGAGATGCCGAAGCGTTCTTAAAAGATTTATTAAGTTTCCACGAGCAATCGCTAAAATTAGAAGAATTCAAAAAACCGATGGTCGTTTTAATTAACGGAAACTGTTTAGGTGGTGGATACGAATTATCGTTAATGAATAATCGCCGTATCGCATTAGCAGGTTCGTACCAAATCGGATTACCAGAAGCCAAATTAGGACTATTCCCAGGTGGTGGAGGTACCATTAAGTTATCTCGTTTATTCGGATTAGAGAAAACAGCTAAAATTGTTTTACAAGGACAAACGTTCCGTCCAGCTGATGCTTTGAAAGAAGGTTTAATCGACGAAATGGTTGAAACACCAGAAGAATTATTAGCGAAAGGAAAAGCGTTTATTTTGGCGAATCCACAAGTGGAACAACCTTGGTCGAATCCAAAACATAAAATTCCAGGTGGAGGTTTAAAAACACCATCAGGTTATATGACAATGGTCGGATCAATCGGAAACTTACGTAAAAACTCTTACGGAAATTACCCAGGATTAAACTACGCTTTACAAGCCTTACACGATAGTATCGATTTACCGATGAATCGTGCGTTAGAAATCGAAGCGCGTTATTTTACAAAAGCGTTGTATTCGGATGTAACGACAAACATTATTCGTACAGGATTCTTCGGGATTAACGATGCGAAAAAAGGAAAATCTAAACCGAAAGGATTCGAAAAGAAAAACGTTCAAAAATTAGGGATTTTAGGTGCTGGAATGATGGGTGCCGGAATTGCTTATGTATCGGCAAAAGCGGGAATGGATGTGGTTTTAAAAGATGTTTCGGTTGAAAATGCTGAAAAAGGTAAAGCATACTCAGAAAATTTATTGAAAGGAGCAATTGCAAAAGGTCGTTCGACGCAAGAAAAAGCAGATGCACTTTTAAACAAGATATTACCTACAGCTACGGTAGATGATTTAAAAGATTGTGATTTAATCATCGAGGCTGTATTTGAAGACCCTCAATTAAAAGCTATTGTAACAAAAGAAAGTGAACCAATGATTAAATCTGACGGTTTCTTCGCATCTAATACATCAACATTGCCAATTTCTCGTTTAGCAGAAGCTTCTGTCAATCCAGAGAAATTCATTGGTATTCACTTCTTTTCGCCGGTTGATAAAATGCCATTGGTAGAAATCATTGTTGGGAAACAAACGTCTGACGAAACATTAGCACACGCGATTGATTATGTGACGCAAATTGGTAAAGTTCCGATTGTCGTAAATGATTCGCACGGATTCTTTACTTCACGTGTATTTGGTTTCTACAATTTCGAAGCAGCGGCAATGGTGTTAGAAGGAATTAATCCACAAACGATCGAAAATGTAGCAAAACAAGCCGGAATGGCAATTGGACCTTTAGCGGTGATGGATGAGGTTTCGATTGAATTAATTTTACGCGTTATCGCACAAAAAGAATCATTAAACGAAAACGAAAAACAACTAAAAGATTTCTTCCAAAAAATGGCTGATGCAGGTCGTTTAGGGAAAAAAGTAGGAAAAGGTTTCTACGATTACCCAGAAGGAGGAAAGAAAACACTTTGGAAAAACGAATTCGTTGAAGTCAAAGCAGAACAAACAGTATCGAACGAGGATATTGCGAAGCGTTTAATGCACGCGATGGCTTTAGATAGCTACCGTTGTTTAGAAGAAGGCGTTTTAAATACGACTTTAGATGGAGATATCGGATCGATGTTAGGATTAGGTTTCGCACCACATACTGGAGGAGTTTTCTCTTACATTGATATGGTAGGAATCCAACAATTCGTAGCAGATTGTGATCGTTTCTTACCTAACGGAAATCAATGGGAAGTGCCACAATCATTACGCGATTTAGCCGCTCAGAATTTCAAATTCTATACAGGAAATACTCAAAATTGGACAAAAAAATAAGTTTATAAAAACACACAAAATCACAAAAAAATGAAATCACTTTATTTTAATGAAGACCACGAATTATTTCGTCAATCGGTAATTGAATATATTAATAAAAAGAAACCATTCTTCGACCAATGGGAAGAAGATCGTCAAGTTCCAAAATCGGTTTGGAAAGAGATGGGAGAGATGGGATTTTTAGGTTTAATGTACGATGAAAAGTACGGCGGATCGAATGTAGATTTCTTCTATTCTGTTATCTTAATGGAGGAAATGGCAAAAGCCGGAAATGCTGGTTTATTAGGAGGTTTCTCTGTTCACTCGTATATGGCAACAAACCATATCAATAACATTGGATCAGAAGAATTAAAACAAAAATATTTAGTACCCTCTATTTCAGGTGATATTTTAGGAGCCATTGCTTTTACAGAGCCAAATGCAGGTTCAGATGTACAAGGAATTACAACTTTTGCAAAGAAAGAAGGGGATCATTACATCATTAATGGTTCTAAAACCTACATTACAAGTGGATGTTCAGCGGATTATTTCTTAACATTATGTAAGACAGAAGCTGGTTTTGATATTATCGTTATCGATGGGGATGCACCTGGAATTACACGTAATAAATTAAATAAAATCGGATTACACTCTTCGGATACGGCAGAAATTTTCTTCCAAGATGTGAAAATTCCAACCTCTAATTTAGTTGGAAATGAAGGAATGGGATTCTATTATGTCATGGAGTCTTTCCAATTAGAGCGTTTATGTTGTGCAATTATGGCGATTGGAGCAATGGATACAATTATTGCTGAAACGTTAGAGTTTATGAAGAATCGTAAAGCGTTTGGTCGTCCAATTGCTTACTTCCAAGTATTACGTCACCGTTTAGCGGATTATTGTACAGATTTAGAGTGTATTCGCTCGTTAACGTATGAAACGTGTTGGCGTTTTATGAATGGAGAATATGCGATTAAACAAGCTTCAATGTGTAAATTAAAAGCAACAGAGTTACAGAATGAAGTAGTTGCTGGATGTTTACAAATGCACGGTGGAGCAGGATATATGGAAGATTATCCAATTGCGCGTTATTTCCGTGATGCGCGTGTCGGAACAATCTATGGTGGTTCTTCCGAGATTATGCGTGAGATTATCGCTAAGGTGGTCGTGGACGACGTACAATTTGGTAAAGTCTATTAATGTGTTTTTAATATAGATATTTCTTGATTTTTATGGTGAAATCAGAAAATGTTAAAGTAGCAAACAAGGATTGCAGTCCTTGAATGCTACTTTTTTTATAAAATTAAAACGGTAAATGATGAACATATTAAACGGAATAAAAATTCTTGATTTTTCAAGGTTACTTCCAGGTCCAATGGCAACTAAGCAATTGATGCAAATGGGCGCGGAAGTAATAAAAATAGAACATCCGAAAAAACCTGAACTAACGCGATTAATTCCACCTTTTGAGGATGGAATATCAGTTTCTTATTTGATGGTGAATAAAGGTAAAGAAGTTCGTCAAATTCAATACGAAACAGAAGAAGGTAGAAATGAAATTTATGAATTGGTAAAAGAAGTGGATGTATTAATCGAAACGTTTCGTCCTGGAACGATGCAGAAATTAGGTTTTGATTATCAAACGTTAAAAACCATTAATCCTAAATTAATTTATGTTTCGTGTACTTCTTATGGTCAATCTGGACCTTATGCACATTTGGCTGGACATGATCTTAATTTTATGGCTTATTCTGGTTTATTAGCAAATAATAAAAATATTGATGGAAATATTACGATGCCTTCTTATCAAGTAGTAGATTTATATGGAGGAACGGAGCAAATTATCAATTCGGTTTTATTAGGAATTATTCAGCGTTCAAATACAGAAAAAGGCGATTGGTTTGATGTTTCGATTACCGAAGCAGCATTACCGATGAATGCGTTATTGGCGCCGCCTGTTTGGTACAATGAGAAGGCTCAAGCGTTTGATGTTTTAAGTGGTAAATTACCGCATTATACCTACTACAAATGTAAAGATGATAAGTTTGTTGTTTTGGCTGGTTTGGAAGATAAATTTTGGCAAAATTTATGCACGAAATTAGGACGTGAAGAGTGGAAATCCGAAAACTTAATGACTTTGATTCATCGTCAAGATATTCGTCAAGAATTAATCGATTTATTTTTAACTAAAACTAGAGATGAATGGGTTGAATTTTTCCAAGATACAGAAGTTTGTTTTTCGCCTGTTTTAGAGTTTGAAGAAACATTATCTAATCCTCATTTTACTGAAAAGGGAAGTTTTGAATTTACTGAAGATGGAAAACATATTATTGGATTTAAGCTAGGTATTAAGCAATTAAGTGATTCTTAAAAATTAAAGTAGAGTTATTAAATTTTTGGTAAGATAATTGTTTAAATATTCTTGGTTGAAAATTATTTAAAAATGAAAATCTTAAAGAAATTAAGTCTTATTCTAACTTTTGGTTTTATAGGTTTGTTCATCTATTCTTGCAATGGTACAACTAGTATTCATGGAATAGAAAATAAATCTAAACATAAAAAACATGGAAAAAAATATCCACGTTACGATGTTAAATATGAAAGCCATAAGAGAAATTTACCTCCTGGTCATAAGAAAAAAGTTTATGGTGATCAATCAGCAAAAAAGCACGCACCTGGACATAATAAACATAAAATTCACAAAAATTCTATTAAAAAAGGAAAAGGAAGTTTTAAAGGTGGCAAAGGAAAAAGCCATGGAAAAAAACATCACTAAAATCAAAAAGGCTGAAAACTTAAGTTTTCAGCCTTTTTGATTTAATATCTAAAACCGTATTAGTCTACGACTTCCATTTCTATGTTTAAAATTCCAGCGTTAATAGATCCTATTTCAGTAAATGCTGCTCTACTTAAGTCTAAAACTCTTGATTTTGAATGTGGTCCTCTATCATTAATTTTAACAATAACAGATTTTCCATTTCTAACATTTGTTACTTTTACTTTTGTACCAAATGGTAAAGTTTTGTGTGCAGCTGTGTACTCGTTTTTGTTGTATAATTCGCCGCTTGATGTTTTACTTCCGTGAAATTTATCTGCGTACCAAGAAACAATACCAGTTAATTTTTCTTTAGCTTCTTCTACAGCTTCGGAAACTTCGTTTGTAGTAGATTTTTCTTCCTTTGAAGTTGTGTTTTTTAACTCTTTTTCTTTGATAGGGTTAGAGTTTTCAACTGTAAATAAATCTGTAGTTAAATTACTCTCAGCTTTTGCTATTGGAGCGATCATAATGATCGTTAATATTGCGAAAATGCTTCTTCTCATCCGTTAGATTTTCTGATTATATATCTAAGATAGGGAACGAAGTGATAGAAAAAGCATGGTGCCGAAGATCTGTATAGTTATTCAATTTTAATCAATCTATAACTCGCTTATAATCTACGATTCAAGAATATGTTAAATTATAGTTAAAAAAAAGTGTAAATATTAAAATTTTTAAGAAAAAGGTAACTTTTAGATTTAAATAATTTAAAATCAATGTATTAGTTAAATTATTCTATCTAAATGAGAATTAAAGAACATTTTAATTTTCGTTAATTCCATCACTTTTTTAATAATTTCAGCACGATCATTATCACTCATCTCAGGATTTTTCGTTGAATCCATTAACAGTTTTATTTCTTTCTCTATATATAAAGCTTTAAACCTTAGTAATACATCAAATAAATCTTTTGCAATAGAATCTTCGATAGATTTGGTAGTAATTCCTTGTTTTAATTTCCAATTTTCACTGATTGAATGAGAATCAATCATCATTTGGGTAGCTAATTGAGTTACATTTTGATCGGTAGATCTAGAAAAATAATTTCCACTTCTTAATTCATTGTTTTCTAAACCAATTTCAACCTCATTTATAATATTTTGGTAAAGCGGATTAGATAATTTAAGATCGTTATGATTAAATTGATTGATAATTTCTTCAATCACTGTGGTAACATATATTTCGTTCTGATCATTTTTTAATTCAACTTCCAAATCACCAAATTGCATTATAAGTTTAATGATTTCATCTTCAATAACAGTTAAATTATTAACAACAATTTTTTTGTCGTTGGTAGGAATTATTGTTAAATCACTTTTTTTATCAACAATAGGTGAAATAGGTTCTTCTCTATTATTGATTTGCGCTAAAGTTTTGAAAAGTACATCTTCACGTATTTCCATAATTTTAGCAGTTTCCATAACATATAATTCTCGCTGAATCATGTTAGGAATTAAAGCAATGGATTTGATAATTTCCCTGATTAATTCTGATTTTTTAACAGGATCTTGTTTAGCTTCCTCTAAAAGAAGATTTGCTTTGAATTTGATGAAATCGGTAGAATTTTCTTTTATATACGTCGAAAGCTCGGATGATGAATGTTTTCTTGCAAAAGAATCTGGATCTTCGCCATCTGGTAAAGGCAAAATTTTAACGTTCAATTCTTGAGCTAAAATCATATCAATACCACGAAAAGAAGCTCTAATACCAGCAGCATCACCGTCGTACATCACTGTTACATGAGAGGTAAGACGTTTAATCATTACAATTTGCTCCTTCGTTAATGCTGTTCCAGAACTTGCCACAACATTTTCTATACCGGCCTGATGCATAGAAAGAACATCAGTGTAACCTTCAACTAATAAACATTCGTCTTGTTTTAAGATCGCCTGTTTAGCTTGAAAAAGTCCATATAAAGTTTTACTCTTAAAGTAAATTTCGTTTTCAGGTGAATTTAAATATTTGGCAGCTTTTACATCGTTACGCAATATTCGACCTCCGAAACCAATTGGTCGTCCAGAATAACTATAAATAGGAAAAATAACACGTTCTCTAAATTTATCAAAACGTTTTCCATCTTCTTTATAACTAACTAAACCAGAAGCTTCAATAATTTCTTTAGAATACCCTTTTTTTTCAGCATATTCAGCGAAAGCATCCCATTTATTTGGAGAATATCCTAACTCAAATCGTTTAATAATTTCATTTGAAAATCCACGTTCTTTGAAATATGATAAACCAATCATATTTCCTTCTTCAGATTCATGAAGTTGATTAACAAAAAAGTTTTTAGCAACTTCTGTTAAGATATATAGACTTTCTTTCGTTTTTTGAGCTTCTTTTTGCTCTGGCGAAAAATTAGTATCCTCTTCAATTTCTATGTTGTATCGTTTAGCTAACCAACGAAGTGCTTCGGGATAGCTAAATTGTTCCAATTCCATCAGAAATGATACGACATTTCCACCTTTTCCGGTTGAAAAATCTTTCCAAATTTGCTTCGCCGGAGAGACTACAAAAGATGGTGTTTTTTCGTCAGTAAAAGGAGAAAGTCCTTTCAAACTACTTCCTGCACGTTTTAACTGTACAAAATCACCAATTACTTCCTCAACTCTGGCAGTGTTAAAAATGGTATCAATGGAATTTTTAGAAATCAATTTTTTATTTTTTAAATAAGTGGATTAAGTAATACTAAAATATTTTTCAACTTTAATATCCTTCAACTTTAGATATTTTTTCAATTTAATAATTCTTCAAAATTAGATAATATTAAAATAAGATAGATAAAAATGAGTTTTTTAATTTTCTATTTTCTATAAATAATTGAAGATTTAGTTTTAAATGTGAAAGGATATGATTAAATTAGATAGAATTAAAAATAAGATTTTATATTTTTATTTAACTCTACTCCAGTTTGTTAAAACTTTTATTTATATCAACTTTATTATTGGTATGATATTGGTGTAAATTTATAAGCATAAACTGAAATAGAAAATGAAAAAAACTATCCTAAAAATGATGTTTGTTGGAATTTTAGCAACTGCATTCACTACATCTTGCTCAACTACACTACCTGGAATTACAAAACCTACTGATAATAATTCAATCTTAGGAAAATGGGAGTTAGATTACCTTGCTACAAATGATGGTAAATCTTTAGTAGATAGTTTTCCTAATGGAGCACCTTATTTAAATTTTGTTTCAAATACTTTATTAAATGGTTCTGATGGTTGTAATACATTAAATGGAACTGTAGATGTAAAAGGAAATGAAATAACTTTTGGAAATTTAGCATCAACAATGAAGGCTTGTCAAGGTGTAAATGACTATGCATTCAATTCTAAATTAAAAGGAAATTTAAAATATTCGATAAGTGATGATACGTTAACTTTAATCCAAGGGGATATTGCAGTTATGAGATTTAAAAGACCAACAGCTTTACAAGGAACTTGGGTTTTAGAAGAATTTATTGGAAAAGATCGTTCTGCTAAAACTTTAGATCAACGTTTTCCTAATAAAAAACCAACGGTTACTTTCCAAAATAACCAAATTTCTGGAACTAATGGATGTAATAATTTAACAGGTGGTTACTTAGCAGTTGGTAAAACTATTAAAATGGGAAATATCGCTACAACCAGAATGGCATGTGATGGGGTAGATGAAGCAAGTTTTAATGAACGTTTTAATGCCACTAACTCTTACGAAATTTCTAATGGTAAATTAATTTTGTATGCAGATGGTGTAAAAACTATGGTTTTTGGTAACTTAAAACAACCAAGATAATTTATAATAAGTAAATATAATATGAAAGCTGTTCGTTAAGAGCAGCTTTTTTTATTGTTATATTTGTACTTCAAATTCAAAAATTAAATGAAATTTCCAAGAATATATCAATTAGATGAAGTAGCGTCTATTATTGATGCAAAATATATAGGTGATGCTAATTTTCCGGTTCATGGAATTAATGAAATTCATCGAGTAGAAGCTGGTGATATTGTTTTCGTAGATCATCCAAAATATTATGATAAAGCGTTAGAATCTGCTGCGACTATCGTTTTAATTAATAAAGAAGTCGAGTGTCCTGAAGGGAAAGCTTTGTTAATATCTGATGATCCATTTCGTGATTTTGTAAAAATTGGTCAGCATTTTTTACCTTTCTTAGAAGCTACTAAAAATATTAGTGAAACTGCAGAAATTGGTGAAGGAACAATTATTCAACCGGGAGCTTTCATCGGAAACCACGTTAAAATTGGTAAAAATTGTGTAATCCATTCTAATGTTTCTATCAACGACTATTCTATCATCGGTGATAATGCAATAATTCGTTCAGGAACTGTTTTAGGTGCTGATGCATTCTATTACAAAAAGAGAGAAACAGGATTTGATCGCATGAAATCTGTAGGAAATGTTATCATAGAAGATAACGTAGAAATTGGAGCAAATTGTACGATAGATCGTGGTGTTACTGCATCAACAATTATTGGGGAAGGAACGATAATGGATAATTTAATTCAGATTGGACATGATACAATAATAGGTAAAAGATGTTTAATTGCATCGCAAGCAGGAATTGCTGGATGTGTTATTGTAGAAGATGAAGTTTCTATTTGGGGACAAGTTGGTATTACTAGTGGTGTAACCATTGGATCAAAAGCGGTAATACTTGCGCAAGCAGGTGTAAGCAAATCTTTAGAGGGTGGAAAATCTTATTTTGGAACTCCCGCAGAAGAAGCAAGAGGTTTATATAAAAAGAAGGCAATGACCGAGTTAATGGTTAGAGATTTTAAAAGAAAATAATATATTTATTTAAAACCGACATTGTTGTCGGTTTTTTTATGACAAAAATCTTACTGGTTTTAGTGATTTTTCAATAAAACATAGTGTATTTTTTACATTGAATTGTTTTTTAAATTAATTCAAACATCTATATTTGTCTAAATTAAAAATCACAATGTCTGTATTAGTAAACAAAGATTCGAGAATAATCGTACAAGGATTCACTGGAAAAGAAGGAACTTACCACGCTGAACAAATGATTGAGTACGGAACAAACGTAGTAGGAGGTGTAACACCAGGTAAAGGAGGTCAAACTCACTTAGGATTACCAATTTTCAATACTGTAAAAGATGCAGTTGTTGAAGCAGGTGCTGACGTATCTATTATCTTCGTTCCACCAGCATTCGCAGGAGACGCTGTAATGGAAGCTGCAGAAGCTGGTATTAAAGTTATCATTTGTATTACAGAAGGTATTCCAGTTGAAGATATGGTAAAAGTTCAAGCATACGTAGATCAAAGAGATGTTACGTTAATTGGACCAAACTGTCCTGGAGTTATTACATCTGAAGAAGCTAAAGTTGGTATTATGCCAGGATTTATCTTTAAAAAAGGTAAAGTAGGTATTGTATCTAAATCAGGAACTTTAACTTATGAAGCTGCTGACCAAGTAGTAAAAGCTGGATACGGAATTTCTACAGCTATCGGTATTGGTGGTGATCCAATTATTGGAACTACAACTAAAGAAGCTGTTGAATTATTCATGAACGATCCAGAAACTGAATTAATCGTTATGATTGGTGAAATTGGTGGACAATTAGAAGCTGAAGCTGCTCGTTGGATTAAAGATAACGGTACTAAACCAGTTGTAGGTTTCATTGCAGGACAAACTGCTCCTAAAGGACGTACAATGGGGCACGCAGGTGCTATCGTTGGTGGTGCTGATGATACTGCTGAGGCTAAAATGAAAATTATGTCTGAGTGTGGTATTCACGTTGTTGCTTCTCCAGCTGATATCGGAGCTACAGTAGCAAAAGTATTAGGATAATAAATACAAGATTTAGTTTATATAGAAAAGGCGAACCATTTGGTTCGCCTTTTTTTATCTTATTTAGGATTATGCTTCCATTGCTTTTCCAGCTTTACGGAATAAGAATTTCCCGTAGATATGTCTTTTTGCAAAACGGCTTGCAGAATCTGCATTACACATTTTACCAAATACATTTTTAGGAACTCCTAAGTATTCGAAAGTTGTTCCGTCTAAGTGAATAACAGTTAAAACTTGTTTTTCTAAATAGAAATCTTGAATAATAAAATTATCAAACGTTTCGTTGTATTCTGCTTGTAATTTTTCGTGTGTTTCGTTATTGATACTTACTAAAAAGTGGTAGGCTTCAATTACAACTTTACTTCTTTCTTCAGCTTCTAATTTTCCAGCTTCATCATCAACAAATTTATCTGGATGCGAATCTTTCATCGCGTTTCTGTAAATTGTTTTTAATTGTTTTAAAGTAACATCTTTATCAACTCCTAACAATCTTCTGTATTCAATAACTCTTTTCATATTCTAAAAATTCCTTCTTATCGGCGTGCAAAAGTAGTCTAATTAAATAACTTTATCATTATCAAAAAGTTTACTTATGAAAATATTATGAATAAATCTTATAGAGATGATAATAGAAAATTTTAGTATTATTGTATTACAATCTTCTCTTGAAAAGCTTTTCCGGTGATGTCGATTGCTTTGATGATGTAAGTGCCTTTTGGTAAAAACTGCACCTCAATTTCTTGAATTAATCCACTCTTCGCTTTTTGAGTGATTACTTTTTGTCCGACTAAATTGTAAACTTCTATCAACGAATCTTGATAAATAAATCCATTGATAAAAACTTTATCTTTCGCAGGATTTGGATAGATTTTTAGCGTAGAAGTTGAGATATCCGAAGTGTTTAAATCAGGATTAAAACCGAATTTCGCTAAGAATAATTGACCATAGTCTCTATTGTCAGGTAAATAGCTATAGTATTGTTGATACGTATTAGGTGTAGTTATATCTTTTGGGCTATCCGTGTGTCCTGCTAAATAAAAGGTTTCGTCATTAATCGGTAATAAACTAGGTAAAAATTCATTTCCATTACTTCCATAAAAACTCCCCCAAACTAATTGTCCATTGGGGTTAAATTTCATCATTAAAAGATCAGAATTACCGGCATTTGTTGGTCTAAATGTATGCTCATCAAATGAAATCTCTGTACTTCCAGTAGAGGCTGTGAAATAAAGATAATTATGATTAAAAAATAGATTCTTTTGACTTAAAGAAAACATTTCAGTTTCACTTCCACCGATATAAGTACCCCAAATTGGATTAAAATTAAAATCTAATTTTGCTAAATAATAATCTGTATATCCACCTCCAAAAGTTGGTTGATAACTGTTGGATGTAATGAATGGTGTATTGTCAGAAAAAATGGATGTATCCCCGGAAATGTATATCGCATCATTAGTTACTTCAATATCTGCTAAAGTAAGTATATCAGATTCTCCATAATAAGTAGCTAATTCTCTTTGACCATTTGAAGGATTAAAACGAGCTAAACTTAAAATAGAAGGTGTTGTTTGATAAGCATTATCCGTAATCCAAGGAAAATTAAGGGTAGAATATATTTGTAAAATCATATATAATTTATCATTAGCGTAAGCTAAATCAATAATTCTACCATCACCATAATATGTACTCCAAACCAATTGCCCATTGGAATTTAATTTAAATATCAAACCATTTCCTTCCGAATTCCCATTTAAATGAGCTGTAAATTCTGGATAGAATGTACCTTCAGTCGTTATTCCGTTTCTAACCGTTGTAGTACCTGCCCCATATATATTTCCTAATTCATCAATCGTAATATTGTTATACCAATTCACCGTAATCGGTAAATATGTCGTCCAGATGGAATTAAAATCAGTATCTAATTTTGATATTAATAATATTAACCTATTCCAATCCTCTTGTGGTTCAGAAAACCAAACATTAACTGAACCTAAATCTCTACGTAATGTCCTTCCATAAATAATGATCTCGTTATTATCATCTAACTGAATATCTTCAATTTCGTAAGGTAAATAACCTGAATTAATAATTTCACCATCAGTGTTGAATTTAGCGATATACGAAACGCGATAATCATCGGTTTGATACATCATAGGATTATTAGTAGGATGGATAAAATTTTGAAAGTATTCGCGAATCACAGGGTGATTAATACTAATATTTGGATTAAAATGAGATCCAGCAACAATGATATTCCCATTATTATCTTTAACAATTTTAGGAAAATTTAATCCATTCCCACCTACATAAGTACTCCAAAGGCGATCATATTCATTAAACCCTTGGGCTTGTAGAAAGGTGGTGATAAATGTAAATAAGAGTAAAAGTTTGTGTTTCATATGAGTGTGTTGTGTTAATTTCTGTAAGCGAATATATCTAATTAATAAAAAGCAACCTAACTATATTAGCTAGGTTGTAGAAGGATTATTGTTCAGAAAAAGTTATATACATATGTTCTCCTATACTAAAAGCCCCTCCTCTTGCTATTGATGTTCCATTTCCACCTGTCCATTGGTGAGGTAAACTGTTATCACAGGCCTGCCCAGTTATAAAACTTAAAACAGTACCATCTTGTAGCATTGGATTAGATTGATGCATGGTTTTAAAATTAAAATTAGACCATTCAAATGTTCCATTAACAAATAATTCTGTCGATTTATTTCTGAAATTTGAAGGAATTACTAATGTTGAATTATGATAAACTTGTCTAGAAAGAGACAAGTTTGTAGCGTTAGTTAACATTAAATTATTGTTATCTGCAGTAGTCCAATCACCTGGATACATTTCTAAATCATAAATTACAAGATAATCATTACAATTCAATGTGTTTTTAGCAGTAAGATGCCCATAAATTAAATAATTTTCTGTATCATTTAGAATAGTAAATGGTCTTGCCGCATTCACAGTAGTTAAAGTACATACAGCTGATAATAGTAATATCTTTTTCATAATTATTATTTGTTTGTGTAGATAGAAAATGCTTTGTTTAAAATTTGGTTCAAGTCACCGTTTGTTTCTGCTTTTAATTCTTCTTCTGTAATACCAGTTGAGTAAATTAACTCTAAAGCAGCAGGATAAAGAATTTGTTTACGTTCAGGAGATAACTCGTTACCGTATTTTTCTGTGTATTCTTTAGTCGGTAAATATCTCAATTGGCTCATCTCTTTAATCGCTTTTTTAAATCCAAGTGCATAAGGATCTTGATTCGTCGCCTTCTGACTTAATTTTGTTTTTGGAGCACTTTCAATCTTTTGTGCATCATCCTCTGCACAAGAAAATAATGCTAGAGACATTCCAAGCATTACTAATAATTTGTTTTTCATAATGTGTTAATTTTATTTGTGTTAACTGTTTAAAAATAAATAATTTGTTGTTTTAATAAAAACTAAATTGATAACAATGTATATATCTTTACATAATTATTTTACAAAACATTGTAAAACAGATATTTATGTTTTTTTTTTAAAAAAATGAGAAACCTATAAATATTCCGTTTTTTTAAAACTTTTTCCTTTATTTTTCTATTGTTGTAAACAATAATTTTAGATAAATGTGTAGTGGTTTGTAAATCTAGAAAGATTTTTTTTTAGAGACTTTTTAAACATATGAGTTTTCGTCTTCAAATCTATAAGAAAATAAAAACGGGCATAAAGCCCGTTTTAAATTTTATTCAATATCAAATTCGTCGCTACGATCTTCTTCATCATCGTCGTCATCATCTTCATAATGCGTCAAATTTTCGATGAAAATCGTGTATAATCTTGGGCAAATCGCTTGATATGTTGTAATGTTATCTTCTTCCCAATTAAATTCGATTTCAGGATAATTTTCTTCGAAATATTCAAATTTATCATAATCAATATAATCATGAATATCTCTATCAAAAACTTGTAAAAATGTTTCGTTTGCGATTGTTCCAAAAATTTCAAATTCGTAGAAATCATCTTCGTTAAAGCCATCTTCAAAGTAATTTGCAAGATTATCAGGATCCATCATGGCATCCGTAAAAATTTGTTTCCCTTGAGAAATTAACCATAATCTAAAATTCTGAAATCCATCGTCATCACATTCCTCGTTCATGATGGCAGCAGCACACCATAATTCGCTAGAATAGGATTGAAACATAAAGAATTCTGTACGTAATCGAAATCCGATAATGTCTTCGGCAGTTAATTGTTTTAATTCTTCAATTAAAAACTCTTCTTGTTGTTCTAAAGTATCTGCCGTAGCCAATGAGTTTTCTATGATTTGCCAATATAAATCTATATCTAACATCTGAGATATTTTCTCGGTTGGTAGAGCAGCAGATGAATCAAATAAATTGTCTAAAAAACCCATATAATTGTTTTATTATTCTATAATATGTGGAACAAATCTACTTTTGTCAGTTGTAATAAATTGGTCGCTTTCGCGGAATGTAATACCGCAAGATTCTTGTCCAATAATCCAACTTCCAATGATTGAATATCCACTTTCTTCTTTATGAAGTTCGGCTAATTCTTGATAAATATAACCTTCTTCCCCATATTCACCCGAAGTTTCTTCGGTTGTTTTTCCGTCTTTTACAACAGTAATATTAGCACCTTCACGCGATAAAAGAGGTTTTTTTACATAATCTTTCATTTGATGAGGTTCGCTAAAATATGTTTCTAATAACAAGTGATGGTTTGGATATAATTCCCATAAAATGGCTAAAATAGCTTTGTTTGACAGGATCATTTTCCAAGCAGGTTCAATCCAATTTGCTTTTATTTCATCATTTTTGATGTTGTAAGCAAACGTTTCATTTACCATCCATTCCCAAGGATATAATTTAAATATATCTGTTATCGTCTCGTCTTCTAAATCTACAAAATTTACATTATTCCAACCAATTTCATCGATATAAATTAATTTAGTATTAATTCCGGCTTGTATTGCGCAATCTCTTAGATATTCAACATTTGTTAAATCTTCCAAAGATTCGCGTACACATGTAAAATGTAAAGTTTCACCTTTTAAATAAGGTTTTAACATTTTCCAAGTTTCAATTAATTTATCGTGAACAGAATTGAATTGGTCTTTTGTATCGCCAAAATAATTTTCCATCCAAAGCCATTGTACAACGCCACATTCAAAAAGTGAAGTAGGCGTATCGGCATTAAATTCTAATAATTTTAGTTGTTTGTTTTTATCAAAAGCAAAATCAAAACGTCCATAAATGCTAGGAGTTTCGTTTTCCCAACTCTCAATTAAATAAGGTTGAATGAATTTTGGAATTTTAAATTCATCCAAACGATTATTTTCAATAACATGTTCAACTGCTGCTAAACACATTTCCCATAATTGATTCGTAGCATCAAAAATATTGTCCGCTTCCTTTGGAGTGATTGAAAAATAACGATCTTCTACCCAATATGTTCTATTATTTTCGTCTGTATGATAACCAAAACCAACATTTTCTAATCGTTCTTGCCAATTAGAGTCCTTTTGTAATTTTTTTAATTCCATTTATAAAATTAAGATGAAACTGTTTTTGATTGTGCTGATTTTCCAAATCCACCACGAATAGCTTGGTTTTTCATTTCTGTTGCTTTCGCAGTATTGGTTCCAACATTAGATTGTTGATGTAAGCCAGGACTTGCATACCCCATACCTCCAGACAAACTACGAAAAGCCATAAACCAAAGCAAAGAAGTTCCCATACCGCCCATCATACTTTGATTGTTGTTTTGTGCGTAATTTTCTGAAACATCCGTATAAGGAGCTGTAGAGTCTGCACGCATAAAAACTTTTTGTTCATTTTCTGCAGGAGTAGGTTCTTCTACACGTTTCATGCAAGAACTTAAAACAGATGAAATTAAAACTAAAGTTACAAGTTGACTGGCTCTTTTTTTATTATTATTCATCCCTCTAAATTATTGAATTGTAACATATATTGGAGTTTTTATTGTGTCATTTGCTGCTTTTACAGTTTTTAACGTGTCAATTTTTTCTCCAGCTAACTGATTATTAGACCAAATTTTTTGTGTTGTAATATGTAATACTGTATCACCAATTGTAGTAGAGCTTAAAACAACTTCTCTTGCAGAAGTTTTGTCTAATTGTTCTAAAGTTTGTTCTTGATTACTTTCTGATTGACAAGAAAATAGTAAAGGTGTAATAAGTGTTAAGTATAATAATTTTTTCATATCTAAAATTTGTCGTCTAACAAAGTTACGTTATTTCAACAAAAAAGCACTTCCTAAAAAGAAAGTGCTTGTAAATATATTAAGGAAAATTATAAAATTATCCTACTAAAGTTTCAGTTTGAGCTTCAGCTTTTTTCATAGAACCTGTTTGTTTTAAACGAGTGTGCCATGAAAATGCTTCTTCTAAAATATGCGGAGTTTGACCACCTCTTTCAGCACATGCTCTTTCGAAGTAAGACATTAACTCTTCTTTGTAATCTGGGTGAACACAGTTGTTGATGATTTCGATTGCTCTTTCGCGAGGAGCTAAACCTCTTAAATCAGCTAAACCTTGCTCCGTTACAATGATATCAACATCATGTTCTGTATGATCGTGGTGAGATACCATAGGAACGATAGATGAAATGTTTCCACCTTTAGCAATAGATGCAGTTACGAAGATTGAGATGTAAGCGTTACGAGCGAAATCTCCAGAACCTCCAATACCATTCATCATGTGTGTTCCTGTAACGTGAGTAGAGTTTACGTTTCCATAAATATCACATTCTAACGAAGTGTTGATTCCGATAATTCCTAAACGACGGATAACTTCCGCAGAGTTAGAAATTGCTTGTGGACGTAAAACAACTTTGTCTTTGTAGAACTCGATATTGTTCATTACACGATCGTAACATTCCTGAGAAACTGTCATAGAAGATGCAGATGCAAAATTCATTTTTCCAGAATCGATTAAGTCGAATGTTGAATCTTGTAATACTTCAGAATACATTACTAAGTTTTCGAAGTTAGAATGCTCTAAACCTCCTAAAACTGCGTTAGCAACTTTACCAATACCACATTGTAATGGCATTAATTCTTTAGTTAAACGACCTGCTTCAACTTCTTTTTCGAAGAAGTTTACAATATTTTTAGCGATAGCTGATGTTGCTTCGTCAGCAGGAACAATATCTCCAGCCATATCAGTGATATCGTGGAAAACGATCGCTTCGATTTTAGATGGATCTAATTTAATTACATCAGAACCAATTTTTGTATCACATGCAGTGATGTTGATTGCTGAACGAGAACCGTACTCTTCAACTTTGTAAATATCATGCATTCCACGGATAGATGTAGGAATAGCTGTATTTACCTCTAATATAATTTTGTCTGCACTAGCAGCGATATCTACATTGTTACCAACAGAAGTTGTAGGTACAACAGATCCATCTTCTAAGATTTCTGCAACTTCTAATACGGCAACATCAATTTTGAATTGTCCGTTTAAGATGTGTTCTGCTGATTCACCTAAGTGTTGGTCAATGAATAATACATTACCAGCGTTAATATTTTTACGTAGTGTGTTGTCTACTTGAAAAGGTAAACGTTTTGTTAATGCACCATTTTCTGCTAAAGCAGCATCTGTATCATGACCTAAAGATGCACCAGTAATTAAAGTAACTTTTAATTCTTCTGTTTTAGCACGCTTTGCTAATGCTTTTAATACAACTTTAGAGTCTCCTCCTCTTGTAAATCCACTTGATCCTACAGTCATACCGTTCTCAAAAATCTTCGCAGATTCTTCAGCAGTCATCACTTTAGAGTGTAGATCTGTTAATTTTATTCTTTCTAACATAATGCAACTTTATCTTTACTTTTCAATAATTATTCCCTTAATTTCTAAAGGGAATTACAAAAATTGAAATAATATTCGGTTACGCAATATTAAAAAAAGACAAATATTTATTAAAAAAAGACACGATTGTTTGTGTACTTTGTACAATATATGAAATAAAGTAGTATATTAGTTTAATCTTTTACAAAACTATGAATATAAACCTAGAAACTAAATTAGATACTCGTTACTATTTAACTGAGATTGATAAAAATCCTAACTCAATCTTTTGTTATCATAAGGAAATATCGGAAGCGTATGTTGTTGAGCATAAACATGAAAAGGGGCAATTTTTGTACTGTGAAGGTGGAATTGTATATGTAAAAATAGGGAAAGAAACTTATTATTTGCCAGCAAGACATTTTATGTGGATCCCGCCAAATGCAGAACATAGTATTCACCCAAATACACCAGAGGTGATAATGAGGAATTTATATTTTCCTATTTCGGATCAAGACCATGCATTTTATAAAAAAGTTGGAATTTATCCAGCGAATGGGTTGTTATTAGAGCTTTTGTTATTCACTAACAAATGGTTAGGTGATATTTCTTCTGAGCACAGAAGCGATTATATTATTGGACAAGCTTTTAAAGAAATTTTACCACAAGTAAGTAAAACGAGCTTAAAACTTGCTTTACCTTTACCAACTGATGATCGATTAAAGAAAATTGTACAGTTTTTAGAGGATAATATGGACTCGTCAATAACGATGAAAAAGATAACAGCTGAATTTGGGTTTAGTGAAAGATCTTTATCGAGATTATTCCAAAAAGATTTACAGATGACATTTGTTCAATATTTTACTATTTTACGAATGTTGCGTGCATTAAAATTATTAATTGATGGTACATATTCTATCAGTGAAATCTCTGTGATGGTGGGTTACAATAGTTTACCAACATTCAGTAATACATTTCAGAAAGTGATTGGTGTACGTCCAACAGATTACTCAAAAAGAAAAGATATTTTATAAAAAGAAATGAAAATTTATCAGGTTAGTGGGTTAGGTGCAAATGGAAATGCTTTTAGAAATCTGAAACTTAACGATGATTTTGAGCAGATTAATGTCCCATGGCTTAATCCTGAAAAAAATGAAACCTTAGCGCATTACACTGAAAGAATGATCAATCAAATAAATCCCACGGAAGATTTTCTTCTGATGGGATTATCTTTTGGTGGAATAATTGTTCAGGAAATGAATCGATTTATTAATCCTAAGCATACCATTTTATTATCCAGCGTAAAGAGTAGGGAAGAATTACCTTTGATGTTTAGATTTTCATCCAAAATTAATGCGCATCATATAATTCCTATGCAATTTTTTACCTCAAAACATTTGTTTTCGTACATGATGATGAGGAAATTGTATTATTCTAAAAAAGAAGATGCAATCGACGATATTTTTGAGTTTAAAGATGCAAATTATTTGAAATGGTCCATTCATAAAATCGTTAACTGGAATCGATCTTCTGCTTACGAAATTAAAAATTTGACGCATATACATGGAAATAAGGATATCGTCTTTCCGATTGAATATATAAAAGATTGTAAAATAATTGATGGTGGAACACACATTATGGTGATGCAAAAACCCAAAGCAGTAAGTAAGGAAATAAACGAAGTATTAATACAATTATAATTAAAAAAAGGTGATTCAGTTTTCTGAATGACCTTTTTTTAATTTATATAATGATTATTGATTTTCCTCGAAATACGATTTTTCTAATGCAAAATTTTCAGCATTAATTACATCAAATTCTCCGATTTTAGTTCTGCGTAATGCAGTTAAATATCCACCAGAATTTAATGCTTTACCAAAATCATAAGCTAAAGATCGAATGTATGTTCCCTTTGAACATTTAACTTCAAAATCTACAAATGGTAAATCAATTTTTGTGATTTTAAATTCTTCAATTGTTACTTTTCGCGCTTTACGTTCAATTTCTTGTCCATCACGCGCCAATTCGTACAAACGTTTTCCGTCCACTTTAATAGCAGAATGCATCGGAGGTAGTTGTTCAATCTCGCCAGTGAATTGTTTTGTAGTTTCATGGATCATTTCTTCTGTGATATGATCCGTAGGAAAAATTTGATCTTCTTCAGATTCTAAATCATAAGTCGGAGTTGTTACTCCTAACTTTATAGTACCTGTATATGTTTTTTCTTGTGCTTGAAATTCATCAATTTTCTTCGTCCATTTTCCTGTACAAATCAGTAACAAACCTGTCGCTTTTGGATCTAAAGTTCCGGCATGACCAACTTTAATTTTCTTTAAGTTGTAAGCCTTGCGAATATTCCAACGAATTTTATTTACAGCGTCAAAAGAAGTCCAATCTAATGGTTTATCGATTAAGAAAACGTGTCCTTCTTGTATCTTTTCTACATTCATCAGTATATAGTTAATTATAAAAATGTGCTAATAATTACTATTGTACCTACGATAACACAGTAAATAGAAAAGTAAATTAGTTTAGCTTGTTTTACGATGTTAATCATCCATTTACAAGCGAATAAACCTGCAAAAAATGCAGCGAAAAATCCGGCAACTAAATCCAAAGGAGCGATGTTGATAGATTCTAAACCTCCAGTTTCTTGCATATCTAAAAACATTTTAGCAATTGCACCTAAAATTAAAGGTAACACCATTAAAAAAGAAAATCGAGCTGCTTTAGATTTATCATCTCCTAAAATTATAGAAGTAGAAATTGTAGATCCTGAACGAGATAAACCTGGTAATAATGCAGCGAAACCTTGTGCAATTCCAATGATTAGAGCGTCTTTAAAAGATACATCTTTAGTTGTGCTTTTTGCTTTATCAGCAAAGAATAATAAACAAGCGGTAACTAATAACATAATTCCAACCACTAATAAATTAGAAAATAAAGCTTCTAATTGATCCTTTAATAATACACCTACTAAGGCTGCTGGAATCATAGATAAAACAATTTTTAATGAAAACTGAAATTCTTCGTTCCATTTAAACTGAAATAATCCTTTAAAAATTTGAATAATATCCTTCCTAAAAATTACAATTGTACTCAATGCAGTCGCAAAATGTAATACAATTGCAAATAATAAATTTTCATCTTCTCCAAAATCTAATCCTAATAGATTTTGAGCAATTACAATATGTCCACTAGATGATACGGGTAAGAATTCTGTTAATCCTTGTACAATACCAACTAAAATTGCCTTTAATGTTTCCATTATTTTTCTTTGTTCGGGTTAAGTAAAATTGCATAAATCTCTACAATAAAACCTGCAATAACTAAAAATGGAGCTAATCTAATTCGTCTCCAAGAGTAGATATCTTCGTTCCAATACGTAGGATCAAAGTTTCCATCTGGAGTTGTGTTTGCATCGGGACCAGTCATTAAGATAAATCCTAATGTAATTAATGCAATCCCAATTCCCATCCAGATGTAATTTTTCTTACCGAATAAAAAGGTAAAATCAGAACCTTTAGTAGATTCTGATTTTAATGTATTTTGATTATTTAATGTACTCATTAAAATATTAGTATAGTTGATCTGTTTTTAATTTTAAATATCTCCATGCAGCAAATAGTGTACTGAATAAAGCGATTAAAACTCCTAATGCGATTAAAGCACCAATTAACATTCCGAAATTAGGATTCCATAATAACAATCCGATCTTAGTTGCTAATAAATACCATAAAATTCCAAGTCCAGTAATAGCAATAATAGCAGCTAAGAATCCTAAAAATGCACCTTCTAATAAGAAAGGTTTCATGATAAATCTTCTACGAGCACCTACTAATTGCATAGTTTTAATACTAAAACGTTTTGCATAAATTTTTAATCGAATAGAGTTGTTGATTAAAATAATAACAATTACTAAGAAAATAATCGCGAAAATCATTAACCAAAAAGTAATAGTATTGATGCTGTTGTATATTTTAACCATCGCTTGTTTATCACTTTTCACCTTATCAATTAATGGATGTTGAGCTAATTTTGAATTGATAGAATCAATTTGCTCGATAGAATTAATTTTCTTCGGATTTAAAGTAATTTGTACAGATGGCGGGAAAATATTTGCCTCAAATAATTCAACATCGTCAATACCCAATTCTAGTTTAGCAATTTTAGAAGCCTCTTCTTTACTGATGTAGCGAGTGCTTTCAATAAAATCGTACTTGATTTTTAACGAATCGATATATTCTTTTTGCATCGATAATTCCTTGTCTTTAATCTTCGGATCATCAACATCATTAAAATATGCTTCGATTTTTAATTCTCTTTTTAGATGTTCTGCGTAACTTTGTGCATTAATTACGATTAATCCAAATACACCTAATAAAAATAAAACTAAAGATATACTTATAACGACTGTAATGTTAGAAGAGCGAAGTCTTCCTTTTTCAAATTTATCGTTCGTTTTTGACATTTGGGTTATTTTTGGGGCTAAGATAAAAAAAACTTATTTCGAAACATAGTTAATCGGTACGAAATTGGTTAAAGAAAATATAAAATTTTAAGAAATTTGAAAGTAAAAGCTAAAAAACATTTAGGGCAACATTTTTTGAATGATGAGAATATTGCGCGTGATATTGCCGAAGGTTTAACTTGGGAAGGTTACGATCGTGTATTGGAGATTGGTCCAGGTATGGGAGTGTTGACTAAATATATACTTCAAGCTAAAAAAAATATAGAGGTTGTTGAAATTGATACTGAATCTGTTGAATATTTACAAGAAGTGTATCAACCTTTTTATCCAGGTTTTAAAATACATTCAGAGGATTTTCTTAAAATGGATTTTTCATCTAAATTTGATGAACAAATTGCTATTTTAGGTAATTTTCCTTATAATATATCTTCACAGATTATTTTTAAAACAATCGATGAGCGTGAAAATGTTCCAGAACTTTGCGGAATGTTCCAAAAAGAAGTGGCAGAACGTATAGCTTCTAAAAAAGGAACAAAAGATTATGGTATTCTTTCTGTTTTAGCGCAAGCATATTACCACTGCGAATATTTATTTACAGTACCAGAACATGTTTTTACACCACCACCAAAAGTTAAATCTGGTGTAATTATTATGAAACGTTACCGTACTGAAATAGAAGGAGTAGATCGTTCAAAATTTGTGCAAGTAGTAAAAGCTGGTTTCGGACAACGTCGTAAAACATTACGTAATGCCTTAAAATCTGTAGGGATTCCTGAGCAATTAAACGAACATGAATTCTTAAATTTACGCGCTGAACAGTTATCTGTAGAAGATTTTATCGAGTTAACAAAATTGATGCAATAAGCATATGAATGTAGAAATTACAAAAGATTTAATTGTTAATCTTTCAGAAAGAATTAAAGAACAAAATGCGAAAGCTGTAAAAGAAATGTTAGATGGGTTTCACCCTGCTGATATTGCTGAATTGTTTGATGAACTTTCCACTAAGGAACAAGCTTTTGTAATTGATTTACTCGAAAATGAAACTTCTGCTGATATTCTTCTTGAATTAGAAGAAGATGATCGTAAAAAAATCTTACATACTTTTTCTGCCAAAGAAATTGCTATCGAAGTTATTAATGAGATGGATACCGATGATGCGGTTGATATTATTAATGAACTTTCTGATCGTAAAAAAAACGAGGTAATTGCTCAAATTGAAGATAAGGAACAAGCGAAAGAAATTGTTGAATTACTTCGTTACGATGAAGATACTGCAGGTGGTTTAATGGGGAAAGAAATGATCAAGGTAAACAAAGATTGGTCAGTTATCACAGCTATTAAACAAATGCGTAAGCAAGCAGAAGATTTAGAAGAAGTTTTTTCTATTTATGTTGTCGATCATGATGATATATTATTAGGAACGCTATCATTAAAGAAATTTCTTACAACATCTGCTAATACAAAGGTTGAAGATGTTTATAATTCTAAAATTCAGTATGTCAATATTGATACAAAGGATTTAGAAGTTGCTAAGGTCATCGAAAAATATGATTTGTATGAAGTTCCCGTTGTTGATGAGTTAAAGCGTCTTGTTGGTGTGATTACGGTTGATGATGTGTTAGATGTTATTCGTGAAGAGGCAGAAGAAAACTATCAGTTAGCAGCCGGTATTACACAAAATGTAGATTCTGATGATAGCATTTTGAAATTAACCAAAGCTCGTTTACCTTGGTTAATGATTGGGATGTTAGGTGGTTTAGGCGCTGCATCAATCATGTCTGGATTCGAGTCTGCTTTAGAAAAGTATACAATATTATTAATGTTTGTGCCTTTGATACAATCTACTGCAGGAAATGTCGGAATCCAATCTTCGGCAATTGTGGTACAAGGTTTAGCCAATGGCTCTATCAAAGGTGGTATTTTAAAACGATTAGGTAAAGAGTTTTTACTTGGATTGTTAAACGGGTTAGGAATCGCATTGGTAGTATTGTTAATTACACATTTTATGTTCGGAACGTCTTACTATGTTTCTATGACGATATGTGTAGCATTAGTAGCAGTTATTATTAACGCCGCAATTATCGGAACATTTATTCCTATTTTCTTAAATGGAAGAGGTGTTGATCCAGCTGTTTCAACAGGTCCATTTATCACGACAAGTAATGATATCATCGGAGTGTTTATTTACTTTATGATTGCAAAAGCAATTTTAGGATTTTAATACATCATTATAATGATATAAAATAAAACCGGCTTTCAGAAAACTGAAAGCCGGTTTTATTTTATCGTTTCAAGATTATTTTAAAAACAGTTCCTCGTTCTTTCGAAGATTCGTAAACGAATATTTTTCCTTTATGATAATCTTCTACAATTCTTTTAGCCAACGATAATCCTAAACCCCAACCACGTTTTTTTGTTGTAAAACCAGGTTCAAAAATTTTATGTTGCAATTTTGGTGGAATTCCAGGACCAGTATCACTCACACTGATTTCAATTTTTTTACCGATAGCTTTAATAGCTACATCTAAAACTCCTTTGTTTTGCATTGCATCCGCAGCATTTTTAATTAAGTTTTCAATTACCCAACTATATAACAAGGGATTCATTTTAGTTGTAATTTCTTCTAATTCAGTATTAAAATTTAATTCAATTCCTTTGCTTATTCGCTGTCTTAGATAAGATAAAGTCGAATTGGTAACATCTACTAAATTATGATCATTTAATTCTGCTTCAGAACCTATTTTAGAAAAACGTTCAGCAATATGTTTTAGTCGATTAACATCTTTTTCAATTTCTAAAATAGGCGTTTGTTCAATTTCTTCTAATTTCAATAATTCAACCCAACCCATTAATGACGAAAGTGGAGTTCCAATTTGGTGAGCAGTTTCTTTAGCCATTCCGGCCCATAAATAACTTTTTTCTGTATCTCTAATACTTTTAAAATACAGATAAGAAAACATAATAAATAAACCACAAAGAACGATTAATATAATAGGGTAGTATCGTAATTGATTTAATAGGTTTGAGTTTGAGTAATACACATGATTTTTACCATCTGGTAAATTTACTTCAATGTGCATATTGTCTTTCTTTAATTTGTCTGTGTATTTTTTTAATTTTTCAGAATCATTTTCTATTGACGGATCAATGTTTTTTGTGAAGTTGATATTATTTTGCTCATCAACTAAAATTACAGGTATAGTACTATTGTCTTCGATTAATTTGAATAAAAAATCTTGTGTTATCGGATCGATATATTCGTTCTGGCTGATTAACTCTAACGATTTCGCATAATTTTCAATTTTTGATTTTTCAACATCCTTTAATTGTTTCACAATTTTATTGGAAATCCAAATCGTTAACGAAAAAATAATACAGATCAAACTGAAACCAATCCATTGATTTGATAGTTTTTTGCTTAAAAATTCACGCATAAATGCTATGTTTCTTTCAAAAGTTCTTACCAAATGTAATAATAAATTAACTATAATATATTTTTATGGCGTAATAGGATAAATATGATGAAAGTAATTTTTTTTAAAAACTTAAATAGTTTATTTTTGTAGCTAAATCTCATAGAGAGTAAAATTTATGGATCGTTTTTCGTTTTTGAACGCCGCTCATATTGAGTTTATCGGCGACTTATATGACCAGTATATCCAATATCCGGATAGTGTAGAGCCTAGTTGGAAAGCATTTTTCCAAGGGTATGATTTCGCAAACGCGACTTATGATGGAGAGCCATTGTTTGTAGCAACAGCTCCTGCAAGAGAGACTAAGGTTGCTCAACAAGTGGTAAACCCAGCAGTTTCAGCTCAAGTTCCTGACTCAGTTCAGAAGGAATTTAAGGTTATTAATTTGATTAATGCTTACCGTACACGTGGGCACTTATTCACAAAAACTAACCCTGTTAGAGAGCGTAGAAAGTGGGAACCAACATTAGCATTAGAAAACTTCGGTTTATCTCAAGCTGATTTGAATCAAACTTTCACTGCAGGTGAAATTTTAGGTATTGGTGGAGCAATTACTTTAAAAGAAATTGTAAACCATTTAGAAGAAATGTACTGTGATTCAATTGGAGTTGAATACATGTACGTTAGAGAACCTCAAAAGATTGAGTGGATTCAAAATTGGTTAAACCAAAACTTAAACCACCCAAAATTATCAAAAGAGGATAAAGAAAGAATTTTATTTAAGTTAAATCAAGCAACTGCGTTTGAAAATTTCTTAAATACAAAATACGTAGGACAAAAACGTTTTTCTGTTGAAGGGAACGAGTCTTTAATCCCAGGATTAGATACTTTAATTAACCGTTCATCTGATTTAGGTGTTCAAGAGGTTGTAGTTGGTATGGCTCATCGTGGACGTCTTAACGTATTAACAAATATCTTTGGAAAATCTTACTCTCAAATCTTCTCAGAGTTCGAAGGAAAAGCTTTTGATACAGATTTAGTAGCTGGTGATGTTAAATATCACATGGGTTCTACTAATACAATCCAAGCTTTAAACGGAAAAGATATTAAAATTAACTTAGCACCAAACCCTTCTCACTTAGAAACTGTTGATGCAGTTGTTGAAGGTATTACACGTGCGAAAGCTGAAAAAGATTATAACGAAGATTACTCTAAAATCTTACCTGTTTTAATTCATGGTGATGCGGCTGTAGCTGGACAAGGAATTGTTTACGAAGTCTTACAGATGATGTCATTAGAAGGATACAAAACAGGAGGTACAGTTCACGTTGTAGTAAATAACCAAATTGGTTTCACAACGAACTATTTAGATTCTCGTTCGTCAACATATTGTACAGATATTGCTAAAGTAACTTTATCTCCAGTGTTACACGTTAACGCGGATGATGCTGAGGCAGTAGTACACGCATTCCGTTTTGCTGCAGATTATCGTGCACAATTCGGACAAGATGTTTTCATCGATTTATTAGGTTACCGTAAATATGGACACAACGAAGGTGATGAGCCTAAATTTACTCAACCAAAATTATACGATGCAATCGCTAAACACCCAAATCCTCGTCAAATTTATTTAGATAAATTATTAAAAGAAGGTGCAGTTGGTGAAGATATTGTAAAACAAAAAGAAGAAGAATTCAAAGCTTTATTAGAAGAAAACTTTACAGCTTCTAAAGAAATTGAACGTAATAGATTATTTCCTTTCATGCCAGAGGTATGGGAAGGGTATGAAATTGCTGAAGGTGACAAAGTTTTTGAAAAAGCAAATACAGCATACGATGCTGACGCATTAAAAGAGATTGCTAAAACAATTTCTACAATTCCTGGAGATAAAAAATTCATTCGTAAAATTGTTCGTTTAGTTGAAGGACGTGCAAAAATGATCGAAGAAGATAAAATTGATTGGGGATTAGGAGAAGCTTTAGCTTTCGGATCAATCTTAAAAGATGGTCGTGATATCCGTTTATCTGGTGAAGATGTACAACGTGGTACTTTCTCTCACCGTCACGCGGTAATTAAAACTGAAGATACAGAAGAGAAAGTAATTTTATTAAATGAAATTTCTGAAGATCAAGGGAAATTCAGAGTGTACAACTCATTATTATCTGAGTACGGAGTATTAGGTTTCGATTATGGATACGCAATGGCAAATCCAAATGCATTAACTATTTGGGAAGCACAATTTGGTGACTTTACAAATGGAGCGCAAATTATGATCGACCAATATATCTCTGCTGCAGAAGATAAATGGAGATTACAAAACGGATTAGTAATGTTATTACCTCATGGTTACGAAGGTCAAGGTGCTGAACACTCTTCTGCACGTTTAGAGCGTTTCTTACAGCAAACAGCTGATAATAACATGATTGTTGCAAATATTACAACTCCAGCTAACTTCTTCCACGCTTTAAGAAGACAAGTTGTTACAGATTATCGTAAACCTTTAGTAGTAATGTCTCCAAAATCATTATTACGTCATCCACAAGCGGTTTCTAAATTAGAAGATTTCACAACTGGAACTTTCGAAGAAATTATCGAAGATACATTTGTAGATCCTAAAAACGCTAAGAAATTAGTTTTCTGTTCTGGTAAAATTTACTACGAATTAGCTAAGAAACGTGAAGAATTAGGAGATACAACTACAGCAATTGTACGTTTAGAGCAATTATACCCAATCCAAGAAGGACGCATTGAGGAAATTGTAGCGAAATATGGTGATGCTGAGTTAATTTGGGCTCAAGAAGAACCAGAAAATATGGGAGCGTGGGGTTACATTTTACGTAGATACCGTAAACTTCCATTTGACGTAGTTTCTCCTAAAGAATCTGCTGCAACAGCACCAGGATCTAGCAAGCGTTGGGCTGCTATTTACGAAGAGGTAATTAATAAAGTATTTAAATAAAAAAATAAAGCTAATAGATATGTTAGAAATGAAAGTCCCTTCACCAGGGGAGTCTATCACGGAAGTAGAAATCGCTACTTGGTTAGTTAAAGATGGTGATTACGTAGAGAAAGATCAAGCAATTGCTGAAGTTGATTCAGATAAAGCAACATTAGAATTACCAGCTGAGGAAGCAGGTATTATCTACTTAAAAGCTGAGGAAGGTGACGTTGTAGAGGTAGGACAAGTTGTTTGTCACATCGATACTGCTGCTGCTAAACCAGAAGGTGCTGCTGCACCAGCTGCTGAAGCTCCAAAAGCTGAAGTTAAAGAAGAAGTTAAAGAAGAAGTTAAAGCTGCTCCAGCTCCTGCTGCACCAGCTGCTCCGGCTCCAACTTACGCTACAGGAACTCCATCTCCAGCTGCTAAGAAAGTTTTAGATGAAAAAGGAATTAGCGCTGCTCAAGTTGCTGGTACAGGTCGTGACGGTCGTATCACTAAAGAAGATGCAGTTCGTCATACTCCAGCTATGGGACAAGCTCCAGTTTCTGGTTCTCGTGCTTCTTCTGAGAAAAAATTATCTTCTTTACGTCGTAAAATCGCTGAGCGTTTAGTTTCTGTTAAGAATGAAACTGCTATGTTAACTACTTTCAACGAAGTTGACATGTCTGCTATCTTTGCTTTACGTAACGAATACAAAGACGAATTTAAAGCGAAACACGGTGTTGGATTAGGATTTATGTCTTTCTTCACTAAAGCTGTTACTCGTGCATTAGAGTTATTCCCAGACGTTAACTCTATGATCGATGGTGATTACCAAGTTAAATTCGACTACTCTGATATTTCAGTTGCTGTATCAGGACCAAAAGGTTTAATGGTACCAGTAGTTCGTAATGCTGAGAACTTAACTTTCCGTGGTGTTGAACAATCTATTAAAGATTTAGCAATCAAAGTACGTGATGGTAAAATTACAGTTGATGAAATGACAGGAGGTACATTTACAATCACTAATGGTGGTGTATTTGGATCGATGATGTCTACTCCAATCATCAACCCACCTCAATCAGGTATTTTAGGAATGCACAATATCGTTGAGCGTCCAATCGCTAAAAACGGTCAAGTTGTTATCGCTCCTATGATGTACATCGCTTTATCTTACGATCACCGTATCATTGACGGACGTGAATCTGTTGGATTCTTAGTTGCAGTTAAAGAAGGTATCGAAGATCCATTAAATGTTTTAATGGGAGGTGATGCTCGTAAAGCATTAGAATTATAATTTGAAGTAAAAAATTATAACTATCCATAAATTAAAAGCCGTTCGTAAGAACGGCTTTTTTGTTTTTAGTCATTATATTAGTTGAGTTAATCAATTTGAAATTAAAATGAATAAGATATATCAATTAATACTATTACTAACTTTTGCTGCGATACCTTCTAAAGCGCAATTAAAAATTGATAAAAAATCGATAGAAAAAACAATTAAAGAGAAGGAGGATAAAGGACAAAATAAATTTATTAAAATTGAAATTTTATCTGCAAACGAAAAGATCACTGTTGTTAATGATTCAGTATTTTTTACACGAGAAATTAAAAACTTAGACACGAATCAGAGTTATTTTTATGATAGTAAATTTGATTCGAAAGAATTAGAAAATATTGATATTTTAAATGATGAAGGACTTAAATTAGATAAAGCGCCTTATAAAGTTATAACGTTTTTAAGCGATAAATCAATACAAGAAAAGGAATATCAATCCAATCATCAATTGGACGAATTATTTAAGCGTGTAAGAATAAAAACGAATGATGATTTTGAATATTTTCTTGATTTTCTTCCGTCTGGAAATTACACTTATAATATTTTCATTAATCAGCCTATAAAAGTGAAATCAGATTTTTTTACACAGTTAGAAAAATTAATGAATGGCGAAGATATTTATCTAAAAAAAGGAACGCTAAATCAACCAAAAATAGTTTTAAATCAAAAGCAAATCACTTTTGCTGAAGCGAATCAATTAAATGCGAATCAAGTTAAATCCATTACAATTTACAAAGATGAAAAAGCATTAGTTTTATATGGATCTTCTGCAAAGGATGGAATTGTAGTTATTGAATTGAAATAAATTCCTGGCACAAAAACAAGAAAGCTAAAGGAGATAAAAAAATAGAATGATATATATTTCACCGATAAATTTTTCCATTTTAGATTCTCTAACCCATTTTTCTCTCAATTTTAAGTATTTTCCTTTATAGTTTTTCTTTAAAAAGTATTGAATAACAATAAAGCCAATAAAATATAGAATTATATCTATTGGTATGTTGGATTCAATTTTAATTAAATCAGATAAAATAAGAATAAAAGGAATAGAATATAAAGATAAAATAAATGATAGAGTTAATCTGGCAGTAAAAGCATCAACACCATCTCTTTTAAAATGTCTTTTAGCAGTGCGATAAAAGGTGTAATCGAAAATATTTCTCATGATTTAATTTCAAAACTAAAATAATAAAAAAGCGACTTGAAAATCAAGTCGCTTTTTTATATAAATATAATCTTAAATTATCTTGCTAAAGCAAATTTAGATTTAATTTCTTGCATAATATCTTCTTTTGTACGTCCTAAATAAGACCCAACTTCAACAATTGGATATAATTGATCATAAGACATTACACGCGTATTGTCAACACGTAAATTGACGTGTGTACGATTAAAATCTCGGTGTGATTTAACACCAGTAGCCGAAATTAATTCAGATAAAATATGCATAGTTTTCTTGTGGAAATTGTACATACGTGTAGCTTTATCTTGTACATCTAATCCTTTCATTAAATCGCGGTCTTGTGTAGCAACGCCAACCGGACATGTATTTGTGTTACATTGTAAAGCTTGGATACAACCAACGGCCATCATCATTGCACGAGCAGAGTAAACTAAATCTGCACCAATTGCCATAACACGAGCAATGTGGAAAGAAGAAATAATTTTTCCAGAAGCAATAACACGAATATCTTTCTTTAAATCGTAACCTCTTAAAGTATCAACAGCGAAAGCTAATCCATCTAATAAAGGCATACCTAAAGAGTTCGAGAATTCTACTGGAGCAGCTCCAGTTCCACCTTCACCACCATCAATTGCGATGAAATCTGGTTTAATACCAGTTTTGATGATTGCTTCACAAATTTCTACGAATTCTTCTTTAATACCAATACAAATCTTGAAACCAACTGGTTTACCACCTGATAAATCTCTTAATTGTTTGATGAAATGTAACATTCCTTCGGCATCAGAGAAAGCAGAGTGTGATGGAGGAGAATCTACTGTTGTGTAAGGTTCTACTGCACGAATTGCTGCAATTTCTGGTGTGTTTTTATTTGCTGGTAAAATTCCTCCATGACCAGGTTTTGCCCCTTGAGAAATTTTTAATTCAATCATTTTTACATTTGGTAATGTAGCACGTTCTACATATTTATCAGGATCAAATCCTCCATCGCTTGCACGACATCCAAAATATCCAGTACCAATTTGCCAAATTAAATCTCCACCTGGTTCTAAGTGATAAGGAGAAATTCCTCCTTCACCTGTGTTGTGAGCGAAGTTTCCTAATTTAGCACCTTTGTTCATTGCTAAAACAGCATTTTCACTTAATGATCCAAATGACATAGCCGAAATGTTTAATAAACTTGCTAAATAAGGTTGTTTACATTCATCTCCACCAATTTTTACACGAGGATCATCAGCGTGTTTAATTTTTCCTGCATACATCGAGTGGTTTAACCATTCGTATCCAGATTCGTATACATCTAGTTGTGTACCAAAAGGAACAGTATCAATAACGTTTTTTGCACGTCTGTATACCATAGAACGCATTAAACGATCAATAGGTTTACCTTCAGTATCTGTTTCTACGAAATATTGCATGATTTCTGGTCGAATACTTTCTAACATGTAACGGAAATTTCCGATAACAGGATAGTTACGACGTATTGCGTGTTTTTTTTGAGTCATATCATAGATTCCGATGATAATTAAGGGAGCTACAATAATTAATGACCAAAGTATACCAGTCCAGAATAAAGAAATTCCTAAAATAGCTAGAACAAGTACTATAGAAATAATTACAAAACCTTGTCTGACTTTCATAAGTGTTTACTTAAATATAAATAATAGTTCAAATTAAAGTTCAAATATATCTAAAAAATGGTATTCAGAATTATGAAATTCTCATTTTTTATAAAAATAACTGATTAATATGGTTGATTTAATGCATTTGATTTTGAATATTTGCTAATCAATTGTTGTATTTTGGAAATTATATTAAAAGGATAATCTTAGTTATTAAATTATTTATAAGATTTTAGTTTATTTTTTGATGCTACTTTTCTTTATAAACTCTTGTCAAATCAAGAATTTTGATTGGACTCATCTGAAAACCTTTAACTTTTTTATTCAAAAAAACAGCTGTTTGATCGTAGAATAAAGGTAGAATAGGAGATGATTTCATCATTAATGCATCCATTTCTGCGTAAATTTTAGCTCGTTCATCCATATTGTTTAATAAATAGGATTGTTCGTACAATTTATCGAACGCTTCATTTTTATAGTGTGAGTAATTTGGACCTTCTGGTGCAAAGTTTTTAGAGTAATATAAGGATAAGAAATTTTCAGCATCTGGATAATCAGCTCCCCAATTTGCACGGAATAAAGCGAATTTTCCTGTCGATTTTCCATCTCGCATCGTCGGACCTGGAACAACATTTACTTGAATTGGTAAACCAAGTTTGGCCATTTCTGCTGAAATGTATTCGCAAATGTCTACATATTCTTGTACTGTTGTTAATTCTATTGGTTTTATTGTTTTGTTTTCTTTTTTATAGCTATTGATTAATTCACGCGCTTTTTGTGGGTTATAGTTATAACCAGATTTTGCTGAATAGCCTGGTAAACCTTTAGGAATGAATCCACCATCAGCTGGGAAAGCCATTCCTTTCATCATATATTTAATGATCTTATTTTTATCAACTCCATAATTTAAAGCTTCGCGTAATTTGGGATCAATAGCATTTGGATGATCTAAATAAAAACATAAATAAACTGTGCTTAAATAAGGAGCTTTTAAAAGCGTAATATTTTCGCGGTATTTTTCACTTAACTCACCTAATGGATTTAAAATTTCATCTTTATAAGATGGATCTAAATCTGCCATCATATCAATATTACCTTTAATTAATTCTAAAAATTCAGAATTTTTCTCTGGTAAAAATGTGATGTTAACTGCTTCCAGATAGGGTAAACGTGTCCCTTTTTCATCAAATTCGAAATATAAAGGATTTTTGCGTAAAACCATTTTTACATTGTCTTCCCAAATTTTGAACTGAAATGGACCTGTTCCAATAGGATGTTTTAAGAACTCATCATTTCCATTCTTAAATAATTCATGCGGTACAACAGATGCGTATTTCATCGATATTAAACCTAAAAATGGAGGAAATGCTTCTTTTAAATTAATCTGAAGTATAGTATCATTTAAAGCTTTATAATCTACAATATTGTTCATAATCCATCCACCAGATCCGCCAGCTTTTGGATCATTTAATCGATCAAAAGAATAAACAAAATCTTCAGCAACTACATTTCTTGTAGAATCTTTACCGAAAATCGGATGTTTATGAAAAAAAATATTGTTGTTTAAAGTAAAAGTATAGGTTTTACCATCTTCAGAAATTGTCCAACTTTTCGCAATATCAGGCTCGATTTCTAAATTGTTATTTATTTTAACTAAGCTATTATACATCAAGTTACAAGCCCAGTTATTTGCCTGTGTTCTTGCATTAATAGGATCTAATGAAGAGATATTATCGTATCTATTTAGTTTAAATACTTTAGAAGAATCTATTTCAGATTGTTTATGACAACTAAAAAAACAAATTGTTATTAAAATGTAACCTAAGTGTTTAATCATGGTTAATGTTAAATTTTTTATAGTTCAAAACTATGCATTATTTATTGCAAATGTATAAATTTGCAGTTATGATTAATCAAACAAAAACAGTTGCATTCCATACGTTAGGATGTAAATTAAATTTTTCTGAAACATCTACGATTGCAAGAAACTTAAAAGATCATGGATATCAGAAGGTTGAATTTACAGATCCAGCGAATGTGTATGTAATTAATACATGTTCGGTAACAGCAAATGCAGATAGAGAATGTAGAACGATTGTAAAGAATGCATTAAAAGCAAATCCAGATGGATTTGTAGTTGTTGTTGGTTGTTATGCACAATTAAAACCTGAAGAAATCGCACAAATGGAAGGTGTTGATTTAGTTTTGGGTGCAGCAGAAAAATTTAATGTTGCTCAATACTTAGAGAACTTAAATAAACAAGAAGAAGCTATTATCCATTCTTGTGAAATTGAAGAAGCAGATTTTTATGTAGGATCTTACTCTATCGGAGATCGTACACGTGCTTTTTTAAAGGTGCAAGATGGTTGTGATTATAAATGTACTTACTGTACAATACCATTAGCTCGTGGAATTTCTCGTTCTGATACTATGGAAAATGTGTTGAAAAATGCTAGAGAAATTGCTGAAAAAGGGATAAAGGAAATTGTATTGACTGGTGTAAATATTGGTGATTACGGTAAAGGCGAATTCGGGAATAAAAAACACGAACATACCTTCTTAGAATTAGTTCAGGAATTGGATAAAGTGGAAAATATTGATCGTATTCGTATTTCATCGATTGAACCAAATTTATTGAAAAATGAAACAATTGATTTTGTTTCAAAAAGTGAAAGATTTGTTCCTCACTTTCATATCCCCTTACAATCTGGTAGCGACGATATACTAAAAAAGATGAAACGTCGTTATTTATCTAATTTATACGAAGATCGTGTAGCTAAAATTAGAGAAGTATTACCAAACGCTTGTATTGGGGTTGATGTAATTGTCGGTTTCCCTGGAGAAACAGAAGAGTTATTTTTAGAAACATATAATTTTTTAAATAAATTACCGATTAGTTATTTACACGTATTTACATATTCTGAACGTGATAATACAGAAGCAATCGATTTTGAAGGTGTTGTAGAACCAGCAGAACGTAAACGTCGCAATAAAATGTTACGCATTTTATCTGAGAAAAAACGCCAGGCTTTCTATCAAACTCAATTAGGATCTACGCAGAAAGTATTATGGGAACATGATAATAAAGAAGGAAAAATGTTTGGTTTCACTGAAAACTATGTCAAAGTGCAAACAGATTTTGATTTATCATTAGTTAATCAAACGCAATATGTAGAACTTGTACGTATTAATCACAATGGTAACGTAGAAATAAAAGTTAAAGAACCTATTTTATCATAAACTCTATTAAAACTTATACATGAAGACATTAAAAGTTAAGTTTTTACTTGTAATAGCAAGTATTTTCTTATCATTACCCGCTTTAGCTCAATTACAATTAGGAGCTAAAATTGGAGCTGGATTATCAAATTATAAAAATATTAATCCAGATTCACAATCACGTATTGCTATTCAAGGTGGTTTCTTAGCTAAATACCAGTTAGAAATGGGATACTACAGAAATTTCCGTAACTATATTCAGGCGGAGTTATTGTATAGTACAATTGGTGAGGAAAACGGACCTTATAAAGTAAATGTAAATTACTTAACAATTCCGGTGATGTATCAACACTATTTATCTGATACGGATAATGATTTCTTCATTGAGTTTGGTCCACAAGTTCAGTTTGTAATTAACGATGTGGTTGATCAATACCCTTCGCCAAATCCAAATATGCCTTGGTTGGGATCGGATAATAATGTTTTAAACAAGTTCGATATAGCAATTAATGGAGGTGTTGGATACTCTTATCAACGTAGACTTGAGTTAAATTTAAGATATAGCTGGGGATTAGTTGATTCATGGGATTTTAAATACAGAGACAATGATTTTAATAGAACATCATTAATTTCATTATCACTAACATATTTATTAGATTTCAATCCACGTTATTACTAAATAATAAATTAAACCTGATTTTTTTAAAATCAGGTTTTTTTATTTAGAAAAAGGATATTAAATTTAAGATGATTTAGAAAACAATTTAACATGAAAAATATCTCATTATTTGTAGCATTATTTAGTTTTATTTTATTAGCAAGTTGTAACGCAGTTAACGTTGCAACGGATTATGATAGAACGGCTAACTTCAATACTTATAAAACCTATTCATATCATCAAAAAGGAATTGATAAATTAAGTATTAATGATTTAGATAAAAACAGAATCATATCTTCTATTGATAAAGAAATGGCAACCAAAGGTTTTACGAAAGTTACTAGTGGTGCCGATTTGGTTGTTAATATATTAGCAAGTTCAACTCAAGAAGTACGTGTTGATAATGATATTTACGGATATGGATATTGGGGTGGTTATCCATCAGTTTCTGATTATACAGCTGGTAAAATCATCATTGATATCATAGATGATAAAAAGAATATTTTAGTTTGGCAAGGTGTAGGATCTGATTTAAATATTTCCAACATTTCTGCTAAAAATGATAAAATTCCACAAGCAATTAATGAAATCTTATCAAAATTTCCTCCTTTAGCAAAATAATTTTTTAATATAAAAAGCTTAACTATTTGAAACCCTTTTGTAAAAAGGGTTTTTTTATGGATTTTATTTCTATTTTTATATAAACAATTATAAACTTACTTATGAAAAAATTACAATCTAAACTCCTTAGTTTGGCTTTTTTATCTATTTCTTCAATTGCATTTTCACAATTTCAATTTGGTGTAAAAGCTGGTGCTGGATTAAGTAATACAACAGTAGTACACGGAATTTCAAAAGAAAGAATCGGATTATTAGCAGGTGTTGTAGGTAAATATCAGCTATCTTCTAATACAGAAGATCATTATTTACAAGCCGAAGTTTTATATACAAATCAAGGTGAATTTTCAGTAGATAGAGCGGGGAATAAATACAAAGCATTTGTAGATTACGTCAATATTCCAATTATGTATAAATTCTATTTTGATGATCAAGGAAGTGATTTCTTTTTAGAAGCAGGGCCACAAGTTGGATTCGTAATTTCTGATAATATTGATCCGCTGGGACCTGAAGCATCAAATAATATTTTAAAGTCCTTTGATTTGGCTGCTAACGTAGGTGTTGGTTATTCTTATCAACGTAAATTTGAACTAAATGTTCGTTACGGAGTGGGATTAATTGATACGTATGGTTACGATAGGTGGGATAACGATTCTAATAGAACATCGTTTTTATCAGCAGCTTTAACGTATTATATCAATTAAAAATCTAAATAAAAAAAAATCCCACATTCGTGGGATTTTTTAATTGTATAATGTTTTAAGCTTCTTTTTTGTTTGAGATTAATGACCAAATTATCGTCGTTAATAATACTCCACCAATTACACTTAAAGAGACAGTTGACTCAAAATGATAGAAAGGCATAATTATCATTTTAATACCAATAAAAGTTAAAATAATAGCCAAACCATAATGTAGTTTATTAAATTTATCCATCGAGTTAGCTAATAGGAAATACAATGATCGTAAACCTAAAATCGCAAAGATATTAGATGAATAAAGAATAAATGGATCATTCGGAGCAATTGCGAAAATAGCAGGGATACTATCTACCGCAAATACTAAATCTGTAATCTCGATTACTGCTAACGCTACAAATAATGGAGTTGCCATCTTAACACCATTTTGTACTGTAAAGAATTTATCTTTATCAAAATTCGGAGAAACTTTATAAAATTTATGAACCAATCTTACACCAAAGTTTTTAGATAAATCTTGATCTTCATCGTCGTTAGACGACCATGATTTAATACCTGCAAAGATTAAGAAAATACCAAAAATTGTCAATACCACATTTGGTCTAAAGTATTCTTTCGCGGCTAAATTAGCATGTTCTGCAGTATCATTATCTAAAATGAATTTAAAATCACCAATTTCAAAAGCTGGTAAATAAGTCATTTTAATTAATTCTACACCTGCGAAAATAAATATTGCTCTAAATGCTAATGCTCCTAAAATTCCCCAGAATAATACTTTGTGTTGATATTCTTTCGGAATTTTGAAAAATCCGAAAACAAGAATAAATACAAATAAATTATCAACAGAAAGAGCTTTTTCAATCCAATACGCAGCCTGGAATTGTGAGAATTTTTCCATTGCAAAAGCGTGTCCATCTGCTTGTTTGAATACAAAATAGATAACACCACTAAAAATCATTGCTAATGAAATCCATACGATACTCCAAGAAAGTGCTTCCTTGTTTGAAACAGCATGAGAATTTTTATTGAAAACACCTAAATCCAATAAAAGCATAATAATTACCGCGACACCAAATCCCGCAATTAACCATGGATGATTTAACATGTTGTCTTGTACAACAGCCAATAATGACATATTTTAAAATTTTAATTAAATTTGAAACTATAATTTCGAATAAAATAATCAAACGAAATAAAACACAAAGTTAAATAAAGATTGATGAAAAAATACTTAATCGCAATAATAACTTCCTTTTCCTTTTTTTCTTCCTCTTATGCGCAAGAATACAATGCGATAAATCTGACAGAATCACCACTATATGTTGATTCTTTACAGATGAAATGGGTAGATGAAAAATATAATTCACTTTCTTTAGACGAAAAAGTGGGGCAATTATTCATCGTTGCAGCATATTCTAATCGAGATGCAGCGCATGAAGAAGAAATTTTAAAATTAATCCAAGAAGAGAAAATCGGAGGATTAATTTTCATGCAAGATCAAGCGGTAAAACAAATTGATCTAACAAACCGTTATCAATCTACTTCAAAGATTCCATTAATTATTGGTGTTGATGGGGAATGGGGTTTAGCGATGCGATTAAAAGGTGTTGAACGTTTCCCGTGGAATATGACTATGGGTGCTTTAGAAAAAGAAGATTTAGTTTATCAAGCCGGAGTGCAAATTGGGAAACAAGCTAACCGAATGGGAATTCATTTTAATTTTGCACCAACTGTAGATGTTAATGTAAATCCAAATAATCCAATTATTGGTAATCGTTCGTATGGATCAGATGCTAAAAATGTCGGGTTAAAAGGTTCAGCATTTATGCGTGGGCAACAATCGATGAAAGTTTTAGCATCTGCAAAACATTTTCCTGGTCATGGCGATACAGATCAAGACTCGCATAAAACTTTACCATTAATTTCGGCAAATAAATCAGATTTAGAAAAATATCACGTTGCTCCATTTCGTGAATTGATTAATAATGGCGTGCAAGCCGTAATGGTTGCGCATTTAAATGTTCCTGCATTAGAACCTGATCCTAAAATTCCTTCAACTTTATCTAAAAAAATTGTCACAGATTATTTAAAAGGCGATTTAAATTTTAAAGGGATTGTGATTACTGATGCATTAAACATGGATGGTGTGGCAAAAATGTTTGCGCCTGGCGATGTTGATTACAAGGCTTTTTTAGCTGGAAATGATATGTTATTGTTTTCTCAAGGAGTAAAAGTAGGTAAGCAAAAGATTATTGCTGCAATTGAAAAAGGTGAAATTTCAGAAAATCGTTTAGCTGAAAGTGTAAAGAAAATTTTAATGGCTAAATATTTAGTTGGATTGAATAATTTTCAACCATTACATGCCAATAATGTTTTTGAAGATTTAAATTCTGAACAAAATTCAGCATTAACATATAAAATTTATGAAGAAGCTACAACTGTAACAAAAAATTCAAATAATGTTTTGCCAATTACAGATGTTACGGCTAAAATAGCTTTCGTTCCGCTGGAACAAACTGATTATAAAATTTTTCATGATCATTTAAAGAAATATGCTGATGTAAAATTGGTTAAAATTGATAATGCTTCACAAATTAATAAGTTAAATGAATTTGATTATGTGATATATGGAGCTTTCTTATCAAATGAAACGGTTTACAAATCTTATAAATTATCAGCTACATCTAAAGCGATTTTAAAATCAACTCCAGCTGATAAGAAATCTATTTTAACCTTATTTACAAGTCCATATGGTTTAAAGGATTTGGATTTAAGTTCGATAGATGGTGTGGTCGTTAACTATCAAAATACAGATCAAACAAAACAAATTGCTCCACAAATTATTTTCGGTGCAATTCCAGCAAAAGGAAAACTTCCAGTTACCGTTAATGAAAAGATCAAATACGGAGATCAAGTAAAAACACAAGCGATTCAACGTTTAGGATTTGATGAACCAGCTAACGTTGGTGTTGAAAAAAAAAATTAAATAAAGTTGATGATTTAGCTCAAGATGCTGTAAATAAAAACTATACACCCGGAATGCAAATTGTGGTTGCAAAGGATGGAAAAGTTATTTATGATAAGGTTTTTGGAACGCAAGACATCAAAAATAAAAATAAACTGGATTGGGATCATTTATACGATGTCGCTTCAGTTACAAAAATTACCGCTTCAATTCCTTTAATTATGAAGGAATTTGAGGTTGGTAAAATGAACTTCGATCAATCGTTGGGTGAATTAGATCCAGATCTAAAAAACACCAATAAAAACAATCTTAAAGTAAAAGAAGTACTAGCTCATCAATCAGGTTTAGCACCATGGATTGGCTTTTACAAAGAAACAGTTAATGTAAAAAATGCTCGTTTATATTTGGATTTCTATTCCAGAAAACAAAACGAAGAACATAGCATAAAAGTAACTGACAATATTTACATACTTTCTTCCATTAAAGATTCTATTTTCGAAGATATTGCCAAATCTCCTTTAGGTAAAAAAACGTATGAATATTCTGATTTAGGATATTATATTTTTCAAAAGAAAATAGAAAAAGATTATCAGAAAAATTACAACAATATTTTACAAGAAAAATTCTATCGCCCTTTGGGAATGTATCGCACAACTTATAATCCAAAAGAAGTTTTTGATCTAGAATTTATTGTTCCAACTGCATACGATAAAACGTACAGAAATCAATTAGTGCATGGATTTGTTCACGATCAAGGTGCGGCTATGATGGGTGGAATTGCAGGTCATGCCGGATTATTTTCTAATGCGATGGACATGGCAAAAATGATGCAAATGTATCTGAACCGTGGTTCGTATGGTGGCGTACAATTTATAAAACCAGAAATAGTAGATCAATTTACAAGTAAACAATATCCAAATTCTAATCGTGGTGCTGGTTTCGACAAAACCTTGGTTAAAACAATAAAAGGTGCATCTGCAGATGCGTATGGACATTTTGGTTTCACAGGAACAATGGTTTGGGTCGATCCTAAATATAATTTAGTTTATGTTTTTTTAAGTAATCGTGTCAATGTTAGCGAGGAAAATAACTTACTTTCTTCAAAAAAAGTGAGAGAAAATATTCTTCAAGCGATTTATGATTCAATTTTACCTTAAATTTGGGATATGAAATCGACTATGAAAATCGGAATTGTTTGTTATCCAACCTATGGTGGTTCTGGAATCGTCGCAACAGAATTAGGTATGGATTTAGCTGAAAAAGGGCATGAAGTTCACTTTTTTAGTACCAATGTTCCCGCTAGATTAAATATTAAGTTACCTAATATATACTTTCATCGTATCCATGTAGAAACATATCCGTTGTTCCAATATCAACCGTATGATTTGGCTTTAAGTACAATTTTGTATGAAAAAGTTTTACAATACAAATTAGATTTGGTACATGTTCATTATGCTATTCCACATGCTTATGCAGCATATTTTACCAAACAAATGTTAGCTCGTAAAGGTTATCATTTACCTATTGTGACTACTTTACATGGTACTGATATTACCTTAGTTGGAAAACATCCTGTTTATAAAACTGCTGTTGAATTTTCTATTAACGAATCGGATGTTGTTACATCAGTTTCTGAAAGTTTAAAACAAGATACGCTTAAAGCGTTCGAGATTACGAATGATATTCAAGTAGTACATAATTTTATTGATAATGATCAATATTTGCCTGAAAAATGTATTTGTTGTCGCAATAATTTTGCTGAACCTACTGAAAAAGTTATTCTTCACACATCAAATCTTCGAAAAGTAAAACGAATTCAAGATGTTATTTCGACATTTAATATCATTCAGAAAACGATTCCATCTAAATTAATTATTGCAGGCGAGGGGCCAGAATGGGAATTAGCTGATCAATTAATTAATGAATACGGAATACAAGATAAAGTGAAAAGCCTTGGTATGGTAAGCGATTTGCAAGATGTATTAAAAGCTGCAGATTTATTTATACTTCCTTCGGAACAAGAAAGTTTCGGCTTGGCTGCTTTAGAGGCAATGGCGGCTAATGTTCCTGTTATATCTTCTAACGCTGGTGGTTTACCAGAAGTTAATATTGATGGTGTTACGGGGTTTGTTTGTCCAGTTGGTGATGTAGAAATGATGGCTGAAAAAGCAATTCATATTCTAGAAAATGATCAAAGATTGCTTCAGTTTAGTACAAATGCTAAAGAACAAGCAATTCGTTTTGATAAGAAGAATATCTTACCTCAATACGAAGATTTATATCGTAAGACTTTAAATTTAAATAAATAATAAAATTCGGGCAGTTGTCCGAATTTTTTATTTTTAATAATTAAATATTGTAGCGGATTCTAATGCTTTAAAATGTTTTTAGTTAATATGACTTATCTTTGTGATTCGTCAATAAAACGCCAAAACTGACAGCTAAAAGCATTGGCATAAGAATTGACTTTAATATAATTGACTAATATTTATAGTTGTTTTAGATACTGTAACTATTGAATTTTAGTTGATAATTAGTGTTGTTAGTGTGTTTAATTTAGATAAATATGCTGACAAAATTGTTTAGAATTATAAATAATTGACAGTTTGTCATTAAATAATAGAATGGAAGACGAAATTGAATTAATTCCCTTAATGAGTAAAGAAGAAGAAGTAAAATTGCAAAAGCAAGATTTACCATCTTCATTACCTGTCTTATCTTTAAGAAATACAGTTCTTTTCCCAGGGGTAGTTGCTCCAATTACAGCAGGGAGAGATAAATCTATAAAATTATTAACAGAAGCATATAAAGGTGATCGTTTAATTGGAGTTTTATCTCAGAAGGATATTGCGATTGAAGATCCTAAACCAGAAGATTTATTCCAATTCGGTACAGTTGCTCGTATCATGCGTTTAATCAAATTACCTGACGGAAATATTACAGTTATTTTACAAGGGATTAGACGATTTAAAATCGAGCAATTTATTGAAGAAACACCTTATTATCGCGCGGATGTTGAAATTTTGACTGAAAAAGTTCCGACAGCTCGTAATAAAGAATATCCGATTATCATTGAATCTATTCGCGATTTAGCTTATCAAATCGTGGAAGAAAATCCTATGTTACCTTCGGAAGCTGCAAATGCGATTCGTAGTATAGAAAGTAAAACTTTCTTAATCAATTTTGTAGCGTCTAATTTAACGTTAACTACAGATGAAAAGCAATTACTTTTAGAGATTTCAGATATTAAACTGAGAGCTTTAGAGGTTATGCGATATATGAATATCGAGCTTCAGAAATTAGAGTTGAAAAATTCAATTCAAAATAAAGTTCGTAAAGAATTAGACCAACAACAAAAAGAATATTTTTTACATCAGCAAATTAAATCTATTCAAGAAGAATTAGGTGGAAATACAACTGAAGAGGAAATAAATGAAATGCGTAAGAAAGCGCAATCTAAGCGTTGGTCTGAAGATACTGCCAATCATTTTGATAAAGAAATTGGACGTTTATCTCGTTTAAATCCTCAAATGCCAGAACATAATATTCAGCGTAATTACCTTGAATTTATGTTGGAATTGCCTTGGAATGAATATACAAAAGATGTTTTTGATTTAAAGAATGCACAAAAAACATTAGATGAAGACCATTATGGTTTAGAAGATGTTAAAGAGCGCATCATCGAACATTTGGCTGTACTGAAATTAAAAGGTGATATGCGTTCGCCAATTTTATGTCTATATGGACCTCCAGGTGTTGGTAAAACATCTTTAGGAAAATCGATTGCTAAAGCAATTGGGCGTAAATATGTTCGTATGTCTTTGGGTGGTTTACACGATGAATCGGAAATTCGTGGTCATCGTAAAACGTACATTGGTGCAATGCCAGGTCGAATTTTACAATCTATTAAGAAAGCTGAATCATCAAATCCTGTTTTTGTTTTAGATGAAATTGATAAGATGACAGCAAGTAATCACGGGGATCCTTCTTCTGCAATGTTAGAAGTTTTAGATCCTGAGCAAAATAATGCTTTCCGTGATAATTTCTTAGAATTAGATTACGATTTATCTAAAGTTTTCTTTGTTGCGACTGCAAATAATATTGGTAATATTCCTGGTCCATTACGCGATCGTATGGAAATGATTAATATTTCTGGTTACACAATTGAAGAAAAGACGGAAATTGTAAAACGTCATTTATTACCAAAGCAATTAAAAGAACATGGTATTGACGAAAAAGCAATTTCGTTAGGTAAAAAAGAAATTGAGTTCTTAATTACAGGTTATACACGTGAATCTGGAGTACGTAATTTGAATCAGAAAGTTGCAAAATTAGTGCGTAACGCGGCTAAGAATATTGCAATGGAAGAGGAGTATAATAAGAAATTTTCTGTAGCTGATATTGAAAAGATTTTAGGTCCTTCTATCACTCCTGAACGTTATGAAAATAATGAAGTTTCTGGTGTTGTCGTTGGATTAGCTTGGACTTCTGTTGGTGGTGATATTTTATTTATCGAATCTTTATTATCTAAAGGAAAAGGTGGTTTATCAATCACAGGTAATTTAGGTAATGTAATGAAGGAATCTGCAACAATTGCATTAGAATATATCAAAGCCCACGCAGATGAATATGGTCTTGAAACTGATGTTTTTGAGAATTATAAAGTTCATATTCACGTGCCAGAAGGAGCAACTCCAAAAGATGGTCCGTCTGCTGGTATTACGATGTTAACCTCTTTAATGTCTTCGTTTACACAACGTAAAGTAAAAGCGAAATTAGCAATGACAGGAGAAATTACTTTACGTGGTAAAGTGTTACCTGTTGGTGGAATTAAAGAAAAAATCTTAGCAGCTAAACGTGCGGATATTAAAGAAATTATTCTTTGTGAAGATAATCGTAAAGATGTAGAAGATATTAAACCAGAATATGTAAAAGGTTTAACTTTCCACTACGTGAAGGAAATGAAAGAAGTTCTTGATATTGCTTTAACAAATCAAAAGGTAAAAGGAGCAAAGAAATTTGAAATAGAAAAGAAAAAATAATCTTCAATAAATAAAAAATCCACTTCATTTTTGAAGTGGATTTTTTTTATTTTAAAACTTCGTCGTTGGCTTTTATTTCGCCTAACTGAAGTATATCTTTCGCTAATTGAATATCTCTTTCAGAACCTGTGTGTTTATTTCTTTCGTCTGAAAGTTTCACTACACCAGTCCAAGGAATGTCTATTGAAGAAATTTCAGTCAATTTCATTACAATATTCATTGCGCGTAAACCAACATCATTAGTTAAGTTAGTACCAATTCCAAATGATAATCCGATACGACCTTTAAAGGCATTTGCAATCGTTTCTACTTTTTCTGAATTTAATCCATCAGAGAAAATAATAGTCTTATGTTCTGGGTTAATTCCCATTTTTTGGTAATGTGCAATTACTTTCTCACCAAATTCAATCGGATCACCTGAATCGTGACGAACTCCATCAAATAATTTAGATAATTTTTTATCGAATTGACGGAAGAAAATATCAGAAGTATAAGTATCTGTCAATGCAATTCCTAAATCACCATAGTACACTTTAACCCAACGATCCAAACTCATAGAATTTGCAACTTTATACCCAAAACGAGCTGCATGAAACATAAACCATTCGTGGGCGTGTGTCCCGATAGGTTTTACGTTATATTTATGAGCGAAATGTACGTTTGACGTTCCAACAAAGCTTTGACCTGAATGATTTGTTAATTCTTTCATTACAATATCGTGCACTTCATAAGAATGGCGACGTCTTGTACCAAATTCTGCAACATTAACACCTAGTTTATTGTACAAATCTACTTTATCGCTCGTGTTTTTAGTAACTTCATCATTAGTCATTCTTTTATCGTCTGATAAAGTGTAAAAAACTTCACTAATTAAAGCTAATAAAGGAACTTCCCACAAAATAGTTCTGTACCAATTCCCTTCAACTTCTACAGAAACATTAATTCCATCTTGCGAAATTTTAACTTCCGAAGGATCGTAACGATAACCTTGTAAAAAATCTAAATAAGCAGGACTTAAATAGGGACAATTTTCAGTTAAAAATTTCTTTTCATCTTTAGTCAACGCCAAATTGGCCATTGCATTTACTTGATTTTGTAATTCTTCTGCAAAACCTTCAGGAAATTCATGTTTGCCGCGATTAATAAACTTATAACGTGCAATTACATCAGGATATAATTTCGTTACCGCATATTGCATCGTGAATTTATAAAAATCGTTATCGAGTATGGAATTAAAGATATTTTTCATTTTTTGGTCGTTTTTCGTTCTAAATATAAATTAAATAAAAAACCATCACATAAATGATGGTTTTTAGTTTATTATATAAATTTTAACTTATTATCTCGGAGTTACTTTGTGTAATTCGAAATTGAAGATAAAAGATGTATTTCTGTAAGCATGATTTTCAGTAATAGCTGTTCCTGTGTACATTCTGTTACGTGCGTAAGCTAACTGAGATGGTAAAATTATGATCCCTTGGAAGTTGTATAAATCACGTCCATTAGTACCAGTAGATTTAAATTTCTTTAAAGCTTCAGTAAAGTTTTTCAACTCAATATGTTCTCTTTTAACACCGTTTGCAATCATATCAGGACTGATAAATGCTTTGTAAAAAGAAGGGTCAGTTTGTGCTGATCCGTCGCCAGAATCGATACTACTTGTGTAAGTACTTACGTACCCATATTTTTTTGCATAAGTATCCAAATCATTTGTAGCTTCAAAAACTTTAGCTTGATAAGAAATTAAAATTTTAGAAGAATCAGCTTCTATAACTTGATCTCCGTTTGCTTCAACTCCTGGGCGCATGGCGTAGTAATATCCTGCAGGATCTTTTACAGTAAGTTCGCTTAATTTAATGTTAGCATCATCTTCATTTCCTGCGATTGTATCAAATTTTAATACTTTACCATTAATTGGGCTAAAGTAGTGGTCATTCAAATATTCTTCGATAGCTTCGTCGTCCAAAGCTTTTCTTTGCTCAACACTTAATTCATTATTGTTATCATCGTCACTGCTACAGCTAAATAGAGTAGTTGCAGCTAATAAAGTAACAAAGAATTTCTTTATCATGATTTTTCGGTTTAAATTGCGAATTTAGAAAAAATATTTATCCAATAGTTAAAAATAGTCATAAAGTATGCGAATTGATAAATTTCTTTGGAGTGTAAGGTATTATAAAACTCGAGCATTAGCAACAGATGCGATAAAAAAAAATCGTGTTAAAATTAATGATCAAGTAGTTAAAGCGTCTAGAGATGTGATTCCTGGTGATCATATTGAAGTTAGAAAAGATCAAATAAATTTATCTTTTAAAGTAATACAAGTTCCGAAAAGTAGAATTGGTGCCAAATTATTGTCTTTACATATTGTTGATACAACACCGAAAGAAGAATATGAAGTATTAGAATTGAGAAAATTATCTCAGGATTACTATAGAGAAAAGGGCGAAGGTAGACCTACAAAAAAAGACCGCCGAGATTTAGATGACTATGTATCGGGCGATCAGTTTTTATTGGAAGATTTAGAGTAATCTAAATCTTTTCTTTTTTTAATATCTCCATGATTTGATTCAATACTTCTGACGAATTTTGATTGGCGATATTCAACGTGTATTTTGCTTTTTGATAAAAATGATTTCTTTCAAATAAATGCTTCGCAATAAATTCCATTAACTCATCATCTTTTAAATGAGCAATTAGTGGTCGCGTATGTTTTTTATTCTCTAATCTTTTTACTAATTGTGGTAATTGTACACGCAAAAATATCGAAATGGAATTGGCGTTTATTACATCTATGTTGTCGTAGTACACAGGCGTACCACCACCAAGCGATAAAACAACATTTGTTTTTTGTAAAACTTCTAATAAAGTTTCCTTTTCACGCTTTCTGAAACCAAGTTCTCCAAACTTATCAAAAATTTCACTCACAGATAACTCATACTTGTTTTCTATGTAATGATCCAAATCGATAAATTCGTATCCTAAAGTTTTGGCTAAATCTTTCCCAGTTGTAGATTTTCCACAACCCATATAACCTATTAATGAAATAATCATTTTAAAATTGTTTATTAATCCACTGGTAAATCTTCCGAGTAGAAGATCGTCAATTTAGCAAACCCGTTATGCGTGTCTATTTGGTAAGAATACGAATTTTTTAAATTACGATTATCCCAACGGTCAATTTCATAAGTAACTTTAAAATCCTCATTAGTTACAACAGAGTTTGAACGATAAAAACGGGCTTTACGAGCTAATTTATCTATTTCGTTTTTGTATTGATTAAGATATTTAATCGGAAAACTATATTGTAATTTATAAACAATTTCTTGTGATATATCTATTGCTGAGATTTTATTTAAGAAAAACACACCTTGTTTTAATTGTTTTATCTTTAAAGAATCTGCCTTTTCAATGTTACTTATATATAAATTTTTACCAAAACCAGCTTTAGTAAAACATTTTTCGTGCATGAAATTATTTATTTCATTTTGATCCGCTTTAATCAAACCCTTTAAATCATCTAAAGTAATAGTAGATTGTAAAGTATCTTTAGTTATAGCTGTACAACGCTCATCAACTTTCTCATGATTTACAGTTTCAGCTTCAGTTTTTTTATTACATGACTGAAAAAAAATTGTACCTAATAGTAATACAATATATATTTTTTGATGCATTCTAAAATTTTATTAGTTAATTGATGTTTGGTTTAGGTACGATTAAATGTAAAATTTTATGACGACAAATATAATTTAATTTTGAAGTTGCAAATGGTAATAATAATTTAAAATTTAATAAAAAATCAAGAAGTTTTACAGAAGATATTAAAATTATTAATTTTTCTTGTGTGATAAGTTTCTTAATTCGAAATGTTTAAAAATTATTTAACAAAAAAGATTTAAAAAGTTTTGTATAATTGATTTTAATCGCCCTATATTTGCAGTCGAATTAAGAAAAAGACCTGGTAGCTCAGTTGGTAGAGCACAACACTTTTAATGTTGGGGTCCTGGGTTCGAGCCCCAGCCAGGTCACTATTATAGACCATTTCTTACTTCGAAGGTAGTTCTTTAAGAATTTGAAAAAGGAATAAAGAAAATTACATTTTCGTTTTGATGTGTTAAAATATTTCGTATATTTGCACTCCGAAAAAACGGAGACCTGGTAGCTCAGTTGGTAGAGCACAACACTTTTAATGTTGGGGTCCTGGGTTCGAGCCCCAGCCCGGTCACAAACTTCATGTTGTTAAGAAGTATAAAAATAATAACACTCCAAAACGGAGACCTGGTAGCTCAGTTGGTAGAGCACAACACTTTTAATGTTGGGGTCCTGGGTTCGAGCCCCAGCCCGGTCACAAACTTCACGTTATTAAGAAGTATAAAAACAATAACACTCCAAAACGGAGACCTGGTAGCTCAGTTGGTAGAGCACAACACTTTTAATGTTGGGGTCCTGGGTTCGAGCCCCAGCCCGGTCACAAACTTCACGTTATTAAGAAGTATAAAAACAATAACACTCCAAAACGGAGACCTGGTAGCTCAGTTGGTAGAGCACAACACTTTTAATGTTGGGGTCCTGGGTTCGAGCCCCAGCCCGGTCACAAACTTCATGTTATTGAGAAGTATAAAAATAATAACACTCCAAATCGGAGACCTGGTAGCTCAGTTGGTAGAGCACAACACTTTTAATGTTGGGGTCCTGGGTTCGAGCCCCAGCCCGGTCACAAGAAGCTAAACAGTAATGTTTGGCTTTTTTTATGCATGAAATTTAAATTATATTTCATCTGAATTAATTAGATTCTAAATAGTATAATCTATTTCTTGTTATATTTTAAATTGTTTATTAAAGAACAATTTCCTCATTTAATTTATTAATCTGCATCGTTTAAACTTTTCAAACACTTATATTTAATTGATCTTAAGAAATAAGGTTTTAATAACTTATTTTTTTTATGATAGAGTTGAGTATGTAATGTTACTCTAATTATAAGCAGAAATAATTAATGAAAGAATCCTAAATATTTTCCATTAATGGTTTACTTAGAATTAGAACTATTCAAATTCAAACGCTTTTTGTAGGGTAATTTTGTGAAGTTTTGTGAGTAAAATTGGACGAGTTTGATTAAGAATTGATATAATAGTTGATCAATATTTATTGAGTTTCTGATGTGAATAAAATTAACTTTTTTTAATTTAATCATGTATTTATTTAATTTAAATCAAATCCATAGTAATAAAAAATATTTTTATCGTAAATTTGCACCCATAATTTTCAAGAATGCAAAACATTAGAAATATTGCGATTATCGCACACGTTGACCACGGTAAAACGACGTTGGTTGATAAAATACTTCACTCAGGAAACGTTTTTAGAGAAAACCAAGAGTCAGGAGAATTAATTATGGATAACAACGATATCGAGCGTGAAAGAGGGATTACAATCTTCTCTAAAAACGCTTCGGTAATGTATAAAGATGTAAAAATCAATGTTATCGACACACCTGGTCACGCGGATTTCGGTGGAGAAGTTGAGCGTGTATTGAAAATGGCTGATGGGGTTATCTTATTAGTTGATGCTTTTGAAGGTCCAATGCCTCAAACTCGTTTCGTATTAGGAAAAGCATTAGAATTAGGATTAAAACCATTAGTAGTAATCAACAAAGTTGATAAAGAAAACTGTCGTCCTGATGAGGTTTACGACAAAGTTTTTGAATTATTCTTCAACTTAGATGCTACAGAAGAGCAATTAGATTTCCCAGCATACTACGGATCATCTAAACAAGGATGGTTTAATACAGAAAATGTTCGTACAGAAAATATCTTACCATTAATGGATGGTATTTTAGAGCACGTTCCAGCACCAGAAGCACACGAAGGAGATTTACAAATGCAAATTACATCTTTAGATTATTCTAAATTCTTAGGACGTATTGCTGTAGGTAAAGTAACTCGTGGTGTAATTAAAGAAGGTGATTGGGTTGCTTTAGCTAAACCTGATGGAACATCTAAAAAACAAAAAGTAAAAGAAATTTATACTTTCTCTGGTTTAGGAAAAGTTAAAGCTACAGAAGTTAAAGCAGGTGATATCTGTGCTGTTGTAGGTATCGACGGTTTCCAAATTGGTGATACTATTGCTGATGCTGAAAATCCAGAGGCATTACCAGTAATGCACATTGATGAGCCAACAATGAACATGTCATTCGGGATCAACAACTCTCCATTCTTTGGTAAAGATGGTAAATTTGTTACTTCTCGTCACTTAGTAGATCGTTTAACAGACGAATTAGAGCGTAATTTAGCTTTACGTGTAGAGCCAACTGACGATTCTAATACACAATTAGTTTACGGACGTGGTATCATGCACTTATCTGTATTAATTGAAACAATGCGTCGTGAAGGTTATGAGTTAACTGTTGGGCAACCGCAAGTTATCTTTAAAGAAATTGACGGTGTTAAATGTGAGCCATACGAAACATTAGTAATTGATGTTCCAGATGATTATTCTTCTAAAGCAATTGACTTAGTAACTCAACGTAAAGGTGATTTATTAGTAATGGAAGCTAAAGAAGGAATGCAACACTTAGAATTCGAAATTCCATCTCGTGGATTAATCGGATTACGTTCATTAATGTTAACTTCAACTGCTGGTGAGGCTGTAATGGCACACAACTTCTTAGAGTACAAACCATTTAAAGGAGCTATCGCTGGACGTTCTGCAGGTGTAATTATCTCTAAAGATCAAGGTGTTTCTACTCCTTATTCAATCGATAAATTACAAGATCGTGGTAAATTCTTTATCGAGCCAGGTGAAGAGGTTTATGAAGGTATGATTATCGGAGAGCACTCTCGTAACAACGATTTAGTTGTAAACGTTATCGAAGCTAAAAAATTAAATAATATTCGTGCTGCTGGTAAAGATGATTCTTCTTCTATCGCTCCTAAAATCGAAATGACTTTAGAAGAGTGTATGGAGTACATCCAAGCTGATGAATGTATCGAGGTTACACCAAACTACATTCGTTTACGTAAGATTCACTTAAAAGAAACTGATCGTAAGCGTTACGAAAAATCTATGGGAGCATAATCTTACAAGATTTACATATAAAAAAAGCGACTCAATTTTGAGTCGCTTTTTTAATTCATATAATTTTAGAATTGTTGTAAAAACAGTTGAATAACTGCATTTAATTCGTTTTTAGATGCTGTATATTGTTGTATTTTACCTTCAGTTTTAAATTTAGAAATACAAAATCCTTCTTCAATATCATTGTACCAAATGATGTAATTCTCGTGTTGAGCAACAACCCAAAAGTTATCTTCAATCACATCATCGCAGTGCCAAATAACCGGATTAATTTTTATTCGTTCCCAGAATGAAATATAATCTTGATCTAAATTTTGTTCAGCCAAGAAGATTTCCATCATCAAATCACCTTTTTTTAAGGCAGTCCAATTTTCCATCATTTATTTACTTTTAACAAGAATAGAATTCGTTTGTCGATTAACTTCTTCTGTTCCTGGTTCGGTCCATTCTAATGTATACCAATAACTACCAGAAGCTACTTTTTTACCATTAAAAGTTCCGTCCCAAGTAAAGTTATTTGCGGTTGAACCTTCGAATAAGATATGACCAAAACGATTAAAAATTTGAAATTTCGGATTCAATTTATATATTAAATCTGAATAATCTAAAACATCATTTATTCCATCATTATTAGGCGAAATAAAATTAACCATATTTACAATAGAGAAATCTTGTGAAATTGGGTTACAATCGCTTGAAGATTTTACTGATATGGTATGATTTCCAATTCCAACATTATAAAATATATTTGAAGATTGGTAAGCACCATTATCTAAAGCATATAAATAATTCGAGGTCGGATTTGTTACCACAACTGTCACCGTTGTTCCTGTGACAATTACATTTTCTATGTTTGGATTTTCAGCAGCGTGTACAGTAACTTCTTGCGTATAAAAACAACCATTAAATTCTAATCGAACTTGATATGTTCCTACCGGTACATTTGTTACTATTTGTGAAGTTGAACCATTATGTAACCACAGATACGAATCGAAACCAGAACCTGCGTTTAAAGTTGTTGTAGCACCTTCGCATATCGTTTGGTCGATTAATGTTTCTGAGCGTTTAGCTTGTTTTAATCTGAATGAAATTGGAGCAATATTATCACATAAATTGGGCTGTGAAAAACGAATAAAATATGTAGTATCTCCAACTAAAACTTGTTGTTCAGAGATTTGATTTCTATTATTTATAGCATCTTCAAGTGTTCTAAAGAATCGATAACCTTCGTTGATATTTGGAATAAAATTGATGTAATCTTCTAAATTAATCGCTTCTTGATTATCTAATAAATCATCACATATTTCAAAAGGAGAAGCCGGAATTACAGTACTTAAATCCTTTTTTGTAAATGTTATGGAATGAATTATTGGTGGACAAAAATCAGTTGAGATTGCTACAAATATTGTTTTTGACGTTTCAGTGGATGAAAAATTTAATTCCTGAATTTCATTTCGATTCGCTTCAGCATCAGCTTGTGAAGAAAAATATTTGATTCGAGCTGAATTTGAATTTGAATTCGAGATTATTTGATTATTAAAATCCACAAGATTCAGTGTTACAATTCCATCTAAATCTTCATCACAAAATTCGAATGTTGTGTTTAATACAGATAAATTTGCATAATATTCAATTCGTCTTTCCGCAGTAATCGTACAACCTGAATTTAACGAAATTTCGACTTTATAATTTCCAGCTGAATTAACTATATAAGTAGCATTTGTAGCTCCAATAATTTCTACATTATCTTTAAACCATTTGTATGAAGTTGCGTTAGTAGTTGATGCATCGATTGTAATCGTGTCACCTAAACAAAGAGCATTGTTCGTATCAATCAATAAATCTTCTCCAATATCTTTACCACCAGAAAAACTTCCAGCTTTTAAGAAAACTCCAGAATCATATAATCCATTTCCTTGATCTGCAATAACTAATTTGATATGATATTTTCGACCTGGAATAATATTAGCAACAGCAGTTAAAACAACAGTTTCACCATTAAAATTCGTTGCAGAATTGCCAACATTAAATTGTCTGAAATATTGTGAATTTATGGACGGACATAAACCTCCATTTCCAAAAATTGTAAGTACCGAAACTGGTGTAGAAGTATTAGGAATAACGGCAATGTTTTGGTAATCGTCACGAGAACCTTCTTCTTTTATTAAAAATGCAAAACCGTCCGTATATCCGCATCGACCTTCGCTTGCAGTGCGTAAATATTGCTCAGAAGCAAAAATATATTCAAAATTAATTTTATCATCTTGATGCGAGATAAAATCAAATTCTAATACAGTTGCATCTAATGTATTGTTGATTTCTAAAGCTTCTTCTAAATCGCGATCACCTTCCCAATTTGCGGCTGTAAAACTCTGTAAATTATTGTTAGGACCAACAGCTCCGTTAAGATTTCCGGTGCTTAAAAGAATACCATTTTCTAAAGGAAAATTAGAATTTCGTTTTTCAAAATAACCATAACTGATATGAGATGAATTGTTAAATCCTGTTATTTCTATCGAACGTTCATCTACTTCAATACAATCCGATCCAAGAAATATATCTTGAACAAGTTGAGTCGGTGTATAATTTCTATTTACCTGTATTTGCTGCGCATGAACAACAACCGAAACAAGTAGAATAAATAAGTATAAAATTTTTTGCATTGGACTTAAATAGTATGCAAAGTTAATTTATAAATGAGTAATAATATTATAACGTTTTATTAAAGATATTTTTGATTGTTTTTATGTCATAAAAAAAGCACTTCAAATTATTGAAGTGCTTTATTATGTAATGATTTCTGATGGCTTATATTTTAGCTAAGTTATCTGAAATTGTTTGAATGAAAGATGTTAATGGTCCTTTCGCCATCATTTCTATCATCATATTAAAATTTCCATTAAAATCTAACTCAACATCAGAATTATTTTCATCAACTGCTTCGATATTAATTGTTAATGTATAATCAAACGCCGGAGCTGGAGATTCAAAAACAATTTGAGAAGGCTTGTTAGTCTCTTTTAAACGCATACCAACTTTAGGTAAAGCACCTACACCAACAGTAAATCCTTTTCCTGATTCATGAATTTCAAAAGATTTAGTATCAGCAGGCATTAACTGTTCGTAATTCTGCATATTTAATAAAAAATCAAATGCATCTTTCTGACTTTTAGATAAGCGTACTTTATTTGTATTTACCTTCATATTCCTGTGAGTTTTTTATAAATTTGTATCAAATAGCTCAAATGTACAAAGTTTTTTTTAATGAAAGTTTACTGACTTTCGACCATGAATCAAAGTCAGATGCGAAAAATATATTGTTTCATCATGAATCTCAGTTTGATGAAGCATTTCATACTTTAGCTAATACTGGCGTAACTCATTTAAATATTTTTAGCGAAAATATTGATCAAGTATGGTCTTTATTCCTAAATCATTTTAAATTGATTCAAGCAGCAGGTGGAATTGTACGTAATCCAAAAGAAGAATATCTTTTTATTTATCGTTTAGGTAAGTGGGATTTACCTAAAGGAAAGATGGAAGAAGGTGAAACAAAGGAAGAATCTGCTATTAGAGAAATAGAGGAAGAATGTAGCATTACTCCTTTACATTTAGAGCAATTTTTAATGTCTACGTATCATATCTATTTTCAGAAAGAATATATTATTAAAGAAACTTTTTGGTTTGAAGTTACTTATAATGGAACTGAAACGCCACAACCACAGATTGAAGAAGGAATTGAAGAAGTGGTTTGGAAAAAGAAAGAAGATATCGCTGAGTTGATGAATAATTCTTATCCAAACATTGAGTTATTAGTAAATAATTATTTAGATTTGTAATAAATAAGAAATTTATCATGAAAAAATATATTTTAGGTGTATGCGCAGTTATGGCTTTTGCAGTAACAACAAATGCACAAACAAAAAAAGAAGATAAAAAGAATCCTAAAACAGAAAAAGTTTCAAAATCTCAGAAAAAGATCATTGAAGCTGGTTCTGCAAAAATTGACGATTTATATGCATATCAAGTATATGGAGAATCATTTGATTTAAAAAAGCCTTTAACTAGTGTTGAACTTGGTTCTTTATACGACAACATGAAAGACGGTGATGTGATTGAAAATGTACAATTCAAATCTACTATCGAATCGGTTTGTAAAAAGAAAGGTTGTTGGATGAAGGTTGACTTAGGTAAAGGGGAAGAGCAATCATTTGTAAGATTTAAAGATTACGGATTTTTTATGCCTTTAGATGGAGAAAAATCTGAAATCGTTGTAAATGGTAAGGCTTTCGTTAGTGAAATTTCTGTTGATAAATTACGTCACTACGCTGAAGATGCAGGAAAATCGAAAGAAGAGATTGCAAAAATTACTAAACCACAGTTACAATATAACTTTGAAGCTGATGGTGTTTATTTAAAAGAAAATTAATATTTTTAGCTATTAATTAATTATAAAAACCTTTCATTGATTTTGAAAGGTTTTTTTGTGCCAATCAATTAAATAATATGAATAATTATCAAGCCGTATTAGGAAAAGAAATTACAACTGTTGATGTAATAAATTTTTTAGATTCCTTAGAAGGTGAGCAAACCAAGCGTGAAAATAATGTATCGACATCTTATGATTACGAATTGTTATATAAAGATGAAGGAATATTAATTACAATTTCTGAAAATAAAATCTCAGCCATTAAAGTTTATTTTTCTCCAACGCCAATAACTCAACCTTTCAGAAAAGAGTTTGTGTTCGGTTTAAGTTACATCAGTTCGGAAAATGATATTAAAAAACAATTTGACTTTCCTCAAAATCTTAATCAAGAACCAATGCGTGCAGATAATATTTATCAATACGAAAATTGTACCGTTGGATTTGATGCAATGACAGGTGAAATTAATTATGCTGAAATTAAATAAAAAAACGGATCTAAATCAGATCCGTTTTTTCTTTATATTTTAAATCATTACCTATAAATTTTCTCCATAAAATATCGATAAATGCTAGTGAGTAAATGAATCGAAGAATTAAGAAAATATAGAGGTAAAAGTAATTCTCAAAATACTTAGTATAAAAATCACTCCGTCTAAGTGTTTTTGTGATTGCTTCTCTGTTTTCATATAAAATAGGAAAAGAAATTACATCAATTACTAAAGATGTTAAACCAAAAATCATTAAATATAGTATTGCTTTTTGATTTGATTTGTTCAGAATCTTACAATTTCTATATAAATAATAGCAACCAAAAATAAACGATCCAAAGATTGAAACACTAATGATAAATACTTTAGTAAACAATTCTTTAGCTTCAGGATGATTTGTGTAAACTAAGTTTGAATCTATTAAAATTTCTTTTTGTTCATTCTCAATTTTAGTTTCAATCAGTGAATTGATTCGAGTTATTTCTTCATCAGAAAAAGTAAAATCTCTTTCTTTCAAAATTTCTAAAGCCAATTTCACAGCATCACTTGTAAATCTTGAGTTAGATTGTAAATATTTTTTTAATTCTTGATCTGAAAGTTTATTCAGAACTGATTTTTTTACCATTTTTAAACTTAGTAAATCAAATATTTTGCTCTAACTTTTTTAAATTCTTCTAAGTCTTTTTGCCAAGTAGCTTTTATACGATCTTCTGACCAACCGGCTTCAATCTGTTTTCTTAAATCAGCAGTTCCAGATAATTGATCGATCCAAAGTTTCTTACTATTTAAAGTCCAAAATGGCTGTTTGGTATTGTTTTTATACGCATTAATCAACCATTTTAACGAAATTTCACTCATATACGGTTCTTGCGATAAATCTTCCCCGTAACAAACTTCATCTTTAAATTTTGGGCTTGTAGCTCCAGGTCTAGAAATTGGTTTGTACTCAAAAGGCATATTTTTCAAATAAGGCGAACCATATACTTGGAATTGAATTTCTGTTCCTCGACCTTCATTCACATTTGTACCTTCAAATAAACATGTACTTGGATATAAATTGATCGAACGATCATTTGGTAAATTAGGCGAAGGTTTTACAGGTAATGTGTACCTTTTTGTATGCGTGTAATTTGATAAAGGAATCACTTGTAAATTCGCTTTCATCTTATTTTTTAGCCAACCTTCCCCATTAATCATTTGTGCATATTCGCCAATCGTCATTCCATAAACAATTGGAACTTTGTGCATTCCTACAAAAGATGTAAATTCTGGTTGCATTACAGGCCCATCAATATAATGTGCATTGGGATTTGGACGATCTAATACGATCACTTTCTTACCATTTTCAGCAGCGGCTTCCATCACATAATGTAATGTAGAAATATAAGTGTAAAAGCGTGCGCCCACATCTTGCATGTCAAACAATAAAATATCAATGTCTTTTATTTGATCCGCAGTTGGTTTTCTATTATTCCCGTACAAAGAAACGATTGGTAATCCAGTTTTAGAATCAACGCCTGATTTTACTTTTGCTCCAGCATCAGCATCTCCACGAAATCCATGTTCTGGCGAATAAATTTTCACGACATTTATATCGTTATTGATAAGGAAATCAACTAAATGAATAGTGTTTTTATATTCTAATTGTGAAGGATTTGTTCTTAAAATTCCAGTTTGATTAGAAACTACTCCAACTTTTTTACCCTTCAGTTTTGATAAATAAGCATTGGTATTTTCGGCGCCTAAACCGATAGATAATCCATAAACTTCTCTTACAAATTGTCTATTTTCTTTAATTTGAACTTTTTGATTAAAAGTTTGTGCAATCGTAAATAAAGGTGTGCTTAGAAGTAAAGCAATTGATGTATATTTGACAAGTTTTTTCATGATGATAATTGATTTATCATTAGTTTAAACAAAATAGATTTATGTTGAAAGTCAACTTAAATGTATCATTGTAAAAATTAATAATTTGAACTTTTCTTGGTGGTTTTCTAAAAAAATAGCGCTTGGTAAAAATACTAAAAATAACTTATCAAGCATTATCATTCGTATCGGACAAGTAGCTGTAGCTTTAGGAATAATTGTTTCATTGGTTACAATTTCTACAGGTGTTGGTGCGCGTAAAGCGATCAAAAGTAAATTAGCCGATTTTAACGGACATATTACGATTAAAAATTACAATAGTAATAATTCTTTAAATTCAGATTCGTTATCAATTAATCAAGCTTTTTATCCCACGTTTAAACAAATTCCTGAAATTGAGCATGTGCAAGCCATCGCTAACAAAAGTGGTGTGATTCGTACGGCCGAAAATTTTAGTGGAGTAGTTTTTAAAGGGGTCGGAACGGATTATGATACCGTTCGATTTCAGAATTTTTTAGTAAAAGGTTCGTTTCCAAAAATTAATAAAGATTCAATTCTAAACGACGTTGTTCTTTCTCAAAAAATTGCAGATGAATTAAAATTAGATATTGATAGTTCATTTGTCATGTATTTTATTCGTGACGAAAGTAAGCCAGTTTATCGTCGATTTAATGTGAAAGGAATTTATAAATCTGACATTAAAAATTTTGATGATATCGTAATGTTAGGTGACATCAAACAAGTACAAAATCTAAACAAATGGGATTCGACAACCGTTGGTAGTTTTGAATTATTTGTAAAAGATGTTGAGGATATTGAAAAAATTTCAGCAGAAGTTGCTAAAAATATTCCTTATAATTTGTTGTCAGAAGGAGCATCGGATTCTTTTGCTCAAATCAATGAATGGATTACGATATTTGATAAAAACATTGTCATCATTGTTGTGATTATGCTTTTCGTTGTAATCATTAATATGGTTATGGTTCTTTTAATTCTTATTCTGGAAAGAACACAATCCATCGGACTTTTAAAAGCTTTTGGAGCTACAAATTGGAAAGTAAGAACTCTATTTATCTATTACGCTATATTTATTATGTTACCAGGTTTAATCGCTGGAAATGTAATAGGTTTAGGGTTATTATTGATCCAGAAATATTTTAAAATCATCAAACTTCCAGCAGAGAATTATTATATATCTGTTGCACCAGTTTATTTGGATATTCCAACAATTGTATTATTAAATGCAGGAGCTATCATAATTTGTGCAATTGTATTACTTTTGCCATCGTATATGATTTCTAAAATAACACCTGCTAAAGCAATCAATTTTAGATAATTAATTAATAAAAATCAGTATTAAAATGAAATACGCAAATAATATATTAGAAACGATTGGTAATACGCCTTTAGTTAAAATTAATCACATTACTAAAGACTTACCATGTACAGTTTTAGCAAAAGTAGAATACTTTAACCCAGGACATTCTTGTAAAGACCGTATGGCTTTAAAAATGGTTGAAGATGCTGAAAAAGACGGACGTTTAGTTCCAGGTGGTACAATTATCGAAGGTACTTCTGGTAATACAGGAATGGGATTAGCTTTAGCTGCAGTTATCAAAGGTTATAAATTAATTTGTGTAATTACAGATAAGCAATCAAAAGAGAAAATGGATATCTTACGTGCTGTAGGTGCGAAAGTTGTTGTTTGCCCGACAGATGTTGAGCCAACAGATCCGCGTTCTTACTACTCAGTTTCTAAGCGTTTAGCTGAAGAAACTCCAAACGGATGGTACGTTAACCAATACGATAATCCATCAAATGCACAAGCTAACTACGAGCAAACTGGTCCAGAAATCTGGGAACAGACAGAAGGAAAAGTAACACACTTTATCGTAGGTGTTGGTACAGGAGGAACAATCTCTGGAGTTGGAAAATACTTAAAAGAGCAAAATCCTAATGTAAAAGTTTGGGGTGTTGATACATACGGTTCAGTTTTCAAAAAATATAAAGAAACTGGAATTTTCGATGAAAACGAAGTTTATTCTTATGTAACAGAAGGTATTGGTGAAGATATTTTACCAGAAAATGTAGATTTCGATATCATCGATGGTTTCACGAAAGTTACAGATAAAGATGCTGCTGTTTACACGCGTCGTTTAGCTTTAGAAGAAGGTTTATTTGTTGGTATGTCTTCTGGTTCTGCTATTAAAGGATTATTACAATTGAAGGACGAATTTGGTCCAGATGATGTAGTTGTCGTATTATTCCACGATTCAGGTTCTCGTTATGTTGGTAAAATTTTTAACGATGATTGGATGCGCGACAGAGGTTACTTAGAAGATGAGGTTAAAACTGCTGCAGATTTAATTCAAGAACATATCGATAAACCATTAGTTATTGCTCGTACAGAAGAATTAGCTTCACACGCGATTGATCGTATGCGTCGTTTCAAAATTTCTCAAATTCCAGTGGTTGACATCAACGGATTTGCAGGTTCTTTAGACGAATCAGATTTATTCCAAGCGTATATGCAAGATCCAAATATTGCTGAAAAACCAATTCGAGAAATTATGGGAGCTGCTTATCCAGTAGTTAAAGCAAATGCAACGGTAGAAGAAGTTTCTAAATTAATTACGAAAGACAACCAAGCGGTATTGATTGAGTTAGAGAATGGTAAACATCATATCATTACAAAATACGATATCATCAATTCGATTAAATAAAAACGTATCTTTACGACGATATGGGAATTGTATTAAGAGGAGAAAATTTAATTAAAGATTACGGCAAAAAACACGTCGTAAAAGGAGTTTCTTTCCAAGTAGAACAAGGAGAAATTATTGGATTATTAGGACCAAATGGAGCAGGAAAAACAACTTCTTTCTATATGATTGTAGGTTTAGTTTCGGCAACACAAGGTAAAGTGTTCTTGGATAAACAAGACATTACGAAAGATCCAATGTACAAACGTGCACAAAAAGGTATCGGATATTTAGCGCAAGAAGCGTCTATTTTCCGAAAACTTTCAGTGGAAGATAACATCAAATCAGTTTTACAATTCACCAAATATTCGAAAAAGGAACAACAAATGAAAGTTGATGCCTTAATCGAGGAGTTTTCATTAGAACACGTTCGTAAAAATCGTGGAGATTTATTATCAGGTGGTGAACGTCGTCGTTGCGAAATCGCACGATGTTTAGCAACCGAACCTAATTTCATTTTATTGGACGAACCTTTTGCTGGGGTTGACCCAATTGCGGTAGAAGATATTCAAAAGATTGTTCGTTCGTTAAAGGATAAGAACATCGGGATTTTAATTACCGATCACAACGTTTCTCAGACGTTAGCAATTACTGATAAAACATACATTATGTTTGAAGGTAAAATCTTAAAATCAGGTTCGCCAGAAGAGTTAGCGAATGATCCAGATGTGCGTCGTGTGTACTTAGGTGAAAACTTTACTTATCAACAGATTTAAGAAAATACTTATAATTTAATTTATCCCTTTAGCTTATTGTTAAAGGGATTTTTTATTTTTACATCATAAATAATTCTATGAAAACTTACTTATCAGTATTACTAATATCAATTAGTTCTATAATTTTTGCTCAAATAAAATTTGAGCCTGGTTACATCATTTTAAAAGATGGTTCAAGAAAAGATGTTTTAATAAAAAACATGGATTGGAGATCTAATCCAACTAAAATAGAAATTAAGACTAATGAAAATTTAAAATCTGAAATTATACCAATAGAAGAACTTCAATTATTCGAAATTTTCTATTCTTCAAAATATATAAAATCAACTGTATTAATTGATGAATCTTCTTCAGATTTAAGTAAATTAACTTACGAAAGTGAGCCAAAATTTATTAAAAAAGACTTGTTATTAAAGGTTTTGGTGATGGGTGAAGCAAATTTATATAGCTTTTCTGAAGGTGATGAACAAAAATTCTTTTACGCTACAGCTGATAAGAATATAGAACAATTGATCTATAAGCCCTATTGGTTTGAAAGTAATAAAATTGCCTACAATAAAAGTTATAGATCACAATTAATTAAATCTTTCAAGTGTGATGCTGTATCAAAAGAAAATTTGATGAAAATTAATTATCGTGAAAAAGATTTGATTAATTTATTTCAGAAAATAAATAATTGTCAAAACACCGAAGTTGAATATCTTAATACACATTCATCTAATAAAAAAATTGATTTCAATTTAAATATTAGACCTCGTATAAATTTTAATTCACTAGATTTTCAAACTAATAATATAGAATTTAGAAATTTAACTTTTGATAAAAAACTAACTTTCGGAATTGGATTAGAAGCAGAATTTATATTACCATTTTACAAAAATAAATGGGCAATATTAATCGAGCCAAATTATGTTTCATATAAAGCTGAAAATGTTTCTGTTGCAGAGATTTCTGGAATCACAACTACGCATTCTTTAAATTACCAAGCGTTAGATGTTCCAATTGGTGTAAGACACTATATGTTTTTGAATGAAAAATCAAAGTTGTTTATTAATGCTCAATTTATTCCAATTTTTAGTTTAGATTCTAAAATAGAAGCTAAAAGAAATAGTACTAACGTTGGTGTTATTGAGTTTGGAAACGGAACAAATCTAGGAATTGGTGCAGGATATAAATATTTAGATCGTTATAGTTTAGAAATGCGTTATGTAACAGATTTAAAAAGTAAAGGAGATTATGATAGCAAATTCAATATGCTTTCAATAATCTTAGGTTATAAAATATTCTAAAATTTAATTACAAAATCCCTTTAACTTATTGTTAAAGGGATTTTTTATAATTTAGCTTTTGTATTGTTCTTTAAATTTTTCTAACCATTCATCTAATTCGTGGCGTTGTACATACAATCGTTTTTCTACTGTATAGCGAGGAGAAGTATAAAATATTTCATAAAAAGGCATACTTCCGTTACCAACCTTTTCCACTTTATTTACCACGATATTCAATTTTGTCAATTCATTTTTAAACTGTTCAAATTCATCTAATACTGATTTTATCATTTTTTGTAATTTTTGTAAAACGAAGTTAAAAATATTAAACTAAAAAGCTGAAAACCAGAATTGATTTTCAGCTTAAAAATTATCAGATTTATTGAAAAAATACTTTGCCTAAGCAAAATAAATTTAGAGGAAGTGATCAATTAAATCTTTACAATAATTTTTACATTAAATATCATTTTCCTAAGAATGTGAAAAATAGAAAACAATCATTCAATACTTTAAAGATAATTTACTTATTTCATAAAAACAAACTTCCCGCTTTTTATTATTTTTGACCATATACGCTATAGAATTTTATTTATGAAAATTTATAATCCTAAGGAATGGTTTCATGCTGTTGTCAACTTCCCAAAATCGGATACTTTTTTAAAGCTCTTACCATTCATTATTTTTATGGGAGCTTATTCTGCATTGATTGCATATTTTGAATTAGAGTACCTGAACTTATCATCAAAATCATGGTTGAAAGAAATTACAACTGTACATTCTTTATTAGGATTTGTTATATCAATGTTGTTGGTTTTTCGTACCAATTCGGCGTATGATCGTTGGTGGGAAGGACGAAAACAATGGGGCGCTTTAACAAATGCTTCTAGAAATTTAGCAATAAAATTAAATGGAATGTTGGCAGAAAATGATTCTGAAAATCGAGATTTCTTTAAACAAATGATTCCAATGTATGCAAAAACATTGTTTAGTTTTTTGCGAAGCGATTATACTAAATTCATGTTGGATGAAGATAAATATTTCAATATGAATTTAATTGAAAAACATGGTCCCAATCATATCGCAAATTTGATGTATCAAAGAATTACCTTGTTGCATCGCCAAAAGATTTTTGATTCATATCAAATGATCATATTAGATAAAGAATTTGAAGAATTTACAAATATCTGTGGAGCTTGCGAACGTATAAAAAATACACCAATTCCATATTCATATAGTTCATTTATAAAGAAGTTTATTGTACTATATGTTATAACTTTGCCAATTGGATTAGTTTTTTCCATGGGCTATTTCACTGCTATTGCAGTTCCATTTATTTTTTATGTTTTGGCATCTCTCGAATTAATTGCTGAAACAATAGAAGAACCTTTTGGTACTGATTTGGATGATTTACCGATTGAACAAATTACCATGAATATTGAAAAACATGTTGCTGAAATAATTAATTAGCGACATAGTTTGTCTTTTTATTAGATTAATTTTAAAAAAATGAGTAGAAATACAGAAGCGAATAAGAAACGAGTAAAAGCTAAGAAAGCTCAACAAAGAAAGAAGGTTAAAGATGCTGAAGCAGAGCGTAAGGCTCGTTTAAAAGAAATCATTCAGAAAATGAATGAGCAAGAAAAAAAAACTAACGAAGAATAATTTATGAAAATTCTACACACTGCTGATTGGCACTTGGGTAAAAAATTGGATAACTTTTCTCGCTTGGATGAGCAGATTTTAGTAATGAACGAAATCGTCGAAATTGCCGAAGAGCAACAAGTCGATTTAGTTATAATAGCTGGTGATTTGTTCGATACATTTAATCCAAGCGTAGAAGCGGTCGAATTATTTTATATAACATTAAAACGATTAGCTAATAATGGCGAAAGACCTGTTATTGCAATAGGAGGTAACCATGATTCGCCAGATCGTATTGATGCTCCAGATCCATTGGCGCGCGAGTGTGGAATTATATTAATTGGTTATCCAAATGCAGTGATTAACCCATTTCAATTAAATGGATTTAAAATCACGCAATCAGATGCTGGGTTTATCGAGTTACAGCTTAAAAATTCTGATACTCCAATTAGAATTATACATACAGCTTATGCGAATGAAGTTCGTTTAAAGCAATATTTTGGTGAAAATAAAGACGAAGAATTAAACAAAGTTTTAAAACATCAATGGAATACGATTGCCGAAAAATATTGTGACGAAAACGGAATCAATTTGTTGGTTGCTCATTTATACATGAACAGTCAAGGTACTGCAATTTTATTGGAAGAACCAGAAGGTGAGAAACCTATCAAAATTGGAAATGCGGATTTAGTGTTTTCAGATGCAATTCCGAGTCAAATACAATATACGGCTTTGGGACATTTGCATGGATTTAATAACGTTGGTACGGCGGAAAAACCTATTGTTTACTCGTCATCTCCGTTGTGTTACAGTTTTTCAGAAGCGGGACAAACAAAATATGTTTCTATCATTGATGCAGAACCCAATCAAGTTGTGAAATTTGAAAAAATTGCATTAAAAAATGGTCGACCTTTAATTCGAAAAAAGTTTGATAATATCGATAGCGCAGTTTCTTGGTTAAATGAAAATCAAAACACATTGGTTGAATTAACCTTAGAAAGTGATACATTTTTAAAGACTGATGATCGTAAATTAATCTATCAATCACATGATGGAATTATTCATTTAATTCCTAAGATTAAAAATAATCAAGTTGAAAATCCAATTCATACAGATATTAATTTAGATAAGGATATGAAAGAACTTTTTAAGGATTATTTTAAATCCAAAAACGGAAATCAAGATCCAAATGATGAGATTGTTGATTTATTTAATGAAGTGATGAATTCTTAAAATTCATTCTCAACTGTTTTTAAAGCATATTTTCATTTTCCAATTTTAATTACCTATGATACCTGTTCAACTTACGATAGAAGGATTATATTCTTACCAAGAAAGACAAACAATAGATTTTACAAACCTGATTGATGCCGGATTATTTGGGATTTTCGGAGCAGTTGGTTCTGGAAAATCATCAATTTTAGAAGCAATTACCTATGCTTTATATGGGGAAACTGAACGATTAAATGTGCGTGATAAACGTACGTATAATATGATGAATTTAAAATCGAATCGTTCTTATATCGAATTTGATTTCATCAATCATGAAAATAAAATATTTCGAATTACAAGAGATTTTAAAAGAAATTCTAAAAGATTTGAAGATGTAAAATCTCCAGTGGTAGTTTTTTCAGAGCTAAAAGATGAAGTTTGGGTACCATTAAACCATACTAGCGCAGAAGAATTACTGGGATTAAGTTACTCGAATTTTAAGCGCACGATAATTATTCCTCAAGGTCAATTCAAAGAATTTATTGAATTAGGAGCAAAAGATCGAACGCAAATGATGAAGGAAATTTTTAATCTTCATCGATTTGATTTACAAGATAAAGTTGCGGTTTTAGTTAAGAAAAATCAATCGGAAATTGATCAATTACAAGGTAAATTATCAGGTTTTGAGGAAGTTTCGGAAGATTATATAAATGAATTACAACTTCAGTTAATTGAACTTGAAAAGGTCGCCGAAAAACATCAAGTTGAATATACGGAAGCGAATGAAAATTTTCAGAAATTAAAAGCTTTAAAAAATGATTTTGAAAGCTTAAAGCAAAAGAAAATTAGTTTCGAACAACTGTCAGTTGATAAAGTTTTGGTGGATGAACGCAAAGTTCAATTAGAAAAATATGAATTGATTTTTAATGCATTTAATCAATTATTGTTGGATCAATCAAAAGTTCAAAAAGAAATTGAACTTAAGAATGCTACGATTGAATCTCAAAAGAATCAATTACAATTAATCGAGAATCAGATTACAGAAGTTTCGAATCAAATTAAAGAAATTCAAGCTGATTTTGATGCGTTGCCAATAAAACTAAAACAGGAAATTGATTTAGAATTTATCATTCAGATTTTAACTTTTTTGGAAGAAATTAAAGTTTTAAAAATTAGAACTGAAAAAGGTTTAGAAAAAGTTGTTGAGGTTAAACAAAATGAAGAATTAATCGAGAAAAATATCAAAACTTTAGAAAGTGATATTAAATCTTTAACTAAAAATAAAATTGATTCTACAATTTTGATGGAAGTTGGAAATTGGTTTAATCAGAATCAAAATATTCAACTTTCAATTCAAAAACAAGAACAAAAATTAGCTGATTCTCAAAAGCAAATCGAAACGCTTGTCCAAGATTTAGCCAATCAAAATATAAAAATTGATTCTTTCGAAAATGATTTTAAATCAAAATTTGAAGAATTAGAAACTCAGAAAAACGCTTACGAAAAACTTAAGCACGAGATCGAAGTAAAGAAGAAGATTTCGGAATACGCACACAGTTTACATGATGGAAAACCATGTCCGTTATGTGGTTCAGAAAATCATCCGAACGTCGTTGAAATTGATGATGTAACAACGGAATTACATGAAATTTCGAAGTTAATTGCTCATGTTATTTCTGAACAAGAAAAACTTAGAATTCAACAACAAAATGTGCATTCAATTTTCAATAAAAAACAATTGATTGAAGAGCAGTTGAGTTTAGATAAAAATAATTTTACAGAATTAGTAAATCAATTCAATACTCATCAAGAAGGGTTTGTTTGGAAAGATTTTGATTCTAAAGATTTTGCCAATTTTGAAGAAAGAAAAAATGCTTCTTTAGAAATTGAAAAATTGATTACTGAGAAAAATAACTTACTGACTGAACAACGTGAATTGTTTGAAAAGGAGCGTGTGAATTTAGAGAAATTTACGAAAGCTTTGGAGCAATTTAAATTAGAAGAAGCTCAAAAAGAATCTCAAATTCAGCAGAATAAACAAAATTTAAAAATATTGAATTTTGAAGATTTTAATTCAGAAACGATAGAAAATGTTCAAAATAAATGGCGAAATTTAAAGTTATTTATTCAAAAAACGGAGTTAGATTATACACGTTTTAATCAAAATTTAAATGAATTAAAACCCAAATTAGCATCGCAAAAAACTTCGATTGATTCTTTAGAAAAACAAATAATAGAACTGAATCAAGAGTTAGTTGCACATACATCTGGAATAGAAAAAGCGTTGATTCAAAATCAATTCGATTCTTTAGAAATCGTTCATCAAACTTTACAATTAAATTTAAATATTTCACAAATTCGACAAGAATTGGAAGATTTTAGAGTGAAATATGAAACTTTAAAAAATTCGATTGAAGAGTTAGAAGAAAAACTGAAATCTATTTCTTTTGATGATGAAGCCTATCAAATTGAGGAAGAAAAATTAAATGTAATCACATCAAATTTAAAAGAAGCGACGGAAGCTGTTACCAAATTAAAAACAGGAATTGAAATTCTGAAAGAATCTTTTGAGGCAAAAAAAGATTTGTTGAAGGAAATGGATAAATTACAAAAACGTGCTGCGAATTTAGCAATATTGAAAAATATGTTTAATGCAGCTGGGTTTGTGCAATATGTTTCGTCTATTTATCTAAAACAATTATGTGATAATGCAAATATTCGATTCCATCGAATGACCAGAAATCAGTTGAGTTTACAGATCAATGAAAACAACGATTTCGAAATTGTTGATTATTTAAACGAAGGCCGCGCTCGTAGCGTTAAAACTTTATCTGGAGGTCAGGCGTTTCAGGTTTCGCTAAGTTTGGCGTTAGCATTAGCTGAAAGTGTACAATCGAATTCGAAGGCAGAACGAAATTTCTTTTTTATTGATGAAGGTTTCGGAACGCAAGATGCTGAAGCAGTAAATATTGTTTTTGAAACGTTAAATCATTTACATAAAGAGAATAGAATAGTTGGTATAATTTCGCATGTAGAAGAGCTGAAAGAACGAATTCCTGTTTCGTTGAATATTGTTAAAGACGAAGAAAAAGGAAGTAAAATAACAATGATAAAATAAAAAACCTTCAACAATTTTGTTGAAGGTTTTTTATTTTATCCGAATATTACGTGGTAAACATCGTTGTTGTTTCTTGGTATATTTCTACATTCAAATCCACCAGGTTGTGAAATAATTTCAACTAAATCAAAAGATTTACAACTTTTTGGTAATCCCTTAAAAAATAAGGTAAAATGCAAGGAAGAACCTTCAGGAATATACGTCCAATTCGGAGCCATTGTAATCCCTTCCGAATGTACCAATTGATAACGAATTCCAGTTGCATTATCAATAATATAGGTGCTTGGCCATATACGAGCCGCATCAGCAAATTCTGTACAATCCATGTGACAATGTACAATAACTTGCGATTCTTCTTCAATTTGTGTTAAAAGCTCAGTAGCGATAAAAACTTCTCTTTCTAACTCAATTTCAGGCATTATTTAGCAATTTTTTTGATGTATAATTCTTCCACTTCTTTACGCGCCCAATCTGTTTTGCGTAAGAATTTTAATGATGATATTAAGCTTGGGTTTTCGTTAAAACATTTAATTTTAACTTCTTTTCCAAGTCCTTCCCAACCACCGTAGTACAATACCAAAGCTTCAATAATATCATCTAATCTTTTGCCGTGCAATGGATTGTTTTTTTGTTCCATAATTCAATAATATCTACAAATTTACGAAAAATATAATCAAGCTTATTTTAAGATAAACTCAATTTCTTTAATTATTTCTTGGTTATCCGCTTCGATAAAATCACGTTTCATTTGATAGAAAATCACACCAGAATCGTGAGTCACTTGAAAAATTTTACTGATATAATCAAAGTTTTTAATCTGATCCATTTCTTTCACTTCTTTCGAAATGATAGTTTCTAAAGTTGATTTAATCTCGCCAATAAGATTATTTTCATCAGGAATTGTTTCGGTGTAAAGTGAGTATGTTTTATCTTCTTCATCTACACTTTCTAATTCGACTAATTGTTTGTAAAGAATTCTATTTTTTGTAATAGGATTTATATTTTCAAACTCATATTCGTGTGGTTTTCCTAATTCTAATGAATGACCATAAAAAAAGTGAAAAGTATTAATTTTATTAACTGCAAATTGTGTAATTACTTCTTCGTTTTGCATTAATAATTTAGAAGCATCCTCAACTTCTTTTCTAACTTTTTTATCGGTAATGGATTCTAACATCATATCCATCGCACGTTTATTAAAATCTACAATTTCATCGATATTTAATAATTCTACGAAAGAACCAAACTCGTCTGTTTTATATTTAAAAACAAAATTTCCAACTTTATGATTCGCAACTAATTGAGCAAGTTGAGGTGGATAATCCGATAAATCAGGCGTGTTTTCCCAATGAATTGTATAAGAAGTAGAATCTTGATCAACGATTTTAATCTTTACATCAAACTTTTTGTCTTTGGTAATAACCGTATCGTTTTTATTAATTTTATATTCTTTTTCAAGTTGTTTGTAATTATATTCTTCACCTTTTTCCCAGTATGCAATAACATTTGCCTTATTTTCTTCTTTAATAAATTGGGCATTTGCTATACAGGTAAATAGTATAAATAATATTGGAAGATATTTTTTCATCAGAATTCGTTTATAGAGTATTAAAACAAAATTATTTTTGTTTTGTTATCAAGTTTAAAATACGTTTTTAATCAATAAAGGAATTATAGTAATTTCATTATTGTGAGCATAAAATTAAGTTAAATATTTAATTAAGAATTAGAGCTTGCTGATAAAAACTTCAGGTTGTTGTATTTTTGTACAAATTTTTAGAAATGAATACTCCTGAAAATAAGGGAAAGTTAAAAAAATTACATTCGAGAAATAGACATTTAGCGTCTTATAATTTCGATAAATTAGTAGCTATTTATCCTCCTTTAAAACAATATATAATTCCAAATAAATCTGGTGAACCAACTATTAATTTTTCTAATAGAGATGGTGTTAAAGCGTTAAATAAAGCGTTACTAAAAACGTATTACGATATTGATTATTGGGAATTACCAGCTGATAATCTATGTCCTCCAATTCCTGGTCGTGCAGATTACATCCACTACATTGCTGATTTACTTGGCGAAAGTAATGGAGGAATTATTCCACGAGGAAAAGACGTTAAAGTTTTAGATGTTGGTGTTGGAGCGAATTGTATTTACCCGATTGTTGGAAATTACGAATATGATTGGAATTTTGTTGGAGCTGAATTAGATTATCAGTCATATAAAAATGCATCAGAAATTGTTCGTAAAAATGCTCGTTTACGTAATAAAGTTGAGATTAGAATGCAATATAATCCAACGAATATCTTTACAAATATTGTAAAACAAGGAGAAAAATTTGAAATTTCGATTTGTAATCCTCCGTTTTTCAAGTCAAATAAAGAGGTGATGGAGCAAACGATGCGTAAATTGAAAAATTTAGGGAACAAATCCGATCAAAAACCAATTCAGAACTTTGGTGGTAATAACTCTGAGTTATGGTGTAGAGGAGGGGAGCGTGTTTTTATTTCGAATATGATTAAGGAAAGTGAAAAGTATAAACATCAATTTAGATGGTTTACAACTTTAGTTTCTCGTAAAGAAAATTTACATCCTCTTAAAAGCATGTTAGAACGTGTAAAAGCTAGAGAAGTTCGTGTGATTAATATGGAGCAAGGAAATAAAATAACTCGTTTATTAGTCTGGAGATTTTAATCTTAATATAATTAATCCTAATTTGTAATGAATTAGGATTTTTTCTTAAAAAGCTATGGAGTATTTAATTTATATTTTAATCGGTATCAATTTAATTACCTATTTGATTTTCGGAATTGATAAAGTAAAAGCCAAAAATAAATCGTGGAGAATTCCAGAAAAGACATTATTTTTTCTAGCATTTATTGGAGGAAGTTTGGGAGCTATAATTGGAATGACACAATTTAGACATAAAACGCAGAAATCTGATTTTAAATCTATCATTTACTTGATTGTTTTTATACAAATAGCTTTGATTTCGTTTATAGGTTATCAATTCTTTAAACAATAAAAAAATCCGATTCTATTGAATCGGATTTTTATGTTTAATATTTATTATTTGAAGTATGCATCAGAAGTACGAGCTGGTCCTTTAACCTCTGGCCAAGTCATTTGTTTACCGTCACGACCGTTTGGTAATACACGACGATCACGATTAACTAATTTTTCTTCTTGATCAGCCATATAAACTAAAGAAGCTGCTAAAATTGCATTACTTTGAATTTCTTCAAATACAATCTTATCATAAGTATCTTTGTTTGTGTGCCAAGTATATGTACCGTAACCCCAGTTTAAAGAGCTTAACATAAATCCTGGTATACCTGCAGCTACGAAAGAAGAGTGGTCAGATCCACCACCACTTGGTAATCCTGGATAATCCGTTTTGATGTGTTTTGTAATATCGTTTGGAACTCCAGCTAACCAACGTGTCATGTATTCGTAAGATTCTTTAAATCCAGATCCGTTAATATTAACTACACGACCAGTTCCGTTATCTAAATTGAAAACTGCTTGAGTGTTTTTTACAATTTCTGGATGATCTTCAACAAATGCACGAGAACCGTTTAAACCTTGTTCCTCAGAACCCCATAAACAGATTAAAATTGTACGTTTATTATTTGGATATAATTTTTTGATTGTACGAATCGCCTCCATCATTGCAACAGTTCCAGTTCCGTTATCAGTTGCACCTTGTGCACCGTCCCAAGAATCGAAGTGAGCAGATAAAATGATGTATTCGTTTGGTTTTTCAGTACCTTTAATTTCACCTACAACATTGTACGCTTTTGTAACTCCGTTGTGTTTTGATTGTGCATTTAAAGTAATTTTAGGAGCCTTTCCATTTTCAGCTAAACGGTATAACATTCCGTAATCTTCATTAGAGATGTCAATCATCGGAATATTCTTAGTTTTAGCACCAAAAATACGGTTAGCACCCATAATTCCTGTCCAATAAGAAATTGCAACAGCAGCAGCACCGTTTTGCTCTAAAACAACTGGTAATGTATTGTTATTGTATCCTGTTAATTTAATTGAATTTGCCCAAGCTTCATTATCAGCTTTACGTTGTGCAGTTACTTTATCGTATAATTCTTCAGTTCCAAATTCTTTATATTGGTAATCTGAACGACCGTAACGTTGATTTTGTGACATTAAAACAATTTTACCTTTAACTTTAGGTAACCAAGCTCTAAATTCAGCTTCTGAAGTAAAAACTGGCATGGCAATAACTTCTGCGTTAATTGGTTTTTTAGTTGCTGGTGACCATGCTAATTGAGTAGCTTCAATATTTTTTGCTCTTGGAAAAGTCATATCAACATGTGTTAATCCGCGTTCCCATGCTTTCCAAGTACCGTAGTCTTCACGACGAGATGTAATTCCCCAACTGTTAAAAGTTTTCATAGCCCAATCTGCAGCTTGATCCATTTGTGGTGAACCAACTAAACGAGGTCCAATTCCGTCTAATAATTCGTGCGAAATTTTCTCTAATTGATTATTGTTTTTGATTTCAGAAACAAATTTCTCAATCGTAGGATCTAGTTTTTGTTGTGGCGCAACTTGTGCTTGTAACGTTATAGCAGATCCGAATATGGCTGCATAAGTAAGTGAATTAATTAACTTCATGTGTATTATTTTTAGCTAAAATAAATGAATAGTAATGGATTTAAAAAGATTTTTGATAAAAATTATAAATTCTTAAGCTCTATTGATAAAATATGACTTGGAATGAAAACAATCTAACTTTTTATCATTTAGAACGATAATAGTAATTGAAGTTATTTTAATAACTATTATTGACTTTTATGAACTACTTTCAAATTTCCGTTTTAAATAATTTTAATATTTTTTGGCAAGTACTTTGTTACTTAATCATAAAATATTTTAATGAAGAAATTTCTTTTATTATCGTTTATTTCGATTTGTTTAGGTTGTTCCAATAACAACAAACAATCGACTGATATTTTTACAAATGAGGATAAAATTTCTTCTACATCAAAAGAGTTAAATTTTGAAATTGCATCCAATTATTTTGTGAAAAATAATTTCAATTCTAATCTAATTGATAAATCATACATAGATTCTGAAACTGTTTTTAATAGTGTTTTTGGTGTAGCCAGAACGATGTCTTCTGAAAGTGTTCCTACTTTAATTGATTTTAATACAGATATTGTAATTCCAATTATTTTGGAACAAACTAATATAGGTTCGACAATATCCGTAGATAGTATTAGAATGAATGGAAATATTATGAATATCAATTATACTGTTACAGAAATTAAACCAATTTCTTATATCATTCAACCAAGTGAGGTTATAATAATTAAAAAGAAAGATATTCTTGATTTTAATAATCTTCAATTACAATTTAAAAAGACAGTAAAAATGTTATAATCAATTTTAGTTAATTGTCTTAGTAATGCGTATTGTACAAAGCTACAATACGCATTGTTGTTTTTCATTGCAAATTGTATTTTGAATAAGCGGTATTGAATACCTAATTTTAAGTAGGGAATAAGTACTATTTCAATCCTTTTTAATTCAATATATATTTGCTGTAAAGATGTAGGTAATTAATTATGATTGAGGAGAATTAGTAATTAGATTTTAGTTTTTTCATTGAAGTTTTAGATAAGTATCAATAGTACAATAACCAACCTATACCTAATTGTATAAAAGCATTACTTATTGAAGTTGAATTTAAACTAATTCTATTAATCAAAATAAATTAAGGAATTTAACAATCACTCCAACAATTATCCTTGTCTTTCTGTAAGGAAAGTACCTTATAAATCAGATTTTATATCGTTATTAATGCATAGTATAAATGTTTTTATCGGGAAAAAATTAGATTTAAAGGTATTTTACCTAGCAGAAAATTATGAATTTAAATTTTATTGAATTTCAACATTTGGTTAGTCAAGTACAAGAAATTATGCAAAATTTAACTGTGGTTCTTTATCAATAATTTTGCAACATAAAGATGATAAATTAGGAAATAGATTTGTAAAGCAATAAACTAAACCTATGATTAAACTATAAAAAGCACAATTCAGTTCTTAATCTCATCTTTAATTTTTTTTATCAAGTTGGGATTTACACGAATACTCTCCAAAGTGTTCTAGATCTCAATAAAAATGAAAGGTTTAGCAATCATCATAAAGTTTAGCTAACCATATTTAGTTGATTTTCAATAGATATAGAAATGACAATTTTTTAAACACTAATTAATTCATTTTTATATAAGGATTTAAATGGTAGGAGTGATTGTTTATCTATTTCTATTTTCAAGAAGTTAAAATTATATTAGATATTAAAATAAATTTATTTCAGTTTGAAAATTTCAATTGAAGTAAACAAATTTATAAGTCTACTTTAAGATATTAAAGTCTACATAATTGAATAATTAGTAGTTTTATATTTAGTTACTATTAGTATTAGGGTACATTAAAGTGTATCCTTTTTTTATAAGCTATAATTAAATAAAAAAACCGACTCTCAAAAGAATCGGTTATATTTTATAAATAAATGAAACTATTATTTAAAGATAGTATTTAGCGTTTGTGCTAAACGTAAACCTCCTTTTAATAACTGTTGTTCCATGTTATATTTGTTATCATAGTGGTAATTGTAACCTAATTTATCGTCCATTTTCACGGTCTTATAAATTACATTTGCTTTTTGGTAAGAATCATAAATCCAATCTGCAAAAGTACCTTCTTGCATTTTTTTACGATCATTTTTAGTTACAATATCTAAAACCTCAGCATATTCTGTATAAGAATAGTTTTCGTAATCTACCAATTTAGAATCCCAAACAGTGTGGATATTAGTTGTATCACGGAACCAACTAACTTTAATTTTGTTACCTCCTAAATCTTCCTCACGTCCTACATGCATTGGTTGATGTGCATCACCCATAATGTGGATTAAGAAATATAAATACTCTTGTTTCTTTTCAAGAGTTAATTCTTTATTATTTTTTAATTCATTAATTAAAAATAAACCTTTCTTGTACATGTTTTCATCAGCTGTACTTTCAATAGCAACATTGTATTGCTCACGGCTCATGTCTCCAGGTATATTTACATAATGGCAAGCGTCTGCGTGTTTCCAGCTTTTGTCTGATTTAATAAAATCTGGCCAGTTTGCCCAATATGCTAATTTTTGAGGACCAATAATTTTAGTTACCTCTTTACGAGCTTTATTAGTCAAGTTATTATCAGCAATTTCTGCAACAACTCTGTGTCCTGTCATTCCCCATGCAGCTGCTTCAGTAGATAGCAATAAACATGTTAATGCGAATGCACTTGTAACTAATTTTTTCATGTATTGTTAAATAATTTGGTGCAAATGTAAGCTTTATCAATTCGATTTTAACAAGGTTTGATAGGATGATTGAATTATTTTATAAAAAAAATAAAAATTTAACATTTCGTTTACATCATTGATGATTAGTCGCTTTCATGTTAATTTCAAGTGCTTTTTAAACAAAAGTATTAAAAATAATTCAGTACTTTGTTTTGCATAATACTATAATTTTCACATATATTTGTATAACAATTTAAAACACAGATAATGAATATAGAGAAAACAAAAGTTCAGATGCGCAAAGGTGTTCTGGAATATTGTATTCTTAGCATTATTAAAAAAGGTGATGCTTATGCATCAGATATCATTGACGAACTAAAAAAAGCGGAAATGATTGTTGTTGAAGGAACTTTATATCCTTTATTAACAAGATTAAAAAATGATAACCTTTTGCAATATCGTTGGGAAGAATCTACAGCAGGGCCACCTAGAAAATACTATGCACTAACTGACGAAGGTGAAACTTTCCTCAGCGAATTAGCAGATACATGGAATCAATTGATTGAAGCAGTTGGTAAAGTAACTAAAGAAACACATAAAAATGGATAAAACAGTATCAATAAGTCTTGGAGGATTTTCATTCATAATCGATGAAAATGCTTACTCAAAATTAAATACCTATTTACAGGATGTTAGGAATTCGTTACGTGGTACAGAAGGGATTGAAGACATTATTGAAGATGTTGAAATCCGTATTTCAGAGTTATTTCGCGAACGTAATAAATACAAAGAAGTTATTAGTAACGACGATGTTGATTTCGTAATCGCTACCATGGGACATCCAAATCAATATAAAGTTGAAGAAGATGAATTCGAAAGTGAAAATACAACGTCAAATTCTGCTTATAACAATTCAACTTATGGTCCACAAAACCAAAGAAGATTATTTCGTGATCCAGACGATAAAATAATTACAGGTCTTTCAGCTGGTTTAGCCCACTATTTAGGTTTAGATCCTTGGGCAGTGAGAGCAACTTGGTTAGTTTTAGGGATTTTAGGAATTTTCACAGCAGGAGTTTCATTTTTATTAGTAGTTTTTTGCTATTTCATTTTATTAATATTTGTTCCGAAGGCACAATCAACTTCTGAAAAGTTGCAGATGTACGGAAAACCAGCGAATATTGATACGATAAAAAAAAACGTCGAACAGGCGGGTGAAGCCGTAGTTTCTGGTGGACGAGAAATTAGTAATAAATTAGGAGGAGCTTTCGGAGTTTTTGGTAAAATGTTACTTTGGTTTATTGGATTCTTGATACTATGTATTGGAATTGGATTAATCATCGGAGGTTTCGCATTGTTTTTCACAACTTGGACTGAAATGCCAACAGAATTATTCGGTTATTTAGTCGAGGAAGAATGGATGAGTATTACATCTAAAATATTAGGTGGTTTATTATTAGTAATTCCAGGAATTTTATTCACAGTTTTAGGCGTTCGTTGTTTTACAAATTTTAAGGCGAGTAAATCTCTAATTTTCGGTTCTATTGCTGTATGGTTTGTAGCGCTATTCGCGATTATTGGTATTTCTTTATCTACGGCAAGTAAATTTAGAAATTCGGTAGAAACAACAAAAGAACAAACGATGAATATCGCATCGGATACGTTGGTCGTAAATTTTAAAGAACATAGTGCCAAAAACTATAAATACAAAACATTTAATGATATTGATCAATTGATTGATGAAGAAGGAAATTTAATAATTCCTATTCGTGATGAGTTTGATATTAAAGAAAGTTTTGATAATTCTTTCAGAATTGAAGTCAAATATTCATCTAAAGGAGGAAGTAATGTAGAGGCTAAGAGGAATTTAGAATCAATAGTTTATAATTACGAAATTAATGGTAATGAATTAAACTTAGACGAGTTCATTAAAATTCCTAAAAATGGAAAATTCAGAAATCAAACAGTAGACATCACATTATTTGTCCCAGCGAATAAATATGTTCATGTACGAAAAGCTGAATCAGTTCATGTATATTCAGGTGGAAATTACGATTCAGAAGAATATTATTATGATATACACAATAAATTATACCTAAATAATGGTAGAAATATTGTATGTTTGAATTGTGAAAATGAGGATTCTCATGACCATGAAAATTATGATACTTACAATAACGATGGTAGCGTAAATATTAAAATTAATGATGGTACTGATTCTGCAAAGGTAATAATCGACCAAAACGGAATTAGAGTAAAAGGGAAAGATGGATCTGTAGGTATAAACGTAGATTCAAATTCTAAATCAAAAAATAGAAACAACCAAATAAACTATAAAGATGATACAGATTCTATTAACATTAACTACAGAAATAATTAAAACAATTGTTACTTTCTTTATTTAAGAAATTAAAAATATAACTTTTAATATTGAAAAGGATAGCTTTATAGCTATCCTTTTTTTGATTTAAATTGTAAAATAATTCTATTTTTATATGAATGTATAATTACATTTACAAACCTCTTAAAATGTGTATCGAATGAAAAAGTTTATCGGTAAATTAATGTTAAGTACAATAGGATGGAAGCTAGATAATCATTTAGATTTATCTAAAGTGGATAAATGCGTTTTAGTTTGCGCTCCGCATACGTCCAATTGGGATTTTTATTTCACAATTGCTGCATTTTGGCAGATGGGAATTCCGATGAAAATGTTTATCAAAGATGCATGGACAAAACCTTGGTACGGATATTTTATCAAACAATTAGGAGGTATTGGGATAGATCGTACACAAAGACATAACATGGTAGAATTTGCAACAGGAATTTTAAAAAATACAGATCAATTGTATTTGATAAACACGCCTGAAGGAACACGTTCTTATGCTGAAAAATGGAAAACAGGTTTTTATCATATTGCAAAATCTGCTCAAGTTCCTATTGTTTTGGCTTATTGTGATTATAAAAATAAGCGTGCGGGAATATCTAAAATTGTTGAAGTAAATGACAGACCATTAAATGATATTTTAGATGAAATTGAAAAATTTTACCAAAATATCAATGCTAAATATCCAGAATTATATAACAAAAAAATCTATTAATATGTCTTTTGAAAAAGCTGTTGAAAGTTTAAATAAAATGTCAGAGAATACATTAGTATCTCATTTAAATATAAAATTTTACGAAGCTGGCGAAGATTATTTAAAAGCAAGTATGCCGGTAAACGCTAATGTTCATCAACCTTTTGGTTTGTTACACGGTGGCGCTTCTGTTGTTTTGGCAGAAACTTTAGGAAGTTCTTTGTCTAACTATATTTTAAATGATCCTAACGCAGTTGCAGTTGGACAACAAATTGATGCAAATCATCTTCGTTCGAAGCGAGATGGAACAGTGTTTGGTCACGCCACTGTTGTAAAAAAGGGTAGAACTTCTCATTTGATTAAAATTGAAATTACAGATGAAGAAGGTAAATTAATTTGTTATTCTCACATTACAAATGCAATCATTAAAAAACCAAGTACAAAATAATTTTCAGGAAAAATTCCAAGAAGTTATTGCCAATAAACACTCGTTTTTAATTTTTAGACAGCCAAATTCTACTGAAGTTGAATTATGGTTAGATGATGATAAATCAAGCCAAAATCAATTTGTTTTTCATCGTTTTGATGATGCTCAACATTTAGTTTTTTCTTCTGCATTGGTAGAAAAAATTGCAATAGATCAGTTAATCGAAACTGATTTTTTTCCGTTAGAACCTTCAACAACTAACGAAGCAATTTCTTACGAAAATTACTTGAGTTTAATTTCAAAAACGGTTGATGAATTAAAAGCATCTACAATTGATAAAATTGTAATTTCAAGGATAAAAGAGATAAAAAATGAAGGTGTAAATTTGATTAAAACGTTCAAAAATCTACACCAAAATTATCCAAAAGCATTTGTTTATATCTGGTTTACAAAAGAAAATGGATTATGGATTGGCGCTTCGCCTGAATTGTTGTTAGAAGAAGAAAACCTTTTGGTAAAAACGGTTTCTTTAGCGGGTACACTTCCTAAAGAAGAAGAATGGACAGCAAAAGAAATTCATGAACAGCAAGTTGTGACAGATTATATCGTTTCTAATTTACATGATGCAAAATCAGTTTCAGTTGATGGGCCACATACAGTTGATGCAGGATTTTTTAATCATTTAAAATCTTACATTTCTGCTGAGGTTTGTGATTATGAGAAGGTTAATGAAATTTTAAATCGTTTGCATCCAACACCAGCTGTTTGTGGAATGCCAAAACAAGAAGCTAAGGATTTTATATTAGCAAATGAAGGATATGATCGAAAATTTTATGCAGGTTATTTTGGTTTCAAAACGCCTCATAAATCATTGTACTTCGTCAATCTAAGATGTGCACAGATTTTTTCTGATGTAGTAAAATTGTATGTTGGTGGAGGAATTATGCCAGATAGTAATCCTGAAAAGGAGTGGAGAGAAACTGAATTAAAATCAAAAACAATCGGCAACCATTTGGTTACCGATTAGTATTATTTCTTTTTTGAAATGTCTTGATATAAAGAACGAATAATTCCGTCTGAAAGTCCAATTTTCGGTACGTGAATTTTCGTTGCTTTTGACCATTTTAACACATTTGTATAAATTTCTAAGGCATATACAACAACATCTGCGCGGTCAGGCTTCATATTGAAGTTTTGCATACGTTCATCAGCAGTCATTGTTTGTAAAATCTTATAATGCTTCTTAACGTAAGCTGCTCCTAACGGAACCCCAATTTTTACACCAGAATATTTGTAAACGTGGTTAATATTTCCACCCGAACCTATAAGTTCGATTTCTTCGTTGTTTACATTTTCCTTTAACCAAGCTTCCATTTCTGGAAAAGTCTTCGGATCAACTCTATTGTCTAACAAACGAACCGTACCAACTTCAAACGATTTTGAAGCTGATATTTTATTGTCTTTTAATAAAGTTAATTCTGTACTACCACCACCAACATCAACGTATAAATAAGTTTTATTGTCTTTTACGAATGAACTTAATTCAGTTGAAAAAAGTAATTCGGCTTCAGTTTTTCCATTTATAATTTGAATATTTACACCACAATGTTCTTTTACTTTTTTGGCAACATCTTCACCGTTTATAGATTCGCGCATAGCAGAAGTAGCATACGCACGATATTCTTCGACTCCATACACTTTCATCATCAATGCATAGGAATGCATGGCGTCACAAATACGTTCTATATTCGTATCAGAAATTTTACCATCTGTAAAAACATCATGCCCTAAACGAATAGGCATGCGAACGATACTTGTTTTATTAAATACTGGAGCTTTACCTTCTTCTTCGTAAACAAAATTGATTAGTAATCGCATTGCATTCGATCCGATGTCGATCGCTCCAAGTTTCCTAATTTTCATTTATATCCTCATTTAATTGTTGTAAATATTCATACGTAGAGAATTGTGAACGGTTAAAACGTTCTTCATCTTGGCGGTATGTTAATGAACTGTTTTCATCAATAATTCTGGCTTTAACATTATCATTAAAACTCAAATTAAATGTATCGATGATTATTTTTTTAATATTTTGATCATAGATCGGACAAGCAACTTCTACACGATAATCAAGATTTCTCGTCATCATATCGGCAGATGAAATGTACACTTTATCTTCACCAGCATTTTTAAACCAATAAACTCGTGGATGTTCCAAGAACTTATCAATTACACTTACACATTCAATGTTTTCTGAAAGACCAATCTTTCCTGGAATTAAACAATTGATTCCACGAACAACCAATCTTATTTTCACACCTTTTTGCGAAGCTTTATATAATAAATCAATTATTTCTTTATCTGCTAAACTATTCAATTTCATGTTGATTTCAGCCTCTAAACCACTTTTTTGATTTTTAATTTCTCGTTTAATCGCCTTAATAATTTTGTTTCTCGTTCCGTGTGGAGAAACGATTAAATGATGATACGTTTGAATTAAATAGTTTTTGTCAAAAAAGTTAAACACTTGATCAATTTCCTTCGTAATTCCAGGATTTGAAGTGATATAAGTATAATCTGTATACATTTTAGCTGTTTTTGCGTGGAAATTTCCAGTACTAATAATGGCAAATTTTTCAGCAATTCCTTCTTCAGGTAAACGCTCGATGTATGCAATTTTTGAGTGAACTTTTAATCCAGGAACACCGAAAATTACGTTTACGCCAGCTTCTTGTAATTTTTTAGACCACATGGCATTGTTCGACTCATCGAAACGAGCACGTAATTCTAAAATAGCTGTTACTTCTTTACCATTCATCGCCGCATTTATAAGCGTATGCATCACTTGCGAATCTTTAGCAACACGATAAACAGTTAATTTTATTTTTTTGACTTTTGGATCAATTGCAGCTTCACGCAAAAATTTCAGTAATAAAGAATAATCGTGATATGGAGCAAAAATCATTTCGTCATTTTCTGTAAATGCTTGGAAATAACTTTTAAACTTGGTTGGTCTTTTTTGTACAATAGGTTTGATTTTATTGTACGTTAAACCTTGAATTCCGAAAGAAGGAAACCCAATTAAATCTCGTTTATTGTGATATTTTCCACCTGGAATGATACTGTCATAATCATCTAATCCTAACTTTTCTAAAAAATATTGAAGCGTGTCATCAGCAATTTCTCGGTCATAGACTAAGCGTACAGGATCACCTTTTTTACGCTCTTCTAAACTATGAATTACTTTTTCGTACAATGAATGTTCTAAATCATTATCAAAGTTTAACTCAGAATCACGCGTAATTTTAATCGAATGTGCTTCGATAGAATCATAATGAAACGTTCTAAAAATATCATTTAAATGGTAGCGAATTATATCTTCGATGTACATGATATAAAATTTTTCACCCCATTTTGGTAACAGAATAAAACGATCAAATAAATTAGTTGGTACGATAATTAAAGCATATTTAGCTTCGTCTTTTATCGTCATTTTTACAGCTAAATAGAATGAACCGTCACGTAATTGAGGGATTTTTATTTTATCATTTAAAACGAAAACACCAACGTTATGAATAAATTCGTCATTGAAATATTCAGTAATGAAGTCTTTGTATTTTAATGGTAAAGTTTTATCATCAATCACATAAATATTATGATCTTCTAATTTTTTAAATAAATCTTCATATAGTTGATCATATTTCTCACGCTGTTCTGTAACAATTGTATTAATTTCTTCAATTAATTCTTCGTCAGTTTGATCAGATACAATGTTACTATAAACTTTTTCCACGTCTTTTAACTGAATAGAGCGTAAAATAGCAGAATAACGAACAGAATAAAATTCGTCTAAGTTATTCGAGTAAATTCCTAAAAATCGAATTCTTTCCAGTAATGGTACATTTTCATCAGCGGCCTCTTGTAATACTCTCGCATTAAATTTTAGCCAACTAATGTCTCTATTGATGTATTTTTTCATTTATAATTCTTTAGGTAAGATCACGTGTTTTGTTGTTCCTCTAATAATATCATTCCAATTATCAGTCATAAATTCAATCCAAACAACGCCTGAAGTTGGAATATTAAGTATAAACTCAGATCCTAAATCATATGCAATATCCGTAAATGCTGGATTATGTCCAAAAATGATTAAATGATCTAATGCATTGTCAGTTGATTTTATCCAATTTTTTAGATTAAAATGTGAAAATGTATATAATTCACTATCAAATTGAATTTCGATTTTTGGAAAAACAATTTTTTTGGTGATCTCAGCAGTTTCTTTAGCTCTTGTAGCCGTACTTGAAAAAACATGTTGAGGCTCAAAATCTAAAATTTCAGCTAATTTATTTGCAGACAAATTAGTGCGCTCAATTCCTTTTTCATTTAATGAACGAAATTGATCAGAAAGACCTTCATCCCAACGACTTTTTCCGTGGCGAAATAAGATGAGTTTTTTCATAGAGGTTTGAATTAAAAAAGTCACCAGTTTAACTGATGACTAAATATAGTTAATTTTAAAGTTTGTATCGCATCAAAAGGATATTTTGCGATTATCTCTGTAAATAATAACACTTTTGAGCAGTAATGTGGAAACCATTTTATTCATCTTCTGGATTTGGATCCACAAACTCTGATTTATAAAGTTTAATAAGCCATAAGAAAACAGAAAATAAAATTGGTCCGAAAATAATCCCAATAAATCCAAACAAATTAATTCCTATAATTACACCAAAAATTGTAATCAAAGGATGCACATCGGCCATTTTTTTCTGAAGCATAAAACGTATTAAATTATCTGAAAGTCCTACAATTAAAAAACAATAAAGTAATAAACCAATTGCGTTTGTATTATCGCCTTGTATAAAAAGTAAAATTACTAAAGGAATATAAATTAATGCTGCACCAACAACGGGAAGCATGGAAGCAAAAATGGTAAGAATAAACCAAGTGAAAGCTTCTTCAACGCCAAAAATTAGAAATCCAATATATGCGATTATTGCCTGAATAAGAGCCGTTAATGGAACACCAATCGCGTTAGAAATAACAAGTTGGCGTAAATCGGAATTCATATTCTTTAAATTTCTTGTTTTTAGTGGTATATGTTGATAAAATGATTGCTCTAATTTCTTGTGTTTAATCAACATAAAGTAAGCCAATAAAAATGCCACACCTAGTTGTATAAACATATCTAACGATGCATTTAATAATGTTTGAAGAATGGTCGTTGTTACTTGTGCGAGTTTGGAAATATTATTCTCACTAAAAATGTCGATGTTGAATTGTTTGTTTAACAAATCAATCAATTTTCTAATCTGAGCTTCAATTTTATTTGTATCATTCAACATGATCATTACCTTATTTGTTAAGGTTTGTATCAAAATATACAAGGGTAAAATAATACAGATTGCACTGGTTATGATAAGTAGGATTACACTAACGGTTTTATTTATTTTTTTTTCTTGTGTAAGCCAATTTAGGGGATTAAATAGTAAAACATAAAGACATATTGCACCTAAAATACCTGGTATAAATGCAAATACATTTTTAAGAATTAATCCAAAAACAATTAAGATTAAGATCAAAAATCCAAGTTGTAGTAATACATTATTGGAAATGTATTGTTTATTGTTGTTCATAATGGCGGTTTTGGTTTTATTTTCATTATCAAAATCAATGCTAAATTTTATTAAAAAGCATAATTCAAACCGTTTTAATAAAAATCAATATTCTCTATATTTAGGAAATCACATTTCTATATTAAAATTTATAAATAAATATTACTTTTAGAAATTCATATTAAACTTAAAACATTAAAAAATGATACGAAGACTTTTACTTGCCACTTCATTATTTGTTTCGTCAATTAACATTGTTCAAGCTCAACAAACTTTAATTGATAAAGTGAATTTTGATGAGAAAACGATTTTAGTTGGAATGGCTGCCGATTATAATACGGACAAATCTTACGAAAAATATAATTTCTTCATCAACGATGCGAAAAGTATTAGTGGTATAAAGTTAAATTTGGAACATGGTTATGAATTAGAAAATAAGGTAACAGATTCTAATCATTTTATGATTTATGCAATTAAAGATCGTAAAATTGTAGATCAATGGTTGGTGAATCCACGTTTATATAATGTTTTCAATAACGGGATTGCGTATTCTTTTGATGCTGATAAATTAGAGAATATAGCGAAACAATTTCCTTTTGAATATGAAATTGAATTAAAAACTTTCAAGTCAGAAAAAGAATATTTAAAAGCAAAAAAAGCGATTGATTTAGATCAAAAAGTGTTTTTATTATATGAACCAGTTTTTGATTATGAAGGTACTTTTGAAGTTTCTATAAAGAAAGATGAAACGTTTAAAACTCCGGCTGACGCTGAAACTTATTTAAGAGATTTGGTGAAACCAACAACAAAGAAAAATGTAATTATTACATATGCTTTAAATGAAAAAAACTTAAAAGATCCTTCTCAAATGACTATGATTGTGGCAGGACCTGAGGAAGTTTACAAGAAAATAAAAATTGTTGGTCACGAAAAATCAGAATGGAAACCTGAGATTTTTGAAGCAACTGTAGTTCGAAAAAAGTAATGATATGAATATGAATTCAAAATTCTCAACATTGCTCCAGCAATCTAAAGTTGAGCAATCTATAATTGCAATATTTCAAGATCCTGCAGCTTCCGATTTTAGGGCTGGGTATATTGTAGATGTTAATGATGAGTTTTTCGTCATGCAACACATCTCTAAATTCGGGAAAAAAGATGGTTTAATTATAGAACCTATTTATAAAATTCGTCGTATTGATAAAGACGATTATTGTAAATGTTTGCAATATGTTTTTGAAAATAATGCTGATTTAGATTTACAAAATGAGGTAGTTTTAAATATTCCAAAAGAAGAAAACTGGATTTTTCATACCCTGAATGAAATTAAAGGCGAACAAGATTATATTGTAAGAATTTCAATTAATAACGAAACTCAATTTTCTGGTTTTGTAAACGATGTAACGGACGAAGATTTTTCTTTGCGATGTATCGGAGCTGATGGTCAGGACGAAGGAAACTTGTATTTTATGATTGATGACGTTACATCTTTCCGCATTAACGATATAGAAGCCAGACGTCGTTTAATGATTTATAATTACCGTCAATCGATAGATTTTTATAACGAATAGCCTTTGGAATTATTTATAAGATATGTTATTGCTTTCGTAATTAGTTTACTATTATTTATAGTATTTTCTATTCAAGGAGGATTATTTCTATTTGTGATTTTTTTGTTTTTCGCAGCTTGTATCGATCTGATACAATTATTAATTAACCGAAAATTTAGGTTATCAATTAAAATGTTAGTTTTCTATGTTTTTTTAAATAGTGGATATTACTTTTTGATTGATTCAGGATTATTAAGATAAAAAAAAACCTCAGATTAATCTGAGGTTTTACTTTTTACAAAATTTGAGATTTATCCATTAACGGCTTCTACATTATCCACTACATCAGGCATCATTTGTTTTAATAAACCTTCGATTCCGTTTTTTAAAGTAGCAGTTGAAGATGGACAACCAGAACAAGCACCTTGTAATAACATTTTGGCAGTTCTTGTTTCAACATCAAAACCAATTAATTCAATATTTCCACCATCGTTTTGTACCGCTGGCTGAACATATTCATCTAAAATAGATTTAATTTGTTCTTCAATATCTGTAAATTCTTCTCTTGGTTTTACAACAACTTCTTCAGGAGCTTCTGTTTTAAATTCGTAGAATTCTTCAAAAACAATTCCACCAGCTTGTAAATAATTTAAGATGAAAGAACGTACGTCCATTGTCCATAAATCCCAATCTTCAGAATCATCTTTTGTTAAAGAAACATAATTTTCAGTTAGGAAAACTTCTTTAATAAATGGATATTCTTTAAAGATGGCAACAGCTAAAGGAACACCTGCCGCTTTTTCTTTATCCTTAATTTCAATAATTTCTGGAACTAATGGTGCATTAGCAACAAATTTCATTACGGAAGGATTTGGCGTCATTTCAGCATAGACCGTATAAGGTTGTTTTTTTTGCTGATATAAAACAATTCCTTCCTCTAAATGCTCATTAACAATTTCTAATAAATCGTCTTTTACATCGTCCCAACTAACTGCATCAATTTTTTCAATCGCTACAAAATTTGCAGTGATAAATACTTGTTTAATAAATGGTATAGTAAGTAAAACTTGTGCAAGTGGTGATTCGGTAGCAGCTGAATCTTTTGTAAATTCAACTCCACCTTGCGTTAATGTTTCGTCACAAACGAATTTTAACACATTTTCATTAGGTGTATTTTCTGTATATACTCTCATAATTGATACAAATTTATAGATTTAGTTCTATATTTTTGTTGATGTATAATAATATTTTTTATGGCTATAATAAAAGAATTAAATGGTAAACAACCAATAATGGGTGAAAACTGCTTTTTAGCAGATAACGCTGTTGTTGTTGGTGACGTGCAAATGGGCAATGATTGCTCTATTTGGTTTTCGGCAGTTATTCGTGGAGATGTTCATTACATCAAAATGGGAAATAAAGTAAACATCCAGGATAATGCAACGATCCATGCAACGTATCAAAAATCACCTACCACAATTGGGAATAATGTTTCAATCGGTCATAATGCAATAGTTCATGGTTGTACCATTCATGATAATGTATTGATCGGAATGGGAGCAATTGTAATGGATGATTGTGTAATAGAATCTAACTCTTTAATTGCTGCAGGAGCTGTTGTTACAAAAGGGACACATGTAAAAGAAGGTGAATTGTGGGCTGGTGTACCAGCAGTAAAAGTTAAAGATGTACCACAAAGTTTAAAAGAAGGCGAAATTGAACGTATTGCCAATAATTATTTAATGTATAGTAGTTGGTACAAATAGAAAAGCAGAACTTAAGTTCTGCTTTTTTTATATTAAATCGGGTCTTTTTGATTTTGGTAAAGTAAGGATCACTAAATTATAGGAATCTTTAATCCATTGTTTGATTAAATCATCTTTTACATCTTCATTCACTTTTATAGTATTCCAATGTTTTTTATTCATGTGATATCCGGGTAAAACAGCCTGAAATTTTTCTCTCAATTCAATCGCAATTTCAGGATTACATTTAATATTGATAGATTCAAATTCGTTGATATTTGATAAACAAAACATTTTTCCAGCGATATAAAAAACCAAAGTATTTTGATCAAATGGAAATTTTTCTTCAACAGCTGGGAGCGACAAACAGAAATCTCTCAATTCTTCGATATTCATATATTGTGATTTGAATTGAAGTTAAGAAATTATTGAAGATTTATTTGATCTATTTTAGGAAATGTAGATTTAATTCTCAAATTATCCATCACACCATCATAATTATTATCTCCGTATTCTAATCCAACTCGTATAAAAGCTTTTAAGTACTCTTGGATTTGATGAGGTAATTGAGAGGTAGTTTTGATATAATTATCTTCACCAATTTTAAAGATGATTTGTGTTAATATATATCCTAAATTATAACAACCTGCAGCTCCACCACATTCAAATGATTGAAGATCTTTAAATGCTGAAGATTCTTGATTGAGGCAACGAATTATTATCTTTTTAAGCGTTTGATTTTTATTATAAGATTGCTGACTTAATAAGGAATCATTTATGATAATTCCATTCACATTTGCATCTAAACAACCAAAAAATATAAAGATTGATAAAAAGATAATGTACAACGATTTCATTATCTAATTACGATATGATAACATTTACTCAAACGTTCCTTCACAAAATAGATACGTCCTGAATTTTGAAATCCAGTTAAAATTCGATTTAATTCTTTATCTAACTGATCATTTCTACCTAATTTATGATTAAATCTAACATAAGAAATATCGAAAGAAGCACCATAATTGTGCGCACTATCATTAGAAGATGCGTTACCATTAACACCACGCAAACGATCTTGATCTTTTAACGTACGAGTAAGAGAAGTAACAACAAAGAAATTTTGACCTGTTTCTTTAACAAATTCGCGGGCAATATCACGTAAAACTTGTTGACCTTTCGGTATCAAATAACCATGACTATGCGTTAAATCGGCAACACGCCAACCATAACCACGTTGTTTTACAGCAACCAATTTTCCACGATTTACCAATTTATCTAAATGCTTTTTGTCTTTGACTAAATCAAGATTATGAGATTTAGCTGCATTTAAATGTTTTTTATACTCTTCACTTGGAGGAATGATCTTTCTTCCTTGAGCATTTGAAAATTGGAAACCTGTAATGATTAATATTAATAGTAAAAATGAAAATTTTCTATACATTTTGCAAAAATAATAGGAAATATAAACTAATATAACCTTATCTACGAAAAAATCCTACTGAAGAGTAGGATTTGTAGTTATTTTTTAGAAATATCTTTCAATACAGGATTAAAGTTTCTCACTGTAATGTGAAAACAGGGTTGCCTCCTTTCTTTGATAAAATAAATTTTACCATCAGCAGCGAACTCTTCTAAAATTGTTTGTAATAGTTTTTCGTTGGCATAATTTCTACCGATTTTATCGCCATATTTTGCATAAGAAATATCGAAAGAAGCTCCGTAATTATGCGAACTATCGCCTTTTGCTGCGTTACTATTTACGCGTCTTAATTTATTTTGATTTTCAAGTGTTCTTGTTAAAGAAGAAATACTTAACTCGACACCTGTTTCTTTATAAAAGATAGAAGAGATTTCTTTAAGTATTAAATAAGAAGTTTCGTTTAAATAGGCTTTAGAGTGTGTTAATTTCTGGATTTTATATCCTTCGCCTTCTTCAGGAACAGCTAATAAATGATTTGCTAATACTAAGGAATCCATTTGTTCATTATTCAAAATCAACGGAATATCAAAGGATTCAGCTTCGTGTAAATGATCTTCGTACGTAATTTTCTTTGCAACTTTAATCTCAACTTCAGCTAACGGGATAGTTTCTGTTTCCGTTTCAACTGAATTTGAATTAGGGAAGTTAGAAATGTAATGATATAAATTGTTGTTGGAAACAAAAGAAGCGTCAGTTTGAGCCATCATAAATGAACTACTCATTAATGAGATAGTTAACAGTAAATTTTTCATTTTCGTTTTATCTTTTTTCAAACCAAGAGCAAAATTATTCCTTTTGGAATAGAAAAGTTATAATAAAAATTTAATATTATCTTAAAATTAGAAAGTTTACAGGTTATTTAGGATAAATATTAAGAGATTGATTAATATCTCGTGTTTAAAATTACATATCCTTGAAAAATATGATTTTCAGATGTCGATAATTTAAACCAATACGAATCAGGTTTTTGAGTAGAATTGTTTATTTATAAAAATTTAACCAAAATAAATTCAAGTCAAATCCAACCATGTTTAATTAAGATTTTCTTATAATTTTTATAAAAGAATATCACTATTTTTGTTGTTTACATTTATACAACTATTTATCAATTTTCGAAATGGCAAAAGTTAAAGTTGGAATGGTACAAATGACTTGTACTAAAGACAAACAAGAAAATTTAAATAAAGCGATTGAGCAAATTAGAGTAGCAGCTGCTAAAGGTGCTCAAATCGTATGTTTACAAGAATTATTTACATCATTATATTTCTGCGATGTTGAAGATTATGATAATTTCGATTTAGCAGAATCTATTCCTGGTCCATCAACTGATGCTTTGTCAGTCGTTGCAAAAGAATTAGGCGTTGTAATTATCGCATCTTTATTTGAAAAACGTGCACAAGGTTTATACCATAATACAACTGCAATTTTAGATGCTGATGGTGAATATTTAGGGAAATACCGTAAAATGCATATCCCAGATGATCCAGCATTCTACGAGAAATTCTACTTCACTCCAGGTGACTTAGGTTACAAAGTATTTGATACTAAATTTGGTAAAATTGGTGTCTTAATTTGTTGGGATCAATGGTATCCAGAAGCATCTCGTATTACAGCTTTAATGGGTGCAGAAATTTTATTCTATCCAACTGCAATTGGTTGGGATACAACACAAGACGAGGAAACTAACCAAGATCAATACAACGCATGGCAAATAATTCAACGTTCGCATGCAGTTGCAAATGGAGTTCCAGTTATTTCTGTTAACCGTTGTGGTTTTGAACAAGATGGAGCAATGAAATTTTGGGGAGGTTCATTCGCTACAAATGCGCAAGGGAAATTATTATACTTAGCTTCACATGATAATGAGGAAACTGAAGTTGTAGAATTAGATTTAAACGAATCTGATTACTTCCGCAAGCATTGGCCATTCTTAAGAGATCGTCGTATCGAAACTTACGCTCCGATTACGAAGCGATTTATTGATGAAGATTAATTTCAACATAAAATATTTTAAGATGTATTGGATAGGAATAATTTTTCTATTCAGTACATTTTTATACGCACAAAGTGCACCTTTAATTATTGAACAAATTCATTCAAAAGTATTTGTTCATTCTACTTTTAATACATTTAATGGGAAGCAATATGCAGCTAATGGAATGTATTTAGTAACAAAAAAAGGAATTGTTCTATTTGATACACCTTGGGATAAAACCCAATATCAACCGATTTTAGATTCAATACAGAAAAAACATCTGTTACCAGTAATTGCTGTATTTGCTTCTCATTCTCATGAAGATCGAGCAGGTGGATTTGAATATTACAATAAAATGGGAATTCCAACTTATGCAACAAAAGAGACGAACTCTATTTTAAAAGCTAATGGAAAAGCGATTGCAACAAATGTAATTGAATTAGGTAAAAATTATAAAATTGGAGGTGAACGTTTCATAATTGAATATTTTGGGAAAGGACACACATCTGACAATACGGTCGTTTGGTTACCCAAATATCAAATTTTAAATGGTGGTTGTTTAGTGAAAAGTACAGATGCCACAGATTTAGGATATATTGGAGAAGCTGATGTAAATGCTTGGCCAAAGACGATTCAAAAATTAATGAATCAATATCCAAAAATCAAGTTAGTAATTGCTGGACATGACAATTGGAAAATGCAAGGACATTTAGAACATACCTTAAAACTTTTAAATCAGAATTAAATTGAACACAATAGATACATCAAAATTTCCTAAAGATTTAGGTTATCGTTTCCCGGCTGAATGGGAAGAGCACGAAGCAACGTGGTTATCTTGGCCACACAAAGAAGAATCTTGGCCAGATCGTATTCACTTAATTTATCCAGCATACGCGCAATTTATTGCTGAATTATCAAAAGGTGAGAAAGTTCGCATCAATGTGAAAGATGAAGAAATGAAAGCTTTTGCTTTATCACATATCGAAAAAACAGATGCAGATTTATCGCAAGTTGAATTTTACTTTTTTGAAACGAACGATGCATGGTGTCGCGATCACGGACCAGCTTTCTTAGTAAATAAGGAAAATACAGAAAATCCTAAAGTAATTGTAGATTGGGGATTTAATGCGTGGGGAGGAAAATATCCGCCATTCGAAAATGACGATGTGATTCCAACTAAAATTGGAGAAGCATTTAATCTTCCAGTTTTCTATCCAGGAATTATTATGGAAGGTGGTTCAGTAGAATTCAATGGTAAAAATACGTTGATGACTTCTAAATCTTGTTTATTAAACGAGAATCGTAATCCAGAATATTCGCAAGAGCAAATTGAAGAATTCTTAAGAAATTACTACGGTGTTTCTCAAATTCTTTGGGTGGAAGATGGAATCGTGGGCGATGATACAGATGGACACATTGATGATACGATTCGTTTCGTGAATGAAGATACGGTTTTAACCGTTGTAGAAGAAGATGAAAATGATGATAACTACGAGTTATTACAAGTAAATCTTCGTCAGTTACAAGAAATGAAATTAGAAGATGGTCGTCCGTTAAATATTATCGAATTACCAATGCCAGATGGTGTTTACTGCGAAGGCGAGCGTTTACCAGCATCTTATGCGAATTTCTACATTGCTAATAAATCAGTTATAGTACCAACATATCGTTGTGCAAAAGACGAAATTGCATTAGAAATTATTCAAAAATGTTTCCCAGATCGTAAAGTCGTAGGAATTGATTCTACAGACATTATTTGGGGATTAGGATCTTTCCACTGTTTAAGTCAGCAAGAACCAAAATTATAATATTAAATCCGATTCGAAAGAGTCGGATTTTTTTTATAAAAAAAATCCTCACCATTTTGATGAGGAAGATTATAAGACTTGAGGAGTTTTAAAAACGTTTTTATTTATTCGATAATTTTTGTTTTAGCGTTAATGGTTCGTCTGTTGAGATATATTGTATTTTCTGGTCAATCATTTCTTTCATCACATCTTCTTTATTTACAGTCCATGTATTTGTAATTAAACCAAGATCGTTCGCTTCTTTTATCCAAGATGGATTTTTCTGAAAAATTTTATAATTATAATCAATTCCGTCCCAACTTTTTTCTTTGACTTCTTTCGGCGATAAATCTCCATTTAAGTAAGAAACTAAAGCTTTCGGATTTTGCATTTTAACTTGATCACAAATATTTTTACTGAAAGAAATATATTCAACTTGTTCAGCTAATTTCAGTTCATTTACTAATTGAATAATTTCCTTTACAGCTTTATTTTCACGGTTTAAATCTTGATGAGATTTAACTTCAAGGATTAATTTTAAATGAGGATATTTTTTTCCTTCAATCAAATATTCTTTTAAAGTTGGAAGAATTTCACCGTTTTTTAATGTGAAATTTTTTACATCTGAATAATTCGAGGTTTCAATAACAACTCCGTTTACATCATGATCGTGGTTCACAATTAGAACATCATCTTTCGTGATATGAATATCTAATTCACTTCCATAAAAGTTTTCTTTAGCAGCTTCTTGTAAAGCTTTTATTGAATTTTGAGCATTATTTTCAGTTTTCCAAAAACCTCTATGTGCAATTATTTGTGTCGTTTGTCCTTTCACAGTTGTATAACTTGTTATTAATATAACAACTCCGGCAATTATTTGTTTTATCATTTTCTGTTAAATTCTAATGCAAATGTATTAGACAAATTCTATCAAAAAAATCTGAAAATGATTAACAACAATTATTTAAAATAGAGTTAATACTAAGTTAATACAAGTGCCAATACTTATTTACAAATTTGCTTCAGTTAAAAACAACACATGAAAAAGAGATTATTTACATTATCAATTTTATTCGCAGGATTATTTGTCAATGCACAAGAAGTAGCAAGAGGAATTGTTTACGAAGACATTAATAAAAACGGAATTTTAGATAAAAAAGAAAAAGGTTTGCCAAATGTTTTGGTGAGTAATGGAGTTGATATTGCAAAAACAAATTTAAAAGGTGAATATGAAATTACAGTAACGGATGAAACTGTTTTATTTGTAATTAAACCATCAAATTATCAATTATCTGTTTTAAAAGATCAATTACCACAATCTTATTACATACATAAACCGAATGGTTCTCCTGAATTAAAATATGGAGGAAGTAAGCCAACTGGAAAATTACCAAAATCAATCAACTTTGGATTGATTCCAACTCCTGAAAGAAAAGAATTTTCGGCGTTAGTTTTCGGAGATCCACAAGCTTATAATTTAGATGAGGTTGATTATTTTTCTCGTGGAATCGTTGATGAATTAAAAGGCATCAAAAATATGGTTTTCGGAATTTCATTGGGTGATTTAGTTGGTGATGATTTGGTTTTACATCAGCCATATATCAAAGCGGTCAAAGAAATTGGAATTCCGTGGTACAACGTAATGGGAAATCATGATATGGATTATGATGCGAAAGAAGATAAGTACAGTGACGATACTTTTGAACAAAATTTTGGTCCAGCCAATTATTCTTTTAATGTAGGCGACGCACATTTTATTGTATTAGACGATATTTTATATCCAGATCCACGTGATGGTAAAAGTTATTGGGGTGGATTTAGAGAAGATCAGTTAAAATTTATCGAAAACGATTTGAAACATGTAGCAAAAGATAAATTAATTGTTTTAGCTTTTCATATTCCATTGTTTCACGAAAATGAAGATAATTTTAAAGATGGACATCGTCAACGTTTATTCGACTTGTTAAAAGATTATCCAAATACGGTTTCAATTTCTGCACATACACATATCCAGCAGCAATTATATTATGGTAGAAATGAGGGTTGGAAACAAGAAAAACCTCATCACGAATTTAATGTTGGTACAACTTCAGGGGATTGGTATTCAGGTCAAAAAGATGAAAAAGGTGTGCCTGTTTCAACAATGCGAGATGGTACACCAAAAGGTTACGCGATTTTAAATATCAAAGGTAATCAGTATGATTTTGATTATAAAGTTGCCAATAAAAGAAGTGATTTCCAAATGAATGTTTACAATACGAAGAAAGTTGTAGAAGGTTCTAAAAGTAAAGCCATGTTAATGGTGAATTTCTTTATGGGACAAAACGGAGATAAAGTTGAATATCAGATTAATGGAGGCGAATGGAAATTAATGAATTACACGCCAGGAATTGATTATAATTACATGAAAACTATTATGGATTATGATGTAGATGCAGTAAAATTTGATGGTAAAAGACCTTCTAATGCAGTAAAATCTACACATATTTGGTCGGATAGATTACCATCTAAAAAAGCTGGGAAATATAATATAACTATTCGTGCGACTGATAAATACGGAAAAGTGCATACAGCAACTTCAAATTACGAAGTGATTAAATAAAACTTTTAATACCCATCGTTTGTTTATTAGCCTAGATTATTCTAGGCTTTTTTTATTATAAATAATGTAAAGTTTAAGTTATCAATAATTTTTTTTTGGATTCGTATTTAACGTTTAGTTAAGGAACTCTTAAAATTCAGTTAATCGTTATTGATTTTCGCCAAAATAGATTTGTATCAGATTAATAACACACTCAGATAGGTATAAATTTAGTACTCTACAAGATGAAAAAAAGACACATTCCGATCGTTTTAGCATGTAGTATATTCTCGATGCAAATCGCTCAAGCGGAAATTAATGCTAACTCAATCAAAACTGATTTTTCTATTAACGAACAAGGCCCAATTAAAGGTCGCATTACAGATGCAGATGGATTTGGAGTTGCGGATGCTGAAGTACGAATTATAGGTACAGATTATGTTGCATATACAAACACAGATGGTTTTTTCGATTTTGGAATACATGTTCCAAACTCAAAAATTTTAGTTGTATCATTAGAGCATAACGATCTAGAAATTGATGTTCCAGCAAATGGAATCATTAATAGAACTTTACAAAAGCCAGAAGTAAATCAGTTATCAGAAGTTGTCGTTACAGCTTTAGGTATTAAACGTGAAGAACGAAAATTAGGTTTCTCTCAACAAACCATTGGTTCAGACGAATTATCAACAGCCGAAGCTACCAATTGGTCTTCAGGTTTAAAGGGGAAAGTTGCAGGTTTACAAATTACGTCTGCTTCATCTGGTCCAATTAATTCGCAAGGAATAAAATTAAGAGGTAACAATTCATTAGATCAATCAAAAAATTACGCTTTAATTGTAATTGACGGTGTTCCAATGAGTACAGAAATGACTTCTTCTGGAAACGATACAGCTTATATGGGCGATGATTCTCCTATCGATTTTGGTAATGCATTATCAGAAATTAATCAAAATGATATAGAAAGTGTTACTGTTTTAAAAGGTCCTGCAGCTGCAGCTTTATATGGTTCTCGTGCTGCAAATGGTGCCTTAATTATTACCACAAAAGCAGGAAATAAAAAAAATAAATTAGGTGTTGAATTAAAATCTACTTACTCCGTTGAAGTTGTAAATAATTGGCCAGATTATCAATATGAATATGGTCAAGGAACAGGAAAACAATTTGATTCAAATGGTAATCCGTACTATTCTTTTGGTCGTTCGGATGATGGACCTAGTACTTCTTCAACATCTTCAGCATTCGGACCTCGTTTTGATGGACAAATGTTTTATCAATACGATCCAAATCTGCAAGGAGTAGGACTAGAGCGTACGCCTTGGGTGCCTTATAGAGATACGCACAAAAGTTATTGGAACACTGGATTTAATAGTCATAACTCCGTTACATTATCAGGTGGTGGTGATCAAGGAAGTTTCAGAGCATCTTTAGGACATTTAAAGAATACTTGGATTATGCCAAATACAGGTTACGAAAATTATACAGCCTCTTTAAATGGAAATTATAAATTATCAGACCGCATCACTGTTTCGTCGGTAGTGAATTATACGCGTAAAACTTCAGACAATTTACCAAGTACAGGTTACAACAACGGATCGATTGCTTATTTTATGATTATGCATTCGCCTAATGTAAATATCGATTGGTACAAACCACGTTGGAAACAAGGTTTTGAAGGGGTACAAATGATTCGACCTTTTAGTTCGTACATCGATAACCCTTATGTTATTGCTTATGAAGCAGTAAATCCTATGCGTAGTACGCAGGTTGTAGGAAATATGAAAGCGGATATCAAACTAGCGAAGAATTTCAATTTAATGGTTCGTGGAGCTGTAAATTCTTTCAATCAATTTCGTGAACAAAAACGTCCTTTCGATTTAAATCGTTCGCCTCAAGGAAGCTACAGAAGACAAGATATTACGAAGATGGAATCTAACATTGATTTCTTATTCAATTATTCTACTAAAATTGGAGAAAATTTTACAGTTGATGCAAACTTTGGAGGTAATCGGTTAAATTATGAATACACGAGTGTTAGTGCAATCGCAGATCAATTAAGTACGCCAGGAATTTATAAATTAACAAATTCATTAAACCCAGTTCGTACCGTAACTGCTGATGCTTACAAAAAAGTTAATTCGTTATATGGAATGTTATCTTTTGGTTGGAAAAATCAAATCTTTGTAGATATTACAGGTCGTAACGATTGGTCATCAACATTACCAGAACATAACAATTCTTTCTTCTATCCGTCGGTTACAACAAGTTTTATTTTATCAGATATTTTCGATATCAAAGGTCCTTTTGATTACATTAAATACCGCGCAGCATTTGCACAAGTAGGTAATGATACAGAGCCTTACAGAACGAGTAAATACTACGATACATCAGAATTTAGTTCAGCAAACGAAGTCGCTAATACATTATATAATATTGATTTAAAACCAGAAATTGTTACATCTTGGGAAACAGGTATTGAATTACAAATGTTCAAGAAACGTTTAGGGTTAGATTTCACAGTTTACCAACAAAATACAGATAATCAAATTTTACGTGTTCCGACAGATCCAACTTCAGGATATTCTTACCGATTCATTAACGGTGGAGAAATTAGAAATCGTGGAATTGAAATCGCAGCGAATGTAACTCCTGTAAAATCGAAAAATTTCCGTTGGGATATAAACATGAACTGGTCTACGAACGAAAATACTGTAATGTCATTATCTGACGGAGTAGAAGGGAACCAACAAACGATTGCAACTGCAGGTACTGTTTCTATGATCGCAATTCCAGGTCAATCTTCAACTGCATTATACGGTTATAAATTTGTAAGAAACGAACACGGACAAATTATTTACGATCCAAATACAGGTTTACCAGTTCGACCAACTGAAATAGAATATGTTGGTGATGCAACACCAGATTGGAGAGCAGGAATTACAAATAGTTTTAAATATAAAAATTTACGTTTTAGTTTCACATTTGATGGGCAATATGGTGGAATTGTTTATTCGCAATCGTACCACAAATTAATGGAACAAGGAAAATTAAAAGATTCATTACCTGGTCGTGAAGATGGATTTATTGTTGGTGATGGTGTAATTTTAAATCCAGATGGTTCATACTCACCAAATACAAAACAAGTAGATTTAGCAACATATTATGGTGATTATTATCGTCGTGCAAATGTAGAATCTAACTCTTTTGATGCGTCGTATGTAAAGTTAAGAGAAGTAAGTTTTACGTATGATTTTCCTAAGAAGTTGATTGACAAAACAGGCTTATCAAATTTATCCTTAACTGCTTTTGGTCGTGATTTATTTATCATCAGTGATTTCCCACTTTACGATCCAGAAACCGCTGCATTAAACGGAAACACGTATGTTCCAGGAGTAGAAATGGGACAGATGCCATCAACAGCGACATACGGAATTACTTTAAAAGCTTCTTTCTAATCCATTAGATTTTACACAATGAAAAAATATACATTCTCAATTTTAGCCGCTTTAGCCTTTACTTTTTCAGTCACTTCATGTACAGAAGATTTTGAGGAAACTAACGTTAATCCAAACTTGATTTCAGAAATTACAGCTGGTTCAGTTTTAAATCCTGTAATATATAATATGGTAAGTAACAATACATCCAAAAATTATGATATTACAGCGCAATTAATGCAAGTTCACATCCCTTTTCCTAGTAATGCGTTAGGTGTTCATCGTTACGACATCACACAAGCAACAGGTAATTCTACTTGGTCAACGACTTACAACAATTTAATTAATTTAGAAGAAATGTTGAAAGTAAGCCGCGAAAATGGTGATGTAAATTACGAAGCTATTGCTTTAACATTACGTGCGTGGATGATGTCTAATTTAACAGATATGTTCGGAGATGTTCCTTTTAGCGAAGCTGGACAGGGAGAGTTAGGTAATTTTACACCAAAATTTGATTCTCAACAAGAAATTTATACCGCATTATTATCAGATTTAGAAAATGCAAATGGACTATATCAAAATAGTTTGGGTATGAAATATGGTGCTGATATTTTGTTTAATGGAGATATTACGAAATGGAAAAAATTTACCAATTCATTACACTTGAGATTATTGTTACGCGTATCGAATAAAGCTGAAATGAACGCGTTCCAAAAAATGATAGCTATTTTAAACGATCCAGCTACATATCCAATTTTTACATCAAATCTTGATGCAGCTGTTTTACAAGTTACAGGAATTTCTCCTAATGTTTCGCCTTGGCAACGTGAACAAGATTATCGTGATAACCGTGCTTTTGCATCGTTTTTTATCAATAATTTAAATGAAATTAATGATCCGCGTTTAGCTAAATTTACAACACATGCAACGGATAATAATGGTATTTCAATTGGATACAAAGGAGTTGATGCAGCTTATGAAGGAAACAGTTCTCAATTCGATTTTACACCATCTCGTCCAAATACAGATTTTGTAATGGAACCAATGAAATTGGTTTTAATGTCTTATGCTGAGGTTGAATTTATAAAAGCTGAATTGGCACAAAAAGGATTCTATACAGATGCAGAAACTCATTATACAAATGGAGTAAAAGCTGCAATTTCTATGTGGACAGATCATGAACCAACAGAAGAATATTTAGCGCATGAAAAAGTTGCTTATAACGGATCTTTAGAACAGATTATGACACAAAAATATTATGCTTTATTCTTTACAGATTATCAACAATGGTATGAATACAGAAGAACTGGATTTCCAGTTTTACCAACAACAAATACAATGTTGAATAACAAAAAAGTTCCAAATCGATTATTATATCCAACTTCGGCACAAAATTTAAATACAGCAAATTATAATCAAGCAGTACAAAATATGGGTGGCGACCGTATAGATGTAAAAGTTTGGTGGGAAAATAACTAAAATGTTAGATTCAAAATAAAAGAGACCGGAAGGTCTCTTTTTTTATGAAATAGAATCTTGAAAACTCAAATTACTTTCTTTATCAAAAGCTTCTCGTTCTTGTGGATTCATACGTTCTCTAATTAATTTTAGCGTGTAACCACCACCAATTAGTTGGTTACCATCAATCACCATCCAATCACTAATTAAATTCAATGGAATTTCAATAATATCATTCAATTTTACATCATTCGTATATTCGGGTTGATTGTCAACACGACCATAATATTTTCCATTTTCATTAACCACATCAACAACCCAAAGATGTTCTTTTCCGCCAGGATATAAAATTCCTATTTTAACAGCGAAATATTTGTCTTCAGGATTTTCGATTTCCTCTTTAAAATCATCAAAAGTTAAACGAGCATCTTTTATTGCTTTATTCATTTCATCATCGTCATACTGAATTAAAGAAATCCCTTTTTTATCAAGATTTTTCTCTATTTCTTTTGTATTCTCAATCTGATTACAACCAAAAATTAGTGTAAAAAAAGCTAAAGCGAAAAAAGTTTTTGTTAATCGAAAATACTGTGTTTTCATGTAGAGTAATTATCAAAATTTGATGTTCTAAATTTAAATGGTTTTTATTAATTATTTATTTCAAATTCAAAAAATTATTTACTTACAAGTGTTCATTTTTTTAATATCTTGATTTAGAATTAAAATTAAATGTATTTTCCTCATGTTTAAAAAAATAATCTGCTGTATTTTATTCAATGTCATTTTTGGATGCGATAGTAAAAGTGAACAAAATCAAGTTGAAGTTGAACAAGCTGAATCAAAAATTAATATCGATACCAAAGCTAACGAAGCATTATCTTTTGCACAAAACAGAGGAATGAACACGGATTTTTGCATTCTTATCGATTTCAGTAAACATTCGGGATTGAAACGATTTTATATCTGGGATTTTAACGAAAATAAGATCGTAGAAGAATTTTTAGTTAGTCATGGAGCGGGAGATAATCCATGGAGTGGAACATCAACCAAAGACAATCCAATTTTTAGTAATGAAAATAATAGTCATAAATCATCTTTAGGAAAATATGAAATTGGAGAACGTGGGTGGAGCCAGTGGGGAATAAATATTAAATATTTATTACATGGATTAGAATCTACGAATTCTAATGCCTTACAACGTGTTATCGTTTTACATGGTTGGGAAGCAGTTCCTGATACAGAAATATTTCCAAATGGTACACCAGAAGGGTGGGGATGTCCGGCGTTGTCAAATGCTGCTATGACTAAGGTAGATAGCTATTTTAAAAATGTAACAAAACCTGTTTTACTTTGGATTTATAACGAATAATTTTGATTGGTTCAGTCAAACACATCTTTTACAAACTGAACATCAAGCTTTATATATTTTAAGAAATTTTCTCCAATTATATATGATTAATTTGTAATATAAATTTTAACCAACCTATAAAATCTATAATTAACTTGAAAGTGTCTTTTTATCAATTAAATTTCAAAAAAGACACTTTTTTAATTAAAAGAAATTTCATCCAATTATTGATATAAAATAAATACTTTAAGAATATTTTCAAAAAGTAATGAGTAGTTTTCATGTGTGCCCTAATCAAATTATTGGTTAGGTTTTTTTATTTCACAAAAAAAGCTTCCAAAAGGAAGCTTACTAATATATTTTTCTAATTATTAATCATTAAAATGATATAAGAAAATTACATCACCCACATATGCAGGTTTTGCATTGTCTTTAATTATTAAAGTAGATTCAATCGTAACTTTAACAACACCTCTTAAATTAACAATAGATTTTAATTTCGCTTGTAATTGAATTTCGCTATTTACTAATACTGGTTGTCCAAATTTAAAATTTTCAATTCCATAATTAATCTCCATTTTGATATTGCGAACATCAGCAATTTCTTTCCATAAATAAGGAATTAAAGATAAAGTTAAATAACCGTGTGCGATAGTAGATTTAAATGGACCTTCTTTTTCTGCTTTTTCTGCATCACAGTGAATCCATTGATGATCACGAGTCGCATCAGCAAAAATGTTGATTTGTTCTTGTTCAATAGTGTGCCATTCAGAAGTTCCAATGATTTTTCCTTCAAATGCTTTGTATTCTTCGAAGTTGTTAATTATTACCATTTTTGGTTCAATTTATTTTAAATTTAGTAAAGTTTACGAGTTTAATTGAATTCAATTATTTGCTAAAATTATTAAAAACATTTGACAATAAATTCCTTTTTACAAGGATTAAGAATGCATGCATAGTAAACTCATTGTCTTTTTCCACTTATATTTTTATAAGTATTTATTATTCAATCATTATTTAATTCAGAAAATAATTTTTATAAAAATTATTTTCTGAATCATCTTTATTTCAATCTATAAGGATAAATGATATTAACAAAATGTATATAAACCTTTAAATCAATTTTAGTTATTGATTAATTTAATCAATTTTCGGATATTTTATTAATTCTGTTTTTTATATCTTCGTATGAATCAAAACAAACAAAATTATAATGTCAGAAACTGTTACTAAAGATAAGGTTGCAAACTCGCATCCTATCCAAGAAACATATCAACCTAAAAATAAAGTACGTATTGTTACGGCTGCAGCCTTATTTGACGGGCACGACGCTGCTATCAATATTATGCGTCGCATCATTCAGTCTACTGGTTGTGAAGTTATTCACTTAGGTCACGATAAGTCGGTAGAAGATGTAGTGAATACCGCTATTCAAGAAGATGCTAACGCTATCGCGATGACGTCTTACCAAGGTGGTCACAATGAGTATTTCAAATATATGTACGACTTGCTTCAAGAGAAAGGCGCAGGTCATATCCGCATCGTAGGTGGTGGCGGTGGTGTAATTTTACCTACTGAGATTAAAGAATTGATGGATTATGGTATCACGCGTATCTATTCTCCTGATGATGGTCGTGAAATGGGCTTACAAGGTATGATCGATGATATGGTACAAAAGTCGGATTTCCCTACACCAGACTTACAGTTGCCAGATGGTAAAGATTTGTACCAATCATTAAAAGATAATGATGTAACGACAATCTCTCGTTTAATTTCTTTAGCAGAAAATAGACACGATGATTTCTTACAAATTTTCGATTTTAATAAAGCAGATAATACAAATACGCCAGTATTAGGTATTACAGGTACAGGTGGTGCTGGTAAATCTTCTATGGTAGATGAGTTAGTACGCCGTTTCTTGATTGATTTCCCTGAGAAAACAATCGCTTTAGTTTCTGTAGATCCTTCTAAAAAGAAAACTGGTGGTGCATTATTAGGTGACCGTATTCGTATGAATTCGATCAACAATTCTCGCGTATACATGCGCTCATTAGCTACGCGCCAGTCAAACTTAGCTTTATCTAAATATGTAGAGGAAGCATTACAAGTATTGAAAGCAGCTAATTATGATTTAATTATCCTAGAAACTTCAGGTATTGGTCAGTCTGATACAGAAATCTTAGACCACTCTGATGCTTCTTTATATATTATGACACCAGAATTTGGTGCCGCTACGCAATTGGAGAAAATCGATATGTTAGATTTCGCTGATATCGTAGCGATTAATAAATTCGACAAACGTGGTGCTTTAGATGCATTACGTGATGTGAAAAAACAATACCAACGCAATCATAACTTATGGGATATTAATCCTGAAGAAATGCCAGTGTTTGGTACGATTGCATCTCAATTTAACGATCCTGGTACCAATCAATTGTACAAATCAATCATGGATAAAATTGTAGAGAAAACGGGTGCGCCACTCCACTCTACTTTTGAAATCACGAAGGAAATGTCGGAGAAAATCTTCGTAATTCCACCTTCTCGTACACGTTATTTATCTGAAATCGCAGAAAATAATCGTGGTTATGATGCTAAAACTTTATCGCAAAAAGAAGTGGCGCAAAAGTTATACGGTTTCTACAAAACAATAGAAACTTTAACAGGTAAAGCACCAAGTTTAACGCAGCACGGTATCGAAATTACAGGTACGGATAATGCAGAATTAGGTAAAGTTTTATTAGCTGAGTTTGATAAATTAAAACGTGATTTAGATCCATACAACTGGGAAGTAATCATTGGTTGGGAAGATAAAGTAAACAAATACAAGAATCCAGTATACTCGTTCAAAGTGCGCGATAAGGAAATCAAAATCCAAACGCATTCTGAATCATTATCTCACTTACAAATCCCTAAAGTAGCGTTACCTAAGTATGAAGCTTGGGGCGATATTTTACGTTGGGTATTACAAGAGAATGTTCCAGGCGAGTTCCCATTCACTTCTGGTTTATATCCGTTCAAGCGTGAAGGTGAAGATCCTACACGTATGTTCGCTGGTGAAGGTGGCCCTGAGCGTACCAATCGTCGTTTCCACTATGTATCTAAGGGTATGTCAGCGAAGCGTTTATCTACAGCGTTTGACTCGGTAACTTTATACGGTAACGATCCTGGTCATCGTCCAGATATTTATGGTAAAATTGGTAACGCAGGTGTATCGATCTGTTGTTTAGATGATGCGAAGAAATTATATTCAGGTTTCGATTTATCGCATCCTGCTACATCGGTGTCTATGACGATTAATGGTCCAGCGCCAATGTTATTAGGTTTCTTCATGAATGCGGCTATCGACCAAAACTGTGAGAAATACATCATAGAACATGGTTTAGAAGCGGAAGTTGAAGCGAAAATCGAAGCAATTTATAAAGCAAAAGGTGTAGAACGTCCTCGTTACAATGGTGAATTACCAGAAGGTAATGATGGTTTAGGTTTGATGTTATTGGGCGTTACAGGTGATCAAGTTTTACCTGATGACGTTTATGCCGAAATTAAAAAAGCGACTTTAGCACAAGTTCGTGGTACAGTACAAGCGGATATCTTGAAAGAAGACCAAGCTCAAAATACGTGTATCTTCTCTACAGAATTTGCGTTACGCTTAATGGGTGATGTGCAAGAATATTTCATTCATAAAAATGTACGTAACTTCTACTCGGTTTCTATCTCTGGTTACCACATTGCAGAAGCTGGTGCGAATCCAATTTCTCAGTTGGCATTTACATTAGCGAATGGTTTCACTTATGTAGAATACTATTTATCTCGCGGTATGGACATCAACGCATTTGGTCCTAACTTATCGTTCTTCTTCTCTAATGGTATCGATCCTGAGTATTCAGTAATCGGTCGTGTAGCAAGAAGAATTTGGGCTAAAGCATTGAAAAATAAATATGGCGCTAATGAGCGTGCGCAAATGTTGAAATATCACATTCAAACATCTGGTCGTTCGTTACACGCACAAGAAATCGACTTCAACGATATTCGTACGACTTTACAAGCATTGTATGCGATTTACGACAACTGTAACTCGTTACATACGAATGCGTATGATGAAGCAATCACTACGCCAACAGAAGAATCTGTACGTAGAGCGATGGCAATTCAGTTGATTATCAATAAAGAATTAGGTTTAGCGAAAAACGAAAACCCAATTCAAGGTTCGTTCATCATCGAGCAATTAACTGATTTAGTAGAAGAAGCGGTATTAGCTGAGTTCGATAGAATTACAGAGCGTGGTGGCGTATTAGGTGCGATGGAAACGATGTACCAACGTTCTAAGATCCAAGAAGAATCTTTATACTACGAAACATTAAAACACAATGGAGAATTCCCTATCATCGGTGTAAATACGTTCTTAAGTTCTACAGGTTCTAAAACGGTGATTCCAGCGGAAGTAATTCGTGCGACTGAAGAGGAAAAACAATTCCAAATCAAGACAAAAGAAAACTTAAACAAAGCAAACGCTGATAAAGTAGCGCAAATTTTAGAAGAAGTTCAAACTGCGGCTATCAACAATAAAAACATCTTTGAAGTATTGATGGAAGCAACTAAAGTTTGTTCTTTAGGCCAAATCACTTCAGCTTTATTTGAAGTTGGTGGTCAGTACAGAAGAAATATGTAAATTATATCTTTAAATATCTAAAAAACCGAGGCTTTAGCTTCGGTTTTTTATTTTAATAATTTGAATGATATAACATGCATCTAATAAGTATGAATTAATTCCAATTAATTCCAATTAATTTATGAGATTCTTTAATATTTTAATTGAAGTAATAATTTATATAGAATGTTTCAAATTCTTAAATGATTTGCTTTAATAGATAAACTTCATTATGTTTGTCCTTTAAGTAATAACAAATATGGTAACAACAAATAACAAATTTTTAAAGTATGGTCTTGCTATGCTTGTGTTATCATTAGCTTACTTGCACGACGATACTTTTTTAAGAAGCTCTAAGGAGTTTATAAATTAAGCCCTGTTAGATCCTAGACAGGGAATTTTCTTACAATCAATTTTATATTCAAAAAAGTTTTCAGAACATTTCGTGATGTTCTGATGGATCATGCTATAAACTTTTTAATCCAAAAGATTTAAACAGTATCATTATGTCAACAAAATTAATTTTAACAACAGGTATTTACGATTTAATTAAAGATCATTTAAGAAGAAAAAAAGTAACAAAATCACAAGAAGTAATTCTAACTGAAGGTCTACGTAATGCAAAGCAAGTTCTTCGTAGAGATCTACCGAAAGATATTGTTTCTGTAAACAATATTTTAAGAGTTAAAGATGTGTCAACAAATGATGAAATAGAAGTGAAATTAGTAGCACCTGATAAAGCAAAATTCAAGAAAGATAAATATTCAATTTTGTCAAATTTAGGATTAGCTACTGTTGGAAAAGCAGTAGGTGAAACTGTGGAATGGCCTACGGCAACAGAAATCAAAACATATCAAATATTAGCTACATTACCAATTGATTAAATAAAAAACCTGCAAAATTTGCAGGTTTTTTTTATGATAAAATATTCAGTTTATAATATTAACCAATAGAAAATCCATTTATAAAAATATATAGTGCGAATAACAAAAGTAGTATAGTTTCTATTATAAATATTAAAGTCGAATTAACTTTTATACTTTGTAGAATTAATTGCTCTACGCCCAAAATTATTCCAATAATAATAAACCCTAACAATGCAATTACTCCACCTAAAGCTTTTCCTCCATTATTGTCAATAAAAATAAAATTGATAGTTAGAATGAATAAAATAATTTCTATTAAGCCCAAAACAATTAAAAAAGGTGTTAATTTCATGTATTGTATATAAGCTATAAATTTATATAAATTTTACTGGATTAATCTTATTTTTGAGATTTACATAATTCATCACTATGAAATTTATATACTTTTTATTAGTACTATTTGTCTGTCAAGTCAACGGGCAACAGGTTGAAGTTAAAAATCTTCAAAAACATATTTATTTTCTTGCGGATGATAAGATGAAAGGGCGTGGAACGGGCAGCAAACAGAATGCTAAAGCATCAAAATATATAGCAAAAGAGTTTAAGAAATTAGCTTTACAGCCATTAGGAAATGATGGTTATTTTCAAAACTTTACAGCTAAAGTGAAAAGAGTAGTGGTGCCTGATAGTATTCGGTCAGCTCGAAATGTAATTGGATTTTTAGATAATCAAGCAGCAAAGACAATCGTAATTGGTGCTCATTACGATCACATTGGCGAAGGAAAACAAGGTAGTTCATTGGCTGAAAACAGTTATGGAATTATTCATAACGGAGCAGATGATAATGCTTCTGGAATTGCGGGTTTGTTAGAGTTAGCTCGAATATACAGTTCAAATAATATTAAAGAACCTGTCAATTTTTTATTCATAGCTTTTGGAGCAGAAGAGTTAGGTTTAGTAGGTTCAAGATATTTTGTAAAAAATCCAACGCTTAATTTAGAAAATATTCATTGGATGTTAAATATGGATATGATCGGTCGTTTTAATGCAGAAAAAGGAGTTTCGATTATAGGTTATGGTACATCACCAGAATTTGAAATCTTGTATAATAAAATAGATAAATCAAAATTTATTAAGCATTATACAGGTTACGAAGGTAGAGGCGGATCTGATCAAACTTCTTTTTATGAAAAAGATATTCCAGTCTTATTTTTCCATACTGGCGGTCATCCTGATTATCATAAACCAACCGACGATTCAGATAAAATAGATTATCAATCTTTGAAATTAATTTTAGAACTTGAAATGGCTTTTATAGAAGGTAGTTTTCCAATTCATAAAATGAATTTTAGAAGTACAGATAAGACAAAATAAAAGAATAAAACCTGCATTTTGCAGGTTTTTTTTTATAATGTAAATCGTGATCCTAAATAGAAATTTGTTGTTGCCGCTGGATTGTAAAATCGATTTCCAAAAGCATTTAAATCATAACCAGCACTGTATTTTGTGTTGTAAAGATTATTTATTCCGAAATAAATCGATAGCGAACTTTCTTTAATTTTAAAATTTGTATCAACAAGTATATTTCCAATTACAGTTTCTTTTTCCTCAACTGTATTTGCATCATTTAAATAAAGTTTAGAATTGTAATAATTACTCCAAATAACTTGTATTTTATTCAATAATTCTATTGAAATGCTATTTTGTAATGAAAATTTAGATATTCCTGGAATCGTATTTTCTGAATAATCATTGTTGGCAATTTTGTAATGATCATATTTAAAATCAAATAGATGACCTGAAACAAAAAAAGATCCTTTTGTAAAAATAGAATGGTCAAAATTAAACGGTTTTGATTGAAGCTGAAATTCAATTCCACGTTGTTTTGTTCCTCCAGAATTGATGTAGAAATCATTTCCATTTTCGTCTTGTCTTCTTACAATTGCATCTTTTAAATGAAAATCAAAAGCAGTTAAATCAACAAACCATTGATTAAATGTATAACGAATTCCAAACTCTTTATTCCAACCATATTCTGCATTCAAATATTGCTGAATTTCTTGTGTTGAAGATCGTACTTCTTCTGTTGTTGGAGCCGAAATTCCCTTTGCAATTTTACCTCTTACACTCCAATTATTTATAAAATTATAGCTAACGCCTATTTGTGGAAGTAATTGTATTTGAAACGATTTATTACCTGATTCTACATTCGGATATAAAGTTTCCCAATTGTATTTCATTGTGTTTAAACTAATCGATGCATCAACAAACCATTTATTCGCAAAATTCGCATGCTGATTGATGTAATAATATCCGTTGAAAGTTTGTAAATCGTCAAATTTTTGTGGATTTCCTTTGATTCCTTTACTATTATCGTAGTTGCGGAATTTGGTTTTATTTAGACCTAATTCAGTTCCGAATCGAGTATTTAATTTGATTTGACTTAGTTGTTTTTCATATTCAAAATACAAACGTCCTTGAAAATTATTCTCTTGTCGCTCTTCATAATTAGAAATAAAAGGATTTTCAAAATCAGTGTATGATGATTGGATCATTACAAAATTCTTCCAATTTGGATTGATTTTCCACAAATGATTAATTCCGCCCAAAAAAGTTTTATTTTGGATACCAGCTTGTTGTTCAACTGCACTTGGAAGAGTAGGAGTTGCCAAACGCGCTTGTCTACGATTTTCCTGCATTTGATTATAAGTTAATCCACCAGGCGTCTGGTAATCTAAATCAGTATATAATAAGATAAAATTTAATTCATTTTCATTATTGTAATTCCATTGATCTTTTAAAAGAAATGAATTACGATTTATAGCAGATTGTTCACGATAGCTATCGGATTGATAATGAGTTTGTCCAAAATGCAATCGATGCTTTCCAATTTGTTTACTATAATTGATATTTTCATGAAATTGATTATAACTTCCTGTACCAACAGAAGCTTTAATTCCATTATTTCTTAAAGTTTTTAAAACTGCTACACCACCTGTTTCTGATCCAAATTCACCACCTTGAGGTCCTTTCATTACATCAATCGAGGATAAAAATTGAGGATCAATTAAATTTAAATACGCATTTCCAGTTGCATCAGTCAAAATAAAATCATCTAAATAAATTTTTACATTTCTAACACCAAAAGGTGATCGAATTGTACTTCCTCTTAAAGATATGCGATAACTACCAGGCGAACGTTCTTCCATTTTTACTCCAGGAAGAGTATTAAAACTTTCCAATAAACGTTCAGGATGATTCAATTTCATTTGAAGTTTACTCAATGAATTTATGGACGATGTAGATTCTAAAATTAGAGTTTTTCGATGAAAAGTTTGGATGACAGTTTCATGTAATAGTATACTGTCATTTTCTTGAGCAAATGAAAGTGAATTTGAGCAAATAAATAAAATCGGGATAAAGAATTTTTTCATGGCAATTACTAATAAGAGTTAAAAAAGTGGTAATATACATTACCACTTTTTTCTGAAATTATTTTTTTGCGATTCGGTATAGTTTTCCATTATCACCAACAGCATATAAATGTCCATCAGTTCCAGTTACCATATCACGAATACGATCTTTTTGATCTAATAATAAATGCTCTTCACCAACAACTTTATTTCCTTCAATAACTAAACGAACTAAGGCTTGTTTCATCATACCACCAACAAATAAATTTCCTTTCCATTCGTCTATCGAACCAGTGTAAAATTCAGCTCCACTTGGTGCAATCACAGGATCCCAATAATAGTTAGGTTGTTCTAAACCATCATTTTTAGTAGCTCCATTTGCTATCTTTCCACCAGCATATTCAATTCCGTATGTAATTAAAGGCCATCCATAGTTTTTACCAGGTTGAATTAAATTTAATTCATCCCCTCCACGTGGACCATGTTCTACTTCCCATAATTCACCTTTTTCATTAAATGCTAAACTTTGAGGGCTTCTGTGACCTAAACTGTATATTTCAGGTAAAGCATCTTTATTTGAAGCAAATGGATTTCCAGGAGCAGGTTTTCCATCAGTTGTAATTCGAATGATCTTTCCTAATGGCGATTTTAAATCTTGTGCGTATTTACGCATTTCTTCATCAGATCTTTCTCCGAATGAAGCGTATAAATATCCGTTTTTATCAAAAACTAAACGGCTTCCGTAATGTAAACCACTATCGTGTGAAGGGAATGTTCTGTAAATTATTTTTACATTTTCTACCTTAGTTTCGTCTGCTGATAAAGTTGCTTTTGCTATTGAAGTTTGATCATTTTTGGTTCCATCAATCGCAGGCTCAGAAAATGTCCAATATATCGTTCGATTTTCTTTGAAATTAGGATCTAAAATTACATCTAATAATCCTCCTTGATTGTATTGATTAACCTTTGGTAAACCTGTAACTTTTTTTAATTCGTAAGGTTTTTGTAAATCAATAATCATCATATGACCCGACTTTTCTGTCATCAATAACTTTCCATCAGGTAAATTGACAATAGCCCAAGGTAAACCTAAATTTTCATTGACGATACTTATATCATAAGTACTTTTAGTCTTAATATAATTTGCGCGAGTTTGGCCTTCAAATGCTGGTTTATATTCAGTATTCGCAGCTTCAGTCTCTTTAGGAATGCTATCGTTTATATCAGTATTCTCAGTGCTTTTTTTATTATTTGTACATGAAAATAAGATAAGCATTGATAATGTTAAAGTTGCAAGATTCTTCATGGATATTTTATTTAATCCGAATTTACTATTTTAATTTTAAAATTTCTAAGCATTTTAATTTTAGCTAACAAGTTTATAATTAATGGATTATTTTACTTTAAAAAAATGTGATAAAAAAATGTTTACAGAATTAGAATATAGATATTTGTAAACTGATCATTTATAAATGAAAGAATTTCTTCAAAGAAAAGATATTGAGTTATCTCCTAAACGATATTTTATTGATGCAATGGGAGCAATGGCTTATGGTTTGTTTGCAACTTTATTGGTTGGGACTATTTTAAAAACTGTAGGTGACGAATTGGGAATTGCTTTCTTAAAAGATGTTGTTTGGCCAGTAGCCAATCAAGCGACAGGACCTGCAATTGCTTTAGCCATCGCATATAGTTTGCGCGCGCCACAATTAGTCATGTATTCTTCGGCAGTTGTTGGTATTGCTGCGTACCAACTTGGTGGTCCATTAGGTGTGTTTATCGCCACAATTTTTGCCGTAGAAATAGGTAAAATGGTTGTGGGAGAAACTAGAATAGATATTGTGATTACACCAATTGTCACCGTTTTGGTGGGTGTTATTTTGGCGCAATTTATTGGTCCATCAGTAAATCAATTAATGAAATGGATTGGCGAACTAATTATATTATCTACTGATGCAAACCCTCTAATTATGGGTGTAGTTATCGCAATTGTTGTGGGTATGGTTTTGACTTTACCAATTTCTTCAGCAGCATTATGTTTGATGTTAGAATTGGATGGATTAGCTGCAGGAGCTGCAACAATTGGATGTTGTGCACAAATGATTGGATTCGCAACCATTAGTTTTAAAGATAACGGAATAAAAGGCGTTTTGGCACAAGGTTTAGGTACAAGTATGTTACAAATGCCTAATATTTATAAAAATTGGAAAATTTGGATTCCGCCAACTTTAGCTTCAGCAATAATAAGTCCGATTGCAATCATATACTTTGGAATGTCCAATACAGCTTTAGAATCTGGTATGGGAAGTTGTGGTTTGGTTGGGCAAATTGGAACTTACAACGCAATGAAAACTAATTTTTCGAAAACTTATATTTTAACAGCGATTTTAGGTTTACAAATTATTTTACCAGCTATATTATCATATATCATTTACTTTTTTATGAAGAAAAAAGAATGGATTAAAGATGGAGATTTAAAGATTTTCTGAATGAATTAAAGTATTTATTTCACATCAATTTTTAACTTGCAAAATGTAATTCTAATATTATAAAATAGATAAACGATTAAAATAAATAATTAACTAGTAGAGTTGAAGCGTATGATTTAGATTTTATACTTTAGTAATCAATTATAAATAATGAAATTAATTTCAAATGAAATTTAATTATAAGTCTTTATTGGTGATGTTAAGTGTTGTTACACTAACATTTACTGCATGTTCTACGAATAAATCAACTAAAAAGGTGGTTTACAAAAAGGTTTCTAAACCTGTCACGAAACCTGTAGTTCCTAGAGAAACACCAAGTACAACTGTCACAAAACCTCAAGTCTCTCAACCTAAAGAAGAGATTTTTAAAGTGACATTACCTGAAATTAATCGTGAATTTAGAGCTGCTTGGGTAGCAACGGTAGCCAATATCAATTGGCCATCTAAGCGTACATTAACAACAGATCAGCAAAAAGAAGAAGCTATTAAAATTTTAGATATGTTAGAATCTAATAATTTTAACGCTGTTATATTTCAAGTTCGTCCTTCAGGAGATGCTTTATATAAAAGTAATTACGAACCTTGGTCGTATTTCTTAACTAGCGAAATAGGAAAAAGTCCTTACCCTTTTTACGATCCTTTGGAATTTTGGGTTGAAGAAGCACATAAACGTGGGTTAGAATTGCATGTTTGGTTAAATCCATATCGTGCGCATCATTCGAGTGGAGGTTCTGTTACAAGTCAGTCTATGGTTAAAAAAGCCCCAGAAAACGTAGTTCGTCTTAAGAATGGAATGTATTGGTTTGATCCTGCGGATAAACGCACACAAAATCACGTTTCTAATGTGGTAAAAGATATTGTTTCTCGTTACGATATTGACGGGGTTCATTTTGATGATTATTTTTATCCATACGCATCGTATAACGGTGGTGCAGATTTTCCTGATAATACATCATGGAATCAGTATCAAAAAAATGGTGGAAAATTAGCTCGTGCTGATTGGCGTCGTGATAACGTAAATTATATTATAGAGCGTATATACCGAGAAATAAAGGCAGAAAAACCTCACGTTAAATTTGGTATTAGTCCATTCGGTATTTGGAAACCAGGTTATCCTGCTGGAATTACTGGTTCTTCTCAGTATGATGAATTATATGCTGATGCTAAATTGTGGTTGAACAAAGGTTGGGTAGATTATTTTTCGCCTCAATTGTATTGGCCAATCGAATCGAAAGGTCAACCTTTTCCTAAATTATTAGAATGGTGGAAATCTGAAAATACGCATAATCGTCACTTATGGCCAGGTTTAAATACGGTTGAAGTTAAAGCTGCTGATCGTACAACTGAAATTGTAAATCAAGTAAAGATTTCTAATCAAATTTTAGATCAACATCCGGGAGTAATTCATTGGAGTATTGCGGGATTAACTAAAAATCCTTCGATGTTAAGTTCATTGAAAAATGGACCTTATCAATCAAAAGCTTTGATTCCTAAGATGAATTGGATAAAGGCAGATAAATTATCTAAACCTAAAATTTTAGTTACAAATCAACCAAATGATGTAGTTGTAAATTGGAAAGAATCAAAATCAAATAATATATCACAGTGGGTATTATTTACAAGATATAATGAGAATTGGGAAACTCATTTCTTAAATCCGAATACTACATATCATTCATTATCTAAAACTAAAAATGGTAAAAAATTAAATGCAGTTGCTTTAAAAGCGGTTGACCGTTTAGGTAATGAAAGTGATTACACAGCAGAAAAAATTAATTAATAGAAAATAAAAAAGGGATGTAAAACATCCCTTTTTTGTATTATAAATTTTTAACCACTTTATCGTTAATGTTGTAATGATTTATTACTTCATCATAATTTTCGAAATTAATTCCATTTGCAGATCTTCCAAAATTAGCAGGAATTACAACTACTCTAAACGTTTGATTTCTTATAAATTCAGTTCCAGTTAAATCAAATGTTCCACCAGCATAAATTGTAATATCATTAACTGTAAAATCAAAAGTATAATCTACTTCATCACCATTTGATAAATAATACGTTTTAGGTAAAAGCTCCCAAACTGGATTACCACTAACTGTTGCAGATTGTCTGTAGATTAAAACAACATCACTGTTATACAACGGAACTTGAAATTGTCTGAAAATGTTATAACCGTTATCATATGTGAAGTTCACATTTTTTAGATCATATACTGAAGAAATCGTATCAGTATCTTGTGTAAAGTTGTCATCGTCAGTTGTACAACTCACTACAAAAACACTAAATAGTGCAATCAAAAATAGGGGTAGTAATTTTTTCATATGTTTTATTTTTTCTAAAGATAATTCAAACCTTATACCAAATAATCCGAATTATTACAATTATATTAATTTTAATGTAATATAAATCTTTATCTTGTGTTATGTAATTATTTACCTGTATGAAATATTTATTTTTATTATTATCAAGTTTTTCATTAGCACAAACCTATAAAATCATCAACGAAGAAAAAACTGATGTCAGTTTTCGAGGTTTAGCGATAGAATCTGCAACTAATTTTGTTGTATCTGGATCTAAAAATACAATTGGAAAAACAACGGATGGTGGAAAAACATTCAAATGGATTAATCCAACGGTTGTTCAAAATAGAGATTTTCGTGACATCGAAATTTTAGGTAAGGATACTTATTTAGCAATGGGAATTGATTCTCCAGCTTATTTGTTATTAACGAAAGATGGTGGAAAAACATGGACAAAAGTGTATGAAAATAACCAAAAAGGTGTGTTTTTAGACGCGTTGTATGTGGATAAGAAATCGAAGAAAATTTATGCTTTAGGTGATCCGATAGAAGTTGGTAAACCATTTTTAGTAACTTCAACTTTAACTGATCCAACGAAATGGGAAGTTTCTAAATCGGTAATGAATCAACCTTTGCGTTTAAAAAATCCTAAAGAAGCTTTTTTTGCTTCGAGTGGAAGTAATATTTATGCTGATGAAAATCAAGTATTAATAGTTTCTGGAGGTGTCGCATCTAACGTTTATCGTTACACAGCTAAAGGAGGACAATTATATTCGTTAGAAAAATCATCGTCAACAACAGCAGGAGTTAATGGCATGGCGTACGATGCTACAAACAATATAGGTTATATGGTTGGTGGTGACTATACAAAACCAACAGATTCTAAATACAATTTGTATAAATTCAAGATTGTAAATAATCAGATTAATTTTATAGATTCTTGGAAATATCCTGAAGGTTACAAATCAGGCGTTGCCATTTTAAGTAAAGATAAAGTAATTGTATGTGGTTATTCAGGTGTTGATTATTCTATTGATGGTGGACATAATTGGAAAAATATTACCAAAGATAGTTACAACACGTGCATTGCTTCACCTGATAAAAAATCAGTTATTTTAGTCGGTAATAAAGGTAAAATAGGAAAGGTTACATTCTAATGAATTTCCATTTATAATATAAATCCAGCAATCATGCTGGATTTTTTTATTATAATTATTTTAAACTATTTTAATTTGTTGTTTTAATGTGTTTTATCTATTTTAAATTCCCATTTATCAAACATATTTTATCTAAATTAGATAGAATAAAATCAAGAGTTTATGAAGATAACAGCACAAGCAAGTATTCAAATTTTAAGGCCTATCCAAGAGGTTTACGAATCCATTATTATGCCCGATAAAATGAGTACTTATTTTATCGAATCTTCATCAGGTCCTTTAGAAGCTTACAAAACTGTAATTTGGAAATTTCCTGAATTTAATGACACTTTCCCGGTTACCGGAATTTTGATGAAACCCAACGAGTATATTTCTTTCGATTGGAGCGGCGGCGAAGATAATATGATGGTAGAAATTTATCTTGAAAAATTTGGTGAAGATTTTACAGTTGTTAATGTCATTGAACACGAATTTAATTCGGATAAAGAAGGTATAGAAACTGCAATGAGACAAACCGGTGGTTGGGCAAATTTCTTAGCGTGTATGAAAGCAAGTTTAGAATATGGAATCAATTTACGCACAGGTGCATTTGATTTTATGAAACCTTAATCTTAAATACAATAATTATAAATGGGCGAAAACAAAAATAAATTTGGTAAAATACTTTGGTCTGATTTAACGGTAGAAAATGCGGATCAAATAAAAGATTTCTATAAAGAAGTTGTTGGTTGGGAAGAAAATCCTGTGCCGATGAAAGATGGAGAGGATGATTATGTGGATTATGGAATGGGAATCGACGGCGAAGGTTCTGCCGGAATTTGTAATAAAAGAGGGAAACATAGTCATTTACCATCGCAATGGATTATGTATATTAATGTAGAAAATGTTGAATATTCTTTAAATAAAGTATTAGAATTGGGTGGTAAATTAATCCACGAAGCGCGTAAAAAAGACGGTTCTTATTTTTATGTGATTGTTTCTGATCCAGCTGGTGCAGTTTTCGGTTTAGGAGATTTTAATTCTTAAGCGATGGCGAATGTTTTTTCAACAATCGAAGAATATATAGACACTTTTGAAGGAGATAAAAAGAATATCCTACATTCACTTTCAAATTTTATTCAAAACTTAGTTCCAGAGGCGAAACCGACAATCAATTATAAAATGCCAACGTATAAATTGAATGGTAATTTGATTCATTTTGCGATGTTCAAAAATCATGTAGGCATTTATCCTGGAGAAGATATGATTGAACTTTATAAAGATGATTTAAAAAATTATAAGACTTCAAAAGGAACAATTCAAATTCAATTAGATCAAGAGATTCCATTTGATACGCTTCAAAAAATAATCCTTCATAAAGTAGAAATTTTAAAAAATAAGGAAGTTCCGGATTGGAAAAAATACCACGATCAATATGCTGATATTACCAATAAATTAGTAGAAATTGTTTCTAAAACTGATTTGGTAAAAGAATTTAAATGGGGTGGAGATATTTATACCTACAATGGTAAAAATGTATTGGCTTTTAGTGGTTTTAAAAATCACTATTCATTATGGTTTCATAATGGAGTTTTTTTAGAAGATAAAGCTAAAGTCTTGATTTCAGCCAACGAAGAAAAAACGAAAGCTTTACGCCAATGGCGTTTCAAAAGTATTGAAGATTTAGATACAAAATTGATAGAAAGTTATATCAAAGAAGCCATCCAGATAGCTAAAGAAGGAAAAGAATTAATTCTTGTAAAAGAACCACCTAAAGAACCACCTAAAGAACCACAAGGTATACTGAAAGAAGCGTTAGAACAAGATCAAGATTTACATCAAGCTTTTTTTGCGCTAACACCTGGACGACGTAAAGATTACATCGAATACATTGACGAAGCTAAACAAGAGAAAACCAAAATTAATCGCTTGAATAAAATTAAACCAATCATTTTGGAAGGAAAAGGTTTACACGATAAATACAAAAGCTAATGCAATATACAGTAAGTAATACAGAGGAGTATTTTAAAGAACTTCCAGATGAGCGAAAAGTAGGTTTCGAGAAATTATATCAAACCATAAAAGCAAATTTACCGACAGGATTTTCCGAACATATTAGTTATGGTCATGTTGGATTTGTAGTGCCTTTTTCAATTTATGCCAAAGGTTATCATTGCGATTCAACTCAACCTTTACCATTTATCGGTTTGGCTTCTCAAAAGAATCACATAGCAATTTATCACATGGGAATTTACATGAATCAAGAGGTTTTGGATTGGTTCACAACTGAATTTAAAAATCATTCGAAAAAGAAATTAGACATGGGAAAAAGTTGCATTCGTTTTAAAAAAGTAGACGATATTCCTTATGATTTAATAGCAGAATTAGCGACTAAATTTACTGTGGAAGAATATGTAAATTTGTACGAGAGTCTTCTAAAATCAAAAAAATAATCGATGGCAAATTTTTTAGACTTTCTAAGTCAGCTTGAAAAAAATAATAATAGAGAATGGTTTGCAGCGCATAAGCCAAAATTTGAAACAGCAAAAAAAGAAGCAGATTTAATTTTTGATGAGGTTTATGAAGCTTTGTCAGAAGTTGAAGTTTTGCAACCATTGAAAAAATATCGTATTTACCGAGATATTCGTTTTTCTTTAGATAAAACGCCTTATAAAAATCATTTTTCTGCTTTTGTAGGACGTAAGAAACCTGAAAAAAGAGGTGGATTTTATATCCATTTCGAAAAAGATAATTGTTTTATTGGTGGTGGTTTTTGGGGACCAGAAAAAGATGATTTATTGCGCATTAGAAAAGCAATAGATTCGTCTGCAACTTTAGAAATATTATTAGAAGACAAAGTATTGTTAAATACATTCGGGAACTTATATGGAGATGAATTAAAGACAGCACCTAAAGGATTTCCAAAAGATCATGAACGTATTGAGTTACTTAGAAAAAAACAATTTCTATTCATTAAAAAGTTTGACGATCATGAAATCTTTGATCAAGATTTTCCTCAAAAGGTGGTAGAAGCTTATCAAAGCTTATTACCATTTTACAATTACATGACGGAAGTTTTAACCACGAACGAAAATGGAGAATCAATAATATAAATTCAATTTTAAACAAGGAATTTATAACGCTTTTAGAATTTAAATTGGTTCGGTATTTTTATTTTTTTTCATTCAAAACAAATTTCAAAATTGTTAAATAAGGCTTAAATGTCTTTTATTACAATAATAATTTGCCGAAATTTGATTTTTATACAAAATCTACAAATGAACAAACCAATAAGAGTTTTCGACCTTCCATATTTTCAGTTAGAAAAGTACAGAGAAATAGATATTTTTAGTTCTAAAACTGATGGTGTTTGGCAAGGAATTAAGACAAAAGACTTTATTCAGCGCGTCAATAACATATCCAAAGGATTATATGCCTCGGGTGTTAGACCTGGAGATAAAGTTGCAATGATTAGCGAAAATAGATTGGAATGGAATTTAGTTGATTTTGCTATCCAACAATTAGGCGCTGTGGTGGTTGCAGTTTATCCTAATATTTCAGATAATGATTACGAATATATTTTCAATCACGCTGAGGTTAAATTATGTTTAGTAAGTTCAGATTTATTGTATCAACGATTACTGAACATTAAAGATAAAATTCCAACACTTCAAAAAGTTTATACCTTCAATTCATATCCTCATATTCCTCATTGGTTCGAGATGATCAAAGAAGGTTTATATGTTCAAAATGATATTATCAAAGATTATAAGGCTAATGTAAGCGAAGACGATATTGCTACAATTATTTATACATCTGGTACAACAGGCGATCCGAAAGGAGTAATGTTGTCTCATAAAAATTTAATATCAGATGTAGTTAGTTCTGAATATTCTTTTCCTATTACAGCTTACGATCGTGCTTTGTCTTTTCTACCTGCTTGTCACGCTTACGAACGTGTTTTTCAGTATGTATATATTTATATGGGTGTTACCATTTTTTATGCTGAATCCATGGAAGTGATTGGAGAAAATATGAAAGAGGTTAAACCACATATTTTTTCTGCTGTTCCGCGTGTTTTGGAAAAAGTTTTTGATAAAATTATGGCCACTGGAGAACAATTAACTGGAGTAAAACGTGCATTATTTTTCTGGGCTATAAAATTAGGCGAGCAGTACAATGAAGATGAAACAAAATTATCTGCCTGGTATAAATTTCAACTAAAAATTGCCAGAAAACTTATTTTTTCTAAATGGAGAGAAGCGCTTGGTGGAAACGTGAAAGGAGTTGCATCGGGTAGTGCTACCTTACAAGAACGTTTGCTTAAAATTTATTTAGCTGCTGGTATTCCAATTTGGGAAGGTTATGGTTTAACAGAAGCTGCACCTTGTGTTTCTGTAAATTGTATAAAGCGTGGGTTAAAAATAGGAACTGTTGGTATTCCATTGATTAATATTGATGTGAAATTGGCTGATGATGGTGAGATTTTAGTCAAAGGAGATAATGTAATGAAGGGTTATTACAAAAATCCTGAAGCCACAGCAGAAGTCTTAAAAGATGGTTGGTTACACACTGGTGATATTGGAGTTTTTCAAGGTAAGTTTTTGAAGATTATTGATAGAAAAAAAGAAATGTTCAAAACTTCAGGAGGTAAATACATTGTTCCCCAGCAAATCGAGAAAAAAATGGTGGAATCTAAGTTTATTGAGCAAGCGATGGTAGTAGGAGAAGGTAAACATTATCCTGCGGCATTAATTGTTTCGAGTTACACCAACTTATTGGATTGGGCTAAAACTGAAAATCCAGATTTAATTAATTTGCCAAAAGAAGAATTCTTAAATCACGAAAAAATTGTTTCAAAAATTCAGAACGAAGTTGATAGTTCAAATAGTCATTTCGGAAACTGGGAAAAAATAAAACAATTTGCAATTCTTCCGAATGAATTTACAGTTGAAACTGGCGAATTAACACCAACTTTAAAATTGAAACGAAAAATAATTTCTCAAAAATTTGATTCAGTTATTCAAAAAATATATGCTAAATAATTCAGAAGCTTCCAATTGGAAGCTTTTTTTATCTGTCTTATTTAGATAAAATAGTGTTAATATTATTTATTAATATTTCAATAATTGTGGCTAATATTGTGGATTAATTACGCATTTGGAATAAATAAGTATGAATTTTTAAAAATTTATTATTCTTGCATAGGAAATTTAAATTTTTAATTGATATTTGTTTTTATCATTACAATAAATAAAAAATTATGAATCAACCTAAACGATTGTTTGATTTACCTTACCGACAATTAGAGTTATTTCCAAACCTAAATATGCTTAATACAAAAGTTAATGGGCAATGGAAAGCAATTACTTCTAAGCAATTTATCGACATGGTAAATGAAGTCTCAAGAGGTCTTATTGCAATAGGTGTAAAACAAGGTGAGAAAGTTGGTTTAATTTCCGAGAATCGTTTAGAATGGAATGTTATCGATTTCGCTATTCAACAAGTAGGTGGTGTTGTCGTGGCAATTTATCCAAATATCTCTGATGCTGATTACGAATATATTTTTAAAGACGCTAACATCAAAGTTTGTTTGGTTAGCACTGATAATTTATATGATCGTATTAACAATCTAAAATCTAACTTACCTACTTTAGAAAGATTGTATATGATTAATCCATCTCCAGGTAAAACAAATTGGAATGAATTAATTGATGCAGGAAATACAATCAATCAAACTGAAGTTGAGGTTGCGAAAGATGCAGTACAAGAAGATGATTTAGTGACATTAATTTACACTTCAGGAACTACAGGTAATCCTAAAGGAGTAATGTTATCGCACAAAAACATTTTAAGTAATTCGATGGCTGCTGATCGTCCTACACCAACTAAAGCATACGATAAATCACTTACATTTCTACCAGCTTGTCACGCTTACGAACGAATGATTCAGTATTTATACATGTACAAAGGAATGCAAGTATATTATGCCGAATCGATGGAAACTATCGGAGAAAATATGAAAGAAATTCAACCTCATATGATTTCTGCTGTTCCGCGTTTATTAGAAAAGGTTTATGAGAAAATCATGGCTAAAGGAAATGAATTATCAGGTATAAAACGTAAATTATTCTTTTGGTCTGTTGAAGTAGGAGAAGCGTATGATCCAGATCCAACGAAACGCGATTTCTTTTACGATATTAAATACGCGATTGCACATAAACTAGTTCTTTCGAAATGGAAAAAAGGTTTAGGAGGAAATTTAGGAGCAGTTTGTTCTGGAAGTGCGGCTCTTAATCAACGGCTGATGCGTTTGTATTTTGCGGCCAAAGTTAATGTCTACGAAGGTTATGGTTTAACTGAAGCTTCACCTTTAATTTCTGTAAATTCTTATCAAGACGGAGTGCTAATCGGAACTGTTGGACCTGCAATTCCTGGTGTGGAATTTAAATTAGCAAGTGATTGCGAAATTATGGTAAAAGGTCCAAATGTCATGTTAGGATATTACAATAATCCGGAAGCTACTGCAGAAGTTTTGAAAGATGGTTGGTTATATACAGGTGATATCGGAGAAATTATTGATGGTAAGTTTCTAAAAATAGTCGATCGTAAAAAGGAAATGTTTAAAACTTCAGGTGGAAAATATATTGTTCCTACAGCGATTGAATCAAAAATGGTTGAGTCAGATTTTATCGAGCAAATGATGGTCGTTGGCGAGACTCATAAATTTCCTGCAGCTTTAATTGTTCCTTCTTATCAAAATTTAATGGATTGGGCAAAAGCAAATGCGAAAGACTTATTATCATTATCAAAAGATGAATTCTTAAAATCTGAAACTGTTTATAACAAAATTATGTCAGAAGTTGAGAAAGGAAATATCCATTTTGGGAATTGGGAAAAGATTAAAAAATTCGCAATTATTCCTAACGAATTTACGATTGATGGAGGAGAATTAACGCCAACATTAAAACTAAAACGTAAAGTAATTGCTGCAAAATATAAGAATGAGATAGAGATGATCTATCAATAATTAAAACATTTAGTTTATAAAAAAGTGGTTTGAATATAGTTTCGAATCACTTTTTTTATCTAATCAATTTTCGATATTCATCATTTTTAATACTAATTATTCAGATTTATTTTATATCTTACTTAATTACAATCGATTAGTTGTGTTGATGTAACGAAATCTTGTAAAAGTTTATTATTGTGAAAAAATATCACGAAATTTGCAAACATTTTTGGAAAAAATATAATTGATGAATAATCCGACAAGAATATTTGATTTAGCATACCGTCAAGCTGAATTATGGCCTGACAATAATATGTTTGCTACTAAAATAGATGGTGAATGGAAATTTACAAAACCTTCTGAGTTTATTGAACAAACCAAAGCTATTTCAAAAGGGCTTTTGGCATTAGGTATAAAACCTGGTGATAAAGTTGGATTAGTTTGTGAAAGCCGTTACGAATGGCATGTTATCGATTTTGCTATTCAGCAAATTGGAGCTGTTGTAGTGGCAGTTTATCCAAATATAACAGATGCTGAATATCAATTTATTTTTAACGATGCTGAAATTAGTCTATGTATCGTTAGCAATAAAAATTTATATAATCGTATTAGTAAATTAATGGACTCAATGTTCAATTTACAATACATTTTTGCGATCAACGAATTTCCTGATTCTAGAAATTGGACTGAATTAATAAAAATTGGTCAAGATATTTCAGATGAATATGTTTCTAATTTAAGTCAAGCTGTTCGTCCTACTGATTTAGCTACTTTAATTTATACTTCAGGAACTTCAGGGCGTCCTAAAGGAGTTATGTTGTCGCACAACAACATGGTTTCTAATTTCAAGGCTTCTAATGAATTGTTAGTTTTAGAACCTGGAACAAGAGGATTAACTTTTTTACCTCCTTGTCATGCTTACGAACGTACTGTAATTTACTGTTATTTAAACTTAGGTATCAATGTTTATTTTGCTGAAGGTTTAGAAAAAATTGGTGAAAACATCAGTGAAGTGAAACCGCATATTATGACGGCCGTTCCTCGTTTGATGGAAAAAGTGTACGAAAAAATTATAAAAACAGGAAGTACTTTAACTGGTACTAAACGTAAGATTTTTGATTGGGCTGTTGAGGTTGCTGCAGAATATGAGCCAGATGCATCAAAACGTTCATTGGCATATAACATGAAGTTGGCGGTTGCTCGTAAATTAGTTTTAAATAAATTTTACGAAGCATTAGGTGGTAATTTCAAAAATATCATTTCAGGAAGTGCGTCTTTACAGGGTCGTATTGCTCGTGTATTTATGGCGTCAGGATTACCTTTTTATGAAGGTTACGGAATGACAGAAACTTCTCCATTAATTACAGTTAATAATCCTTATCGTTTAGGGGTGCGTATCGGTACAGTTGGTTCGCCAATTTCTGGTGTTGAGGTTAAGTTGGCTGAAGATGGAGAAATTTTAGTAAAAGGTCCAAACGTAATGATGGGATATTACAAAAATCCAGAAGCAACTGCTGAAGTTATTATTGATGGATGGTTACATACAGGTGATATTGGAACTTGGATTGAAGGTGAAGGGAAATTCTTAAAAATTATCGATCGTAAGAAAGAAATGTTTAAAATTTCTGGTGGGAAATATGTTGTTCCTGCACCGATTGAAAATAAATTAACTGAATCTAATTTCATTGATCAAGCAATGGTTGTGGGTGATGGTGAAAAATTTCCATCAGCTTTAATTGTTCCAAATTTTGCAAATTTAAAAGAGTGGGCAGAAGTTGCTGCTCCAGAAATTGCGAAATTACCAAAGATTGAATTTTACAAGCAATCTGAGGTTCAAAAGAAAATTAATCAAGAAATTAGACAAGCAAACCAATTTTTTGGAAATTGGGAACAGTTAAAAAAATGTGTTATCATTTCTGATGAGTTTACAATCGAAGGAGGTGAATTAACACCAACTTTAAAGAAAAAAAGAAAAGTAATTGCTGAAAAATATAAAACTGAAATAGAGAATATTTTCAAATAAAATTTATAAAAGACCATTTTTTAATGGTCTTTTTTTATGTCTTTTAAAAGAATTATTTGCAAAGTATTTAGTCAATAATCAATTATAATACAAATATTTAAAAAGAGATTAAGTCACTGTATTTTACCCATTTTTAATCAAAATGATTGTGAAAGTTTAATATTATGGAAAAATATTACGAGATTTGCCTGCATTTTATATAGTGGAAAAATATAAATAATACGAGATGAATAATCCTACGAGAATATTTGATTTAGCATATCGTCAGGCTGAATTATGGCCTAATCATGATATGTTTGCATCAAAAATTGATGGTGAATGGAAGTTTACTAAAACAAATGAATATATAGAACAAACGAGAAAACTGTCTAAAGGTTTATTAGCATTAGGTGTTAAACCAGGAGATAGAGTAGGTTTAATTTGTGAAAGTAGATACGAGTGGCATGTTATTGATTTTGCTATTCAACAAATTGGAGGAGTTGTTGTAGCAATTTATCCAAATATTACAGATGCTGAATATCAGTTTATTTTTAATGATGCAGAAATTGAATTGTGTATCGTTAGTAATAAAAATTTATATACAAGAATCAACGGAATGGTTGATTCAATTTTTAGTTTACGCCATGTTTTTGCTATTAATGAATTTCCAGATTCTAGAAACTGGTCTGAATTATTTCAGATTGGACAAGATACTCCAGAGTCTGTTATCGATACATTAAGCGCAGCTATAAAGGAAACAGATTTAGCGACTTTAATTTATACTTCTGGTACAACAGGGAAACCAAAAGGTGTGATGTTATCGCACAAAAATATGGTATCTAATTTTTTAGCGGCTCGTGAAGTTACTAAACTGGTTCAAGGCGACGCACGTGGATTAACTTTTTTACCTCCGTGTCATGCTTACGAGCGTATGGTTATCTATACTTATTTACACATTGGTATCAGCGTATATTTTGCGGAAGGATTAGAAAAAATTGGTGATAACATCAGTGAAGTTAAGCCACATATCATGACTTCGGTTCCACGTTTGATGGAAAAAGTGTACGAAAAAATCATGAAAACGGGAAGTAATTTAACAGGTACTAAACGTAAGATTTTTGATTGGGCTGTGGAAGTTGCTGCAGAATATGAGCCAGACGCTTCTAAAAGATCATTAGCTTATAATATGAAGTTAGCAGTTGCTCGTAAATTAGTTTTAAATAAATTTTACGATGCTTTAGGTGGTAATTTTGAAAGTATTATTTCAGGTTCTGCTTCATTACAAGGTCGTATTGCTCGTGTATTTTTAGCTGCTGGTTTACCTTTCTTCGAAGGGTATGGAATGACTGAAGCATCACCATTAATATCTGTAAATAATCCTAACAAATTAGGTTTAAGAATCGGAACTGTTGGTTCAGCTGTTTTAGATGTAGAAATCAAAATTGCGGAGGATGGAGAGATTTTAGTAAAAGGACCAAATGTGATGATGGGTTACTACAAAAATCAAGAAGCGACAGACGAAGTTTTAAAATATGGTTGGTTACATACTGGAGATATTGGGGTTTGGGAAGAAAAGCACTTCTTAAAAATTATCGACCGTAAGAAAGAAATGTTCAAAATTTCGGGTGGAAAATATGTTGTTCCAGCTCCGATTGAAAATAAATTAACAGAATCTAAATTCATCGAACAAGCGATGGTTGTGGGTGATGGAGAAAAATTTCCTTCAGCTTTAATTGTTCCGAATTATGTAAGTTTAAAAGAATGGGCTCAGGATGCGTCTCCAGAAATTGTTTCTTTATCGAAAACTGAGTTTTTAAAACATGCAGAAATTCAAAAGAAAATCAATCAAGAGGTTCGTAATGCAAACAAGTTCTTTGGAAACTGGGAACAATTAAAAAAATGTGTAATTATTCCGAATGAATTCACGATTGAAAATGGCGAATTAACACCAACGTTAAAGAAAAAACGTAAAGTAATCGCTGAAAATTATAAAACTGAAATTGAAAATATTTTTAAATAAAGAAGCCCACATTTTGTGGGCTTTTTTATTTGATATTTTAAACTGAATTATAATAGCTTATTGAGCTAATTCTTTTACTTGAGATTGAAGCTTAATTAATCTTGAAATTTGTTCATCAGTCAAATTATTTTCTTCTTTTGCTTGTTGAATCATTTCTTTTAATTCTTTTGCTTTATCCAATTTTGTAGCATATTCTAAAAGTAATGTAGGATCTCCACTTTCAGCTATTTCAGCTAATTTTGAATACTCATTAATGTATGATTCATATTCATTTAGTAATTGATCAACATCTTCATTTCCATTAGTAGAAATTTCTTCTGAAGATTCATTTTCATTATTATTTTCTTCAGAATTTTCTTTTTCAGACTCTCCTGAGATTTCATTTACTGTATTTAAAATTGATGCGACATCTCCAATCAACTCAGTCGATTCTTTTTCATTCGAGCAAGATGTAAAAGTAATCAGCACGAATAATGAAGATATAAAAGTCGTTTTTATTTTCATAATTGTTTATGTATTTAACAAACTTCCAAATGTATCAATACCTAATTATAAAATGTGAGTATTTTAAAGATTTAACTAATATTTAATCTAACTCGTCAATTCATTCCGCATGATAATAATTTGAACCAAGAGTTCAAAATCTAAACATCAACCTTGTTTTATAATTGCTTATATTTGCAGTAGCGTTCAGGACAACTGAGCGTTTTGTATTTTTTGATAATTGACCAATAGTTCATAATTATTGTAAATCGTAATTATATTAAAAATACAATTAATGCAAATACTTAATAATTAATGCAATTCCAAGAAATATATAAAAATTTAGGCATCGAGGACATGAACGCGATGCAGCGTAATGCTTTCGAATTTTCGGGAGATAATCAAGATATTATTTTATTATCACCAACAGGTTCTGGTAAAACATTAGGTTTCTTATTTCCAGTTTTAAGAGATTTAGATCCGAATGTAAAAGGTGTTCAAACGTTGATTATGGTTCCGGCTCGTGAGTTAGCTTTACAAATTGAAGAAGTTTTCAAATCAATGAAAACAGGTTTTAAAGTAACATGTTGTTATGGAGGTCATAATACGAAGATTGAACAAAATAATTTATTAGAAGCGCCTGCTGTTTTAGTTGGTACGCCTGGTAGAATTGCATATCATTTACGCAACGAAAATTTTGATCCAACTACAATTAAAACTTTAGTTTTAGATGAGTTTGATAAAGCATTAGAATTTGGATTTCAATCTGATATGTCATCAATCATTTTTGAGATGAAGAATTTGCAACATCGCATTTTAACTTCAGCTACTGAAATGAAAGATATTCCTGATTTTGCAGGGTTAGAAAATCATAAAGTAATTAATTTCTTAAAGAATAAAGAAGTTAAACCTAATTTGAAGATGAAACAGATTAACACAATTTCTGAAGAGAAATTAGATTCATTATTCAAATTGATTTGTAAGTTAGGTAACCAACGAATGTTGATTTTCTGTAATCACCGTGATGCAGTAACACGTATCAGCGATTTATTACGAGAAATGGGAATTGCTCGTGAAAGTTTTCATGGTGGAATGGAACAAGATGAGCGTGAACGTGCGTTATTAAAATTTAGAAATGATTCGGTTCGTGTTTTAATTACGACAGATTTAGCTGCGCGTGGATTAGATATTCCAGAAGTTGATACAATTATCCATTACCAATTGCCACCAAAAGAAGATGCTTTTATTCACCGTAACGGTCGTACAGCTCGTATGAAAGCGAAAGGGACAGTTTATTTGGTAATTAGTAACGAAGAAAATTTTCCTTTTGTAGATAAGAAATTAGAAGTTGAAGATATTTCGGGCGAATATCCAATTCCGGCTCGTACGCCTTATCAAACCATTTATATTTCTGCAGGTAAAAAAGACAAAGTCAATAAAGTAGATATTGTTGGATTTTTGTTCAAAAAAGGAGAATTAGATAAGAATGATGTTGGTATTATTGAGGTAAAAGATACAACTTCTTATGTTGCGATTAATCGTAAAAAAGTTCCTGAGTTATTGAAGAAATTGAATGGACAAAAAGTGAAGAACAAGAAGGTAAAAATGCAAATTGCTTACTAAATAAAATAAGAAAACTATGTTAGCACACCACGTATTATTTTGGTTAAAAGATGATGCAACTGATGAAGAAGTGAAATTATTTCATCAAGCATTATTGGATTTAGAACCAATTGCGCCATCAGCTTTTTTTCATGTAGGAACTCCTGCTGCGATAGAAAGAGATGTAATTGATGCATCTTACTCATTTTCATTATTCGCTGCATTCGAAACGATGGAAGACTTTGAAAAATATCAAAAACATCCAGATCATATAGCTTTTTTAAATGGGCCAAATAAATTAGCAAAACGAGTATTAATCTACGATGCTGATTAAATAAGATAAAAAAACCGAGTTGAAAAACTCGGTTTTTTTTTGTTTTAAATCGATTTATTCTTCTTAAAATATAGTTGATGAACAATTCATTTTTGAAGGTTTTATGCTTTTAAAATAGACGCAGATTTTGGTCATTTTAAAAAGCCCCAAAAGAGCCTAAAATTTTGGAGCCAATTCAAATTTAATTTAAAATTCAATATGAATAATAACACGTAATATTTCTATATGTATCGATTGATGTTTAATTCCTTATTTATGGATTTTGTCTATCAATTAACCTTTCTATTTTAAGTTCAAGATCACGAATTTTATCTTCTAGCGATGTTATTTTAGTATTTAAACTATCAATCATTTCTCTGGATTCTGAATCAATTATTTCCCATCTAGGAGAAGTAGGAGGAATGCTAGTCATTTTAATTAACTTATCAGTTGTGTCGTACGTTAAATACCTTACACCTGTAGCACCATCATATTTAACACCTTCTAATTTTAAGAATCCATCAGGATTTCTCTCTAAAGATAAATCAGGAACGCTTAATGCATCACCCCAACGCAATTTTCCTGACATCATAATTTCAAAATTAGCGTAAGGATTACTTGTTGAGTGTAAATCCTGTCTTGAAAATCGTAAACCTGGTGAACTAATAGGTTCGTTTACATCACGAGATATTGTTAGCATTGTATTTTGAAATCTCACCCAGTTTGGACCTCCTCTAGATATTCTCACATCAGGACTACTTGTACCTCCACTACCTAGTAAAAGTACACCAGATTTATTGATTGCAAATGATGGAGTAGTATCATTCGGCCTATCAAAAATACGTAGATTATGAGTTGTAGTTGTTTCACTAGGGTTTCTGATATTAAAAGCACCATATGATTCAATATTTGGTTCACTTGAATTTAGTTTGTGAATATATACAGTTGGTGTTGCTAAATTTTCGTTATTGAAATATAATTTGCTTCCTAAACCAATATTTTGAGTTGTGAATGAATTCCCAACCACATGTAATTTTATAAGTGGATCTATTGTTCCAATACCCACATTACCAGTAGGTGAAATTCTCATCCTTTCTAAAATATCCGTAATTCCAGTACTAAAAGTTAAAGAAGTAGGTATACTTGTACCATTTACATCACCTGTAATGGATGTTGAAATATTTGCACGATTATAAAAAGTGTTATTTGCATAACCAGCGAATCCAATTGTACCTAATGAGTCACCATTTCTAACATTGCTAATAACACCATTTTCGAACTTTGAAGGTCTAAACGTTAAAGCTCCATCATTACTAGTTGTATTGTTTGTAGATTCAATAATAAAATTATCTTCGGCAAAAGTTTATGATTCTGGATTTGGTCTAATATGTAAACCAGCTTCCATAGTTCTATTTGTAAAATCGCCAATACCAACGCGGCCATTTTGGTAAATACTCTGATTATTAGCGTTTGCTGGATTAGCTGAATTTGATATATTCCAAGGTTCAATTTGCATATTTTTCCATACACTTCCATCAAAATAATAATATCCGACAGCTTGAATATTTATACGCTGCCCTGTAAAATTACCTCCAGAAACATCTGTAATATATACAATAGGACCTTTTTGGTTATCACCATATAGATTTTCGCCTTTTGCTGTAAGTTCGGCTCTTGTTAAACGTGGTGCAATTAATCCATCAATACTTGTAGGAGAAGTAGCCGAAGCAACGACATCTAAAGTAGCTTTCGGATCAGAAGTATTAACTCCAACTTGGGAAAAGCCATAGCTTGAAAATAATACTGAAATAAATAATAAATTCTTCTTTATAGATTTAATTAGTTGTGGAACAAATCTAGGAATTAAGCTATTTTTATTATATAGTACTTTTTCGTGAATATAATGCGAACTACTTTGTTTTCAGGGATTTAAATGGAGTTATTTGAGAGAAGTTGTTCGATTTATTAAATATAGCAACTAGGTGTATAAAGTAAATGTTGCATTTGTTACATCAAATTTATACATTAAATAATGAAATATAGTTCTCATCAAAATTTCTACACATAAAATTAATTTCAACCTTAAAATTATCGCTTTCTTTTTTCCCTGTTATTATTGGGTCAAATTCTGGATCATCATTAAACATTTTAAAAAATGATTGAACTGAATCGTTTTCAAGCAATTTCTTTTCTAAAATTTTATCATTAGTAGCTACTTTATAGTTTACATCTTTTTGAAATATCTTTTTGAAATAATTTGTATGCTCAATTTTAAAATTCTCAATCTTAGAATCCTTTAAAATAATTTTAGATTGAACAGTTATTCTTGAAGTTAAATTGTCAGAAGAATTTATAAAATTTGGTTTAGAAAACTCAGATTCTTTGAACACTAACGTATGTTTAATCAAAGCATTGTTATTTTCTTGATGAATTTCAAATGTTACTAATGGGAAATAGGCGTTAGAATTGAACCATTTTTTTTCTGTTTTAGTAAATTTTATGTCATTGTTTAATAAGTATTCTTCTAACGATTTGTGCACTGATAATTCTGATTAAATATTTATTGAAAATAATGAAAATTTGAGAGAAAATTTAGTTTTTTTAACACGATGTTGTAAATTATTACAAAAGATTAATTTCCTTCAAAATATTTTCACGTGCTTGTTTTTCAAACTTTTCTTTAAAATATTCTGTTTTATAAATTTCTTCAAACGTTAGAAAATGCTCTAATACTTTTTTTCTTCCAGGTTTGTAGATTAAATCAGGATAAATTGAATATTCTTTCCTGATTTGATTTACATATTTTTCATACTGATTCCAATTTTTACCAAGAATTGATAAATCTGCATCAAGTAAATAATTAGTATCTGAATCGATGGATTTTGAATGAGATTTTGTCGCTAAAATTTGTTGATATATTTGATCAATTTGAGTAGCATCTACATTAATTTTAACTAATCTATTCGCAGCAATATTTGCACTTTTTTCCTCATTATCTTTTGATGTGCTTTTGTAGATGATATCGTGATAGAAAATAGAAAATAAAATAGAATCCCAATTGTAAATTTCAGCCTTTGCGTTTTGTAATTCATCTATCATATTATCAAGATGAGATAGATTGTGATAATATCTATTTTTTTGAGAATATGCTTTTTCAATTTCTTCCCAATACTCAGCTTCTAATATTTTATTGTCTGAATATTTTGCTAATAAATTACTGAATTCTTGTTGTAAGTTATAATTCATTTGATCAATATCAATAGTTTACAGTCTAATTTAGGTTGATGTTTTTATAAAAGCAATTTTGTGAAATATTTTGTTAGATGATGTTTATTTTTTTTACAATATTATTTTCTATTAAAAAGTATTCAGGTTTAAATATTGAATCAGTATGATTATTTAAAGAATTAGAATTTTTTATTATTAATTTACTATCTCGTCTAAATTCAATTCCATTATTTTCTTCGTTTAGTTCTTGTGGTAAGTCTTCTAATATTTGTCCGGTTTCTCGATTAATTATAAAGAGTGATAGACAACCTAACCCACAATTATTGGTAATCCCTGTATAATTACCAGCTAAGTTTGTTTTATTCGTTTTCTTTATTTCATCAGTTATAAATTTCACATATTCTTCGTTAGTCCTAAAACGACTATTTTGAAATTTTGGATTTACTAATTTTTCAGTTTAATTCGTAGCTGGATATTTTGAAAACAAACTATCAATATTCGTTGAATTAGTAGAAACATCTATATGTTTATTAGTAATATTTTCTTGTTTATTAGAAATTCTATTTTCAACCAATTTTTCATTGACTTTTAAACAACTATTGAAACTAAAACTAAAAAATATTAAATTGATTAAAATAAATTTTCTCATGGGGGTTTCAAGTTGCTAATGCAACGTTTGTATAAAAATAGTAAAAATTTTGATTATTTGATATGTTGAATAATCATTCGATTAAAAACTTGTGCTGGCGAATATCCATCAAGAACTTTTCGAGGTCTTTGATTAAGTTCCCTTTGCACTTTTTTGAGTTCTTTTTCAGAGTGAACTGAGAGGTCAGTTCCTTTGGGAAAATAATCTCTTAAAATGCCATTTGTATTTTCATTTGTAGGTCTTTCCCAAGGCGAATACGGATGAGTAAAATAGACTTGTACTTTCGTGTTTTTGGTGAATAATTTATGCTGCGCCATTTCAGTACCGTTATCGTATGTCAAAGACTTTTTCATCAGCATTGGTAGTTTCTTAAATTCCTTTTCAAAAGCCTTTCGAACAGTCTCTGCGTTTTTGTCTTTTAGATGCACTAAAATAACCGCCCGAGTAGATCTTTCCACCAAGGTTCCAATGGCCGATTTATGATCTTTACCGATAATTAAATCACCTTCCCAATGTCCAGGAATCTCTCTACCTATGACTTCTTGAGGTCTTTCATCAATAGAAATACGATCTTTAATTTTAATGTCTTTCGATTCATTCGAGCGAGCAGGTCCTCTAGTTTTTTTCTTTTGTCTTAGCGAATCAATTAGTTCCTTTTTTAGGTGACTTTTACTGTGCAAATAGATATAAAAATAAATAGTTTCGTGGCTTACATTCATTGCATTATTGTGTGGAAAATTATGTTTTAAAAATATGGAAATTTGTTCAGGCGACCATCTTTTTTTGAGTTTAGAATGCACAATTTTTAAGAGCTTTTTATTACTTAAAATTTTACTTCTCCCATAGTTTTTATTCATTGAAATTTCAAAGGCAATTTGATGTGAAATAAAAGCATCATAACAACTTTTTTTGAATTTTTTCACTTCTCTTGAGATAGTGCTTTTGTTTCGATTTAATAAAACAGCAATGGATGAAATGGAAAGTTTTTGATCTAAATATTTCTCAATTTTAAATCGTTCTTGTAGGGTTAATCTTGTATAATTTTGGCTCATAACAACACTAAATTAATAATTTATAGTGTTGCATTAGTTTTTTGAACCCGCGTTAGCCTTGCACACAACGAGCCGAGTATTTGCGAAGAACGGGAGAGAAATTGAACGAAGTTCAAGTTCGTGCGTTCAAGCAAATTGCTCTTTTCTGAAACTAAATTAGATTAAAGTTTTAAGAAAAGCAATTTTGCGAGCGGAAAAGAATGGGATGAAAGTTTACTTTCAGACCGTTTTTTGCGAAATACTTTGTTGTACGCAGTTTATTTAATATTCATCTTCCATAGTTTTGTCAATCCAATCTATGAAATTTCTCCATTTATAATTTGGGTTAGATTCAATAGCGTTTGAGTTATGGTCAAAAATCACAATAGGATATTCAGATTTAGAACTTCTATTATCAAAACACCAAAAATCTCCATTATCTTGTTTGAAAGGTGTTAGATATTCGGGTAATTTTAATTCTGCATAATCTTTTAATACTTCTTCTAAACTCATATAAGGTTCAAGTAAGCTATTTGCAAAACCAAATCCATCAAAAGCAAAATTTCCGATCGGAATTTCTTTGCAATATTTTAGTTGAAATTCGATAAATGATTTCGGAAACTGACATTTATATTTTTCAATTAGTTTATTCAAGTCCGTTTCATTGGGTTCAGGATAATTCGGTGGGAACGCTGGTTCTCGTTCAGAATATTTTGATTTTATATCTTCAAATGTCATGTTTGGAAAAATTGCGTACAACGGTTCGGTGTTAGCGAACTACGGAGTAAATAAAACTAATACGGTAAGTGATTTCAAACCGTAGTTTCGCTAAATACTTGTTATGTGATGTACTTATTTTAAAACACAAAAATTAATTAACTAAATGACTAAAGAAGAAAAAATAAAAGAAGCTTAGGATAACGCTGATGGATTAAATAAAAATAATTGGGCTAACCATTGGACATACGATATGGCGAAAAAACATGGAATGGATAAAGATGGTTGGATTAAAGTATGTGGATATGAACCTGGAGAAGGAATGGTTTGTGATTATATGAGGCCACCACAGTTAAAAGGTATTGAGGATAACAACGGTTGGAATATTATTACTGATGATTTAGAATTTACAACAGAAATATTTTGGCTTTATAATTCAAGTAATATAGACTTGTTTAGAGGTCGTTTGTTTGATGATGATAAATTACCGATTCATAGATACGCTACACATTACCAACCAATTGAAAAACCTAAACCACCAATTTATTAAGTATATCACATAACGAGCCGAGTATTTGCGAAGAACGGGAGAGAATTTGAACGAAGTTCAAGTTCGTCGGTTCAAGCAAATTGCTCTTTTCTGAAACTAAATTAGTTTATTGTTTTAAGAAAAGCAATTTTGCGAGTGGAAAAGAATGGAATGAAAGTTTACTTTTCAGACCGTATTTTGCGAAATACTTTGTTATCTGCAGTCGCAATTTATTTAATCCTTTGCAGTTTTAAAATAAAATCAAATTCATTTTTTTCGTATTTAGAATCAACCTTTTGCAATTCAATTATTCTGAATTTATCTATCAATTTTTTTTGATTAAAAAGTTGTAGTATTAAGTTATCTTTTTCATTACTTAATTTTATTTCGATATAATTTTCAGCCTTTGAAACCTTTTGAGTAGGTGGTTCAGAACAATAATTTGCATCGCCAAGAATAAAAGCGTCATTTTTGTGAAAATTCCAATTAATTATTTTGCAATAATCTCTTTTAAAACTTCTTGCATTTTTAAATTCAATAAATTCACTTGTATAATATTTATTTTCAGTATTGTCTGTAAACCAAGGATTTGAACTTGTATCAATTAGATTTTTATTGGGCTGTTTAATTGTACTCTTGAAAACTTTTAAAACATTTTCTTTATTCAATTTAACGCTTTGACAAAAACTAAATATTGAAAGATGAATCACAAAAATTATTATAATTTTTTCACTGAATTTCATAGATTTTCTATTTATGTTTGTTTTTTTTGTGATTGCAGATAACGAGCCGAGTATTTGCGAAGAACGGGGAGAATTTGAACGAAGTTCAAGTTCGTACGTTCAAGCAAATTGCTCTTTTCTGAAACTAAATTAGTTTATTGTTTTAAGAAAAGTAATTTTGCGAGTGGAAAAAGATGGGATGAAAGTTTACTTTCAGCCCGTTTTTCGCAAATAATATGTTAGCTGCTGGCATTTATTATTTAGACTGAATGATGAAATCATATTCATGTTCGGTAAAATAAAATGGAATATTAGCCCATTCTAAATTATTATTTTTAGCAGTTAAATGTACTTGATATATAAATTGCATAAACTTTGAAATAATGATTTGCTCAGTCCAATCTCTTGCATCTTGCAACTCTTGAGAAACATCGTCATTTTCAATTAAGTTTTCAAATAAATTCTGAAAATCTTCAAGACCAGTTAAAACAAATTCTTCCTTAGTCATTATTTCAGGATTGCAATCTGATAACCATTCCATATCTTCAGGATTATAGCCGCCATCAAATTCAAAAGCAAAACATTGTATATACCACTTTTCAGTATTTATATCAAATTCGTTTAATTCAAAATAGAATGCTTTTATTTCTGAGTGCTTAGAGATTTTCTTATAAAAAGAATCGATCCATTTAATACAATCTTCCACATTATTTGTAAATGAATGCTCTAATATTTTATGAAATGAAGTTTGGTTAATTTCATTTAAATGTTTTTTTGCAATAGTTATTGCATTCTCAAAATTTAACTTTTCAAGTTCATAATTTATTTTTTCAGCAAAATCAAAGTTCATATGTAATTTTTTTAATGCTTGCAGCTAACGTTTTGGGTATTGCCGAAGGCGGGGAAATCGAAGCTGGAAGTTTCGATTTTGCACCGAGGCGAGCCAAAACGAATTTATATGAAGTAAATTTAAAAAATAAAAACGAATATAATTCGTTTTTGGCGGCGATAGAAGTACAAACTTTGAATTTGGCACTTTAGCCCCGCTTTTGGCAATACTATGTTGTGTGCAGTTTTTATCCCACTTCTAATGTGTCTTTCAAAAATTGTTTAGCATTCTCTTCAACTTTATTTTCTGATTGTCCGTCCCAAACTATATTAAATAATTTCTGATTACCATTTTTATTATAACTCAAAGTAATTTGTCTTTCGTTTATCCTTGCTGATGCCCAATTAAAAATGTAACTGTCTTTTGTCTGCGAATTTTTAAGAATATTCGTTGTCAGTCGTTCCACTTTTCTGTTGATGTCTTCCCAACTATAATCATTTTTAGCAGTTTCAATTGAGTGGTTATAGTATTGCTTTTCAAAAATCAAATTTAGACCATTGTTGTTTGTCCATAAAACGTTGTCTTGCTTAATTACAACTGTCAATTGAAAGTCCCCGCAGCCTTCAACACCACAAGTACATCGTCCAATCATTATTTCACCATCTTTGTCAAGGTTGTCCTGACTGAAAAATGAAGGTGGATCGAGACCTAAATAGTCGTTGCCTAAAAAGTCTTTGTCGTCAATTAATATTCTTATCTCGTGGTCATTACTTTCTGGGCTTGGTAATATATTGAATGATAGTTTATTCATTTGTTGTCAAGTTATGGGTCTGTAAAATTGCACACAACGAGCCGAGTATTTGCGAAGAACGGGAGAGAATTTGAGCGAAAGCTCAAGTTCGTCCGTTCAAGCAAATTGCTTGGCTAAAACTAAATTAGATTAAAGTTTTAAGAAAAGCAATTTTGCGAGTGGAAAAAGATATGATGAAAGTTTACTTTCAGCCCGTTTTTTGCGAAATACTATGTTGTATGTAGTTATCTTTTTATATGAAGTATAGAATAAGTACTAATGTCAAAAGTTTTTGGCTCATATTCAAAATATACAAAAATACCTTTAAGATCTTTTTTTTCTGGATCTATAATATATTCAGCTTCTGAATAATTAGATTTTTCATGAATAGTCAAAAAGTTTAATTCTTCACTTTTTTGTTTGAATAATTGTGGAAGATTTACAGATGGATTTTCAATATCGTCAAGTAAAAAAAATAGAATTTCATTATTTGAATTTCTAGAAAATTTCATTTCTTCTGGAAGATAAAATACAATTTTATTACCATGAAATTTATAGAAAAAGCTTTTAGAATAATTAATTGTGTCATTTTCTTTAACAATTAATTGGTTAAACTTTATAATATTATTTTTAAACCTGAAGTTTTCAATAAATTTTTCTGTATTTGAATTTTCAATAGTATCGTAAAATTTTGTCCAACCAATAAATTTACTTTTTTGATTTTTAGAAAGTAATGTGTCAGTTCTTATTAATTTATCTTTGTATAAAGTTTTTCTTTCAGAAATAGAATCGTTTATATTATTTAAATCATAAGAAATAAATTCTTTCTTAAAGTCATTAAAAATGTAGTCGTTATCGAATTGATATTCGATTTCAGAATTTTTATTACAACTTATGATGAATAAGCTTATAATAAAAGTATATATTAATTTCATGAGTTGTTTTGATAATTACATACAACGAGCCGAGTATTTGCGAAGAATGGGAGAGAAATTGAGCGAAAGCTCAAGTTCGTCCGTTCAAGCAAATTGCTCTTTTCTAAAACTAATTTAAGTTGAAGTTTTAAGAAAAGCAATTTTGCGAGCGGAAAAAGATAGGATGAAAGTATACTTTCAGCCCGTTTTTTCGCAAATACAATGTTAGCTGTAGTTGTAATTTTTATAATCCATCTATTCTTTCAGATAAATAATCTCTATATTTTTCTTTAAAGTGATTTCTTTTAAATTCGTTTTGGTAAATTATGTCCATTCCACCATCATAGGGAGCAAATATTGTTGGTTCATTAATAGAAACAAAGAAAATCATTGAAACATCATTTGCAATGTCTTCAAGTAAATTATTAAAATAATTTTTTTTCCAATTTGTTTTAGAAACTTGTACACTCAGTTTGTCATCCGAGTCATATTCATCATTAAAAAATTCTTTTAGATTAAGAATGTCTATTTCTTCAAAATTAAATTCTTGATTTAGGTCGAATTCTTCTATATTTTCAATATAAAATTCTGATCTTACAATATAAATATGTTCATTTTCATTAAAAATATCTGATATAACCAAATTTTGTCTGTTTAAAACTATTGCTAATTCAGTTTCATTTTCTGGGTATCTTTTAGAATTAGGTAAGCTATGGATTCTTAGCCATCTGTTAGGATAGGTTGTTCTAAATGTAAAATTCAAAGGAATTGTTTCCTTGAAATTTTCTTTCCAAAATGTTTTGAATTCTTCTTTTAACACGGTTGTTTGGTACAATTACAGCTAACGAGCCGCGGCTTGGCGAAGTGTGGGCTTGAATTGAGCGAAAGTTCAATTCAGACCGAAACGTAGCCAAAGCTGTGAGCCTTTTGGTAAATTTAATAAAAAAACAAAAGCAAACAGCTTTTGGCGGATAAAAAGGCGAGAAGTTCAATTTTGCACTTAACCCCGCATTTTGCCAAACTGCTGTTGTACGCAGGCATTTTAGTATTCTATTATATTTTCTGGTCGTTGTTGCCAAATAGCCAAATATTGTCCTGTCGACATTTTTCGAGCAGAGTTTTTAGCTTTGTCGGCATATTCTCCTTCATAAAGTTCGTCAATAGTCTCAAACCAAATTTGCAACCATCTCCCAAAATGCTTTTGTTCAATGCTATAATTTAAATTTTTGTCAACATTGATATGCTTTTGCGTTGGGTTTCCTTTGAATTTTGCAACTCCAAATAAATTAGTTTCCCAAAAATCAGTCAATTTGTCAAGATGCTCTGGCCACTTATCATCTGAAATGTGAGCATTAAAAATTGGCCCCAATAGTTCGTCTACTTTTACTTTTGAATAAAAACTATTCACTAAAATATTTATGTCGCTTCTGTTATCAATTTGTCTCATTGCGAATCAATTTAGTTTTCAAGAACACTTTTAACTCTTTCTACTTTATCATGTTTTGATAGAGTTAGGCGTACAATTGAATCTTCAACTGCTATTAAATTGTGAGGAATGTTACCATCCAATGCAATAATATCGCCATCTTTCATATCATACATTTCGCTTTGCACACCTAATTTTAAATTTCCCTGTATTATGTGAATTATAATTGGGAAAGGCGTCTTATGCTCTTTCATAACCTGTCCACTTTTTATAAGAATTCGTATTTCTTTTGAAAATGAAGTTTCAACAATAACCTTTGATATAACATGGTTTTCGTTAAATTCAATTTCGTCGTTAAATGATAATTTGTCCATATGGTCTGTTTTTATGCTTGCGTACAACGTTTCGAGGCTTGGCGATAGTGCGGGCTTGAATTGAGCGAAAGTTCAATTCAGACCGAAACTGAGCCAAAGCCAATTTCTATTTGCTAATATAATTAAAAAGCCAATAAAATTGGCTTTTGGCGATTTAATAAGCACATAAGTTCAACTTTGCAGTTAACCCCGCATTTCGCCAAGGCTTTGTTGTGGGCAGTTTATTTTTCAAAGCTTGAGTTTAATAAAGCAAATTTGAATTTATCTCCAAATTCTTTATCTACATATATTATATTTATTGACAATTCGTTATTATCTTCAAACAATCGATTAAATGACTCTAAGGTTCTTTTCGCACCGTTTGGATATATGATTGTTGACTTTTGATAAAAAAACTCCAAATTACTAATACTTATAGTATCGACAGCGTAATCTATTTTGATTTCAGGGATTTCATCTTTGAGAGGTTGAATTTGAAGTTGAAAATTTTCTGTCAGATAATTAATGTAATTCTCTCGAGAACCTTCATATTTAGTTCTTGTAGATTCAAAGTAGTCAGACTTACTTTTAAAAATAAAAATTGGTACTGATTGATTTTTAAATTCTACATTATTATATTTTTCAATTAATTCTCCACTTTGTTGCACTTTTTCCAGCCAATCTGTATTCGATACTCTATTATATTCGACAGGAAAATCTATAGTCCAATTAAAATCGTTATTGAAATTTGACTTTTGTATTTGACATCCTTCAAACAATAAAATTAAAATGAATAGAAGAAAAAATTTATGATTCATAGTTCTAATTTTAAATTGCCCACAACGGAAAAAGTATTGGCGAAGTGCGGGCTAAAAATGAACTTTAGTTCAATTTTCGACCAAGCGTAGCCGATGCTTTTTCAGATTGTCTAAATTAAACAAAAAAACAATATGAAAAGCAGCGGCGGATAAAAAAGTAGAGTAGTTCAACTTTTTACTTCTCCCCGCATTTTGCCAATACGATGTTATCCAAAAACTAAAATCTGTTGAACGATTTTTCTCTAAATTGCCTATTTATAAGGGTTTAACGATTGTTAAAGTTTCAATTTGAAGTACTCAAACGCATTGAAATCCTTGATTTGTTGTACCAATTGTTGTACCTTAGAATCACGTTACATTCGTTTGCATCAGCAAGTTACAAAAATATTTCACTTGTTTGCATTCGTTTAGAAAAGTAGATTTTTAACCCATAATACAATTTCCAATGGCTTCAATCAAATTAGTACTTCGCACCAACCAAGAAGATAAAACAGGACACAGTCCATTGTATATCCGATTAATCAAGGATCGTAAAACAAAGTTTATAGCAACTGGAGTAAAGTTGAAAGAAAACGAATGGGATGATGTCAAACAAAAAGTAAAACGCAATTATCCCAATTCAACGAGAATGAATGCTTTCTTATCTCAAAAGATAGCAGATGCAGAAGCAATGGTTGCCGATAACGAGCGTAAGCGTGGAAATATCTCCGCTAAGCGATTAAAAGAAGCTATAAAAGGAAAAGATATTAAAAACTTTTTTGAGTACTCTTATGAGCGTTGTGAGCGTATTAAAGGTAGTGTATCACCAAGAACGTATAAGAATTACAAAAACTATGTAAAGAAATTCGAGGAGTTTATCGGACATAACGAAATCTATTTTGATGACATCACAGTAACCACTTTAAATGATTATGTCAATTACCTAAGCAACAAACTAAAAAACGGAAATACTACAATTCGTTATTCATTGAACATTTTAGCCATAATGTTTAAAGATGCTATTCGTGAAGAGATCATCAATTTAAATACCTATCCATTTGCGAGTGTACGAATCAAAAAAGACAAGAGTACAAGACTGTTTTTAAACAAAGAACAAATCGAGCAGCTAAAAAATCACAAGAGTTCATTTGGTCAAACAGATACGTATTTCAGAGATATGTTTATTTTTTCTTGTTATGCCGGAGGATTGCGTTTTAGTGATGTCGTTACCTTACAATGGAAAAACTATGATGAAAACGAACAACGTATCAGATTAAACATCCGTAAAACTAAACGTTCACATCAATTCAAGGTAGGTCAATCTGCTTTAGAGATTTTAAACAAATACAAAAAAGAAACTTCCGAACCAGATGATTTTATTTTTCCAATCATTTCAGAAGCTAATTTCTTCGAACAATCCAACGAATACCAACTAAAAGTAATCGGTAGCAAAAATGTTTTATGTGGTCAGAAATTGCGTAGAATGGGCAAAGAATTAGAATTTCCATTCTCATTATCTTTTCATTTAAGCCGACATACATTTGCAACCCAAGCCTTAGCTAACGGTATGCGTATTGAGTACGTTTCTAAACTTTTAGATCATTCAGATATCGGAACAACACAAATCTATGCGAAAATCGTCAACGAAGAATTAGACAAAGCGGTTGAGCAATACATTGAATAAGATTTACTTATTATCAAACCATTACCTAAAATAGATTTTGTAAATCAAAATATTGTACTTAATTTTGTACATAATAAAATACAAGATTATGATAATAGCAAGTGTTTCAGATTTCAGAAAAGATATTAAATCTTACTTAGATAGAGTTTCGAAGAATTTTGAAACCTTAATCATCAACAGAGGGAAAGATTCAGGTATTGTGGTAATGTCATTAGAAGAGTACAATTCTTTAATGGCTACAAATTACGAATTATCTTCTCGTATCAATGAATCAAGATTAGATGCTGCCATTGAAAAATTAAAAAGTAACCAATCTTTTGAAAGAGAATTAATCGAGGAATAGATGAAATATATTTTCGTAGATGAATCTTGGGAAGATTATTTATTTTGGCAAAAAACCGATAAGAAAAAAGTAAAACGTATCAATGATTTATTGAAAGATATTTCACGTACTCCTTTTACTGGTATAGGGAAACCAGAGCCATTAAAACATAAATATTCAGGGTTTTGGTCACGTAGAATAGATGAAGAACATCGTTTAATTTACAAGTACGAAGACGGTCAGATATTAATAGCAAAGTGCCGTTTTCATTACGATTAAATAATCAATTTTTAAGATATAAATAAGATAGAATTCTGTTGGGTTGTAAAACTTAACAGAATTTTTTTTATGCCAAAATCGTAAACAAAGAATTAGATAAAGCAGTAGAGCAGTATATTGAATAATTAATATTAAATAATTTTAGTATTTATAAAACATATCGTAATATTGCAATGATAATAAATCAATAATGGGAACAACTAAAACAGAAATATTTACAGGCGAACAAAATAAACTAGCTACTTTATTCAAAGTATTAGGACATCCTGCTCGTGTGGCTATTATTCAACATATTATCAAGCAAAATGCGTGTATCTGTACGGATTTGGTGGATGAATTAGGTTTAGCACAAGCTACTATTTCTCAACATTTAAAAGAATTGAAAAGTATCGGAATTATTCAAGGTTCTATCGAAGGAAAATCGGTTTGTTATTGTATTGATGAAAAAGTTTGGGAATCGATTCAAAAAGAATTTTCAATGTTTTTTGATCAATATATACCTATAAATAAATGCTGTTAAAGCATTTATTTACAATCAATCATCGTAATATTGCGATTAATAAATAATAATTAAAGTATATGAAACTTTCAGAAATCAAAGAAATTTTACCAACATTAGAGAATGTTGAATTTCAATTAGAGGATGGTACTTTCGTACCAGAACATTTCCACGTGACAGAAGTGGGAGAAATCACAAAGAAGTTTATTGATTGTGGTGGAGTTATTAGAAACGAAAAAGTAGTAAACTTTCAACTATGGAATGCAGACGATTACGAACATCGTTTAAAACCCGGTAAATTATTAAACATTATTCGCCTATCCGAAAACAAATTAGGAATTGAAGACTCAGAGATTGAAGTAGAATATCAATCGACTACCATTGGTAAATACGATCTTGAATTTAATGGAAAACATTTCATTTTAAAGAATAAAAAAACAGCTTGTTTAGCGGAAGATGCTTGCGGTATTCCTTCAGAAAAACCAAAAGTGAAATTGTCAGAAATCCAATCATCTTCTTGTACACCAAATTCGGGGTGTTGCTAAATATTGTAACCATAAATATTATAACAATTACCAATGATAATTTTTTAGGAGTTGTAGAAATCGATAAACAAGGATTATCAAACAGTAAACGGTATTAATATAGATAAGAATTTATAGAAACGTAAAAGTATTAATTTGTGAATGCATAAATCAGATAAAAACAATTCAATGGATGAAATATTTGATGTTATAGTTATTGGAGGCGGGCAAAGTGCATTAGCTTGTGGATATTATCTAAGACGTGCAAAACTGAAGTATATTATTTTGGATAAGCAAAATACTTCAGGCGGGGCTTGGCTCCATACTTGGGATAGTTTAACCCTATTTTCTCCAGCAGATTATAGCTCGTTACCTGGATTGATAATGCCAAATTCTGAAAATAAATTCCCTACAAAACAAGAGGTTATACATTATTTAGGACAATACGAGCAATATTATCAACTTAATGTGAAAAGAAATAGTGAAGTTGTTGAAATTAAAAAAAATGGAGATTTTTTTCAAGTTCACACGCAAGAAAGTTTTTTTAAAACCAAAACAGTTATTTCTGCTACAGGAACGTGGGGAAATCCTTTCATTCCGAATTTAAAGGGAATAGAAAATTACAAAGGTGTTCAAATACATTCAAGTAAATATAAAAACCCCGAAGATTTTAATGGTTTAAAAACATTGGTTGTTGGAGAAGGTAATTCTGGTGCTCAAATTGTTGCTGAAGTATCAAAAAATACGACAGTAAAATGGTCAACAAAAAAAACACCTGAATTTCTACCCGATGAAGTGGACGGCTATTATCTGTTTAAAATTGCCAACGCAAGATATAAAGCAGAATTAGAAGGAAAAACATTTGATGCATCAAATTACAATTTAGCCAGTATTGTTATGGTTCCACCTGTAAAAGAAGCTCGTGAAAGAGGAGTGTTAATTTCTAGTGGTACATTCCGTGAGTTTTACGACAAAGGAGTAATTTGGGATAACGGCGAACAAGAAGATTTTGATGCAATTATTTGGTGTACAGGCTTCGGTTACGATACTACATTCCTAAAATCACTAATACAACTAGATGAAAAAGGTATTGCAAAAACCAATGAAACTAAGTCTTTAGATATTGAAGGTTTATGGTTTGTAGGCTATGGTAATTGGACAGGTTATGCATCTGCATCTTTAATTGGGGTAAACAGAACCGCAAAACAAACAATTTTAGAAATTCAAGATTTTTTATCTAAACACTTAAAGATTAATTAAAAATATGTACTCAACAATATTAAAAACTGTAGAGCAATTTCATTTTGAAAATATCAGTAATGATCGCAAAAACATTTTACAACCTTTAATAGATTACATTCAAGAAAAAGTCAATCGTAAGGAAGCTATAAATCTCAACTTTATTTGTACACACAATTCTCGAAGAAGTCATTTATCACAGGTTTGGGCGCAAACTTCAGCATCATTCTATAATATAGATAATGTACACTGTTATTCAGGGGGTACAGAAGAAACAGCATTGTTTCCAAAAGTAATTGAAACGCTAAGCAATCAAGGTTTTCAAATCTTTAAAATTACAGATAGTAATAATCCTATTTATGCGATAAAATATGATGAGAATAGTTCACCAATTATCGGTTTTTCTAAGAAATATAATGATGCATTCAATCCCATTTCAAATTTCGCAGCGATTCTAACTTGCTCCCAAGCAGATGAAGGTTGTCCTTTTATATCCGGTGCTGAAAAGCGAATTCCCATTACTTACGAAGATCCTAAAATTTCGGATGATACAACCGAACAAACCGAAGTTTACAAACAACGCAGTTTTCAAATCGCAACTGAAATGATGTACATATTTTCACAAATCACTAAATAAACGATGCAACCAAAACTAAAATTCCTTGATAGATACCTAACCTTATGGATTTTTATCGCAATGGTTTTAGGTGTTACAATTGGCTATATCTTTCCCAATATGTCTGTTTTAATAGAGCGTATGAGCATTGGCACAACCAATATTCCTTTAGCTTTAGGGTTGATAATAATGATGTTTCCACCTTTAGCCAAAGTAGATTATTCTCTATTACCACAAGTATTTAAAAACAAAAAAGTAATCGGAATATCCTTAATCTTAAACTGGATAATTGGTACAGTTTTAATGTTTGGTTTGGCTGTTCTATTTCTTCACGACGAACCTGATTATATGTCGGGATTAATCTTAATTGGCTTAGCACGATGTATTGCAATGGTAATTGTTTGGAGCGATTTAGCGAAAGCTAATAGAGAATACACAGCAATGTTAGTCGCATTAAATAGTATTTTTCAAGTCTTAAGTTATAGTTTTTTAGTTTGGTTATTCATCAACATATTACCAAGCAAATTAGGCTTAGCTAATTTTAATGTTTCGGTTTCAATGATAGAAGTTACACAAAGTGTAATGATCTATTTAGGTATTCCATTTTTAATAGGTTTTATCACGAGATACACGCTAATTAAAAAGAAAGGTATAGAATGGTACAATCGTGTATTCGTACCCAAAATATCACCCATTACTCTTTATGCATTATTGTTTACAATTGTAGTAATGTTTAGCCTAAAAGGTGATAAAATAATTGAATTACCAATGGATGTAGTTAAAATTGCTATACCGTTAATAATCTATTTTGTGCTAATGTTCTTTATCAGTTTCTTTATCAATAAAGCAATGAAGGTTCCTTATGATAAAAATGCATCTATTTCATTTACAGCAACAGGTAATAACTTCGAATTAGCCATTGCAGTATCTATTGCGATATTTGGTATTCACTCCCCACAAGCTTTTGTAGGAGTTATTGGTCCGTTGGTCGAAGTTCCTGTATTAATACTTTTAGTAAAAGCTAGTTTGTGGCTGAAAAGGATATATTATAAAGAATAGAGCAATACATCGAATAAGAAAGTAAATAATGTCTTTCGCGACACGTTTTGTCATTGTAAAGTTTTAATTTACATTAAATTACCTTAAAAAATGTTTAATGACTAAAACTTAATCTACTATGGCGTATTTGATAAAAGAAGCTGTACAATTCAAAGAATTGACGAAGGTTGCTTTACACAATGTAAAGTCGGAAGAATTTGATATTATAGAGGTGCAACCTCTTACAAATGACGGGTATTGTCAAGCATTAATTGACAAAGTATTTGAGATTTCTCATTCTGAAATTGCTGATTTTATCAAACATCATTTAATTTATGTTAAGGATAAATTGCACTGGATCAATAAGTTTGAAAAGTTAGTTTCTGTCAATGAATCCTTGTTCAAAAAAGAGAGGAATAGAACTAAACTAATGAAAATCATTACAACAGCAGAATTTGTAAGAAGTTCATTAACAAAGCCAATAGAGATTAAAGACGACGATAGACCAGCACCAAGATTTATCAATGCCGAATCAGAAGAACGTTATTTTTCATTCACAAAAACGAGTAAAGATGTTGATTTGATAGAGGATTATTGTGAAAAAATTCTATTTCTAACCAACGAAAAATACGAATACGAACAAGCCAATATTCATTTCATCAATCCCAAATTGAATGATTATGCATACCAATGCGAAAAGAAAATCAGTCAATTACAAAATACAAGATTAATTAAAGAAGAATTAAAAGACAGTCAAATTGAAAAAAGTAGCTTCAACAAACTACAATTCAACGGAAACGTCAATCAGTTGGTTGATATCTTTTACCAATTAAACCGAGAGTTGTTTAATAATGGTAAAAATTATTTAGATGGGAATGTAAACGACATCGCTAAGATGATTGCCTATTCTTTTGTAGACAAAGACGGAAATAAATTAAGCATTGAAACGGTCAAAACCATACTCACACCTTCACGAGAAGAAAAACGACCGAATAACGCAAAACGTATTGATGTAGATAAATTACTATAACATTCACAATCCTAACTATCCCAGTTAGGATTTTTTTTGGTCCAAAAAGTCCTGTTCACACGTTCAACTTCAAAAATCAAAAGCCTTTATCCATCAGCCATTCAAAAAAAAAGGGTCCTGACAAGACCATTTCAGGACTAACGGACTTTTTTTTCTATACTTCATTTGTTCCATAATCTTAAACAAATCAGAAAATGGAAGCAATCATTTTAACAAAAGAACAATACGATGCGATCGTATTCCAATTAGAAGAAATCACTAAAAAATTAAACAAAGCATTAGCAGCCAAACAAGAAACATTTATGGATAACCAAGAGTTTCTAATGCTAATGAAAATCTCAAAACGTACTGCTCAAACGTGGAGAGATGAAGGAAAGGTTTCATTCTGTCAAGTAGGAAACAAAATCTACTACAAAATGTCTGATGTCGAAAAGTTATTGAATGAACACTACAACAAATCATTCACTAACAAACGCTAAAAATTAGAGTATCGGCATCTAAATTAAACTGGCATAACAATTCGCAGACGAGTGTCAATCCATTAAGTGAAACGTAAAAATGTTTACCGACTGAAAGGAGTGATTTAAACATTTTAGTGAAGCGAAATGATGATTGACCGTCGAGAATTGAAGCCTTGATTTTTTGGTTCGTTTTGGATCAAGCCAAAATGAACAGATAGTTTTTATTTAACAGAAGCTTATCATCTAAAATCAAAGTGTTTTTTGTTTACAAGACAAAATGAAAACAAAGAACAAATCATTCACTAACAAACGCTAAAAATTAAGAGCAATAACCTGGCATAACAATTCGCAGACGAGTGTCAATCCATTAAGTGAAACGTAAAAATGTTTACCGACTGAAAGGAGTGATTTAAACATTTTAGTGAAGCGAAATGAAGATTGACCGTCGAGAATTAAAGCCTTGATTTTTTGATTCGTTTTGGATCAAGCCAAAATGAATATATGATATTTCGATTCGTTTTTGTGTCAAGTCAAATCCATAGGATTCATGAATACATTATTCATAAAATAATAAAGCCATGAATAAAAATGAAAACAAAGAACAATTCATTTTACTTTTTACATAATACATAATACAACAAAATATGAAATTCACCCTATTCCAAAACTTCAACGAGGTAATCAACACAATACCAGTTGAGCAAATCGTAACAGAAATCAAAGAAGGCGCATACAAAAGTCAAATCTTGTATTTGCGTAAATCCTTAGAACAAGGAAAGATGGAACCATACGAAAAAGCAAAGAAATCATTACTTGCTTTTACACCAAGTGCAACATTCAAGGGAGGTAGAAAATTAGACTACCTCCAAAATTACAATCAAATAATCGTACTGGATATTGATAAAGTAGAGAAAAATAAGTTAGCAGAAATCAAACAAAAAGCTATTGAATTAAGTACAACATTTGTTGCATTTATCAGTCCATCAAACAACGGATTAAAGCTATTCATCAAGGTTTCAACCAATCAAGACGAACACAAAAACACGTACAACATTATCAAGGAATTTTACGAAAAAGAGTTAGAAATCGAAATCGATAAATCCGGTAAAGACATTACCAGGCTATGCTTCTACTCCTACGATCCAGAAATCTTTTTCAACCCAAACGCAGATATATTTCTAGTCACTGAGCGAAGCCGAAGTGCAGAAACTCATTCGTCTTGTCATTTCGAGCTTGTCGAGAAATCTAATCAAAACTATCTGGTCACTGAGCGAAGCCGAAGTGCAGAATCTAATATCTCAAATCTCAATACTCCAGATCTATTATACGATCATTGCGTCAGATTCACAAAACAGAAAATGGATTACATCGAAGGAAACAGAAATAACTTTGTACATCAATTAGCGTGTAACCTAAACCGAAAAGGAATCAGTTATGCAGAAGCATTAGGTTTCATTTTATCCGATTACAATTACAACGAAATCGAAGTAATGAATGCAGTAAAAAGTGCGTACAACAATACACACGAATTTGGTACAGATAAGGAGTATAAAACACCAAAAACAAAGGAAAAGACAAATCCGAAAAGTAGTACAACAAACGAGGAAGAAGTCGATGACGACGAAGAAAAACCTGCTGCCATAGAAAGACTAGAAATGTTCCTAAATAAACGATACAACTTTAGGTACAACATGGTAACAGGAAAGCTCGAATACAAAAAGGTTCGCAACCAAATGTATAAGCCAATAACTGACTTTGTAGAAAATTCAATTTTGCGAGAAGTATTAAAAGCAAAAGTAAAATGCAGCATTCAAGGATTACGCTATTTATTGATGTCGGATTATGTGGAACAATTTGATCCATTCAAAGAGTATTTTTCTACGTTGCCAGAGATAAATCAAGAAGTAGATTATATTACTGAATTAGCCAATACCATAACAACGACTAATCAAGATTTATGGTTAGAGTGCTTCAAAAAATGGTTTGTTGCAATGGTGGCTTGTGTAACCAATGAAAAAGTAGTCAATCAAACAGTTATTGTGTTTAGTGGGAAACAAGGAATAGGTAAAACTACTTGGATGGAAAAGTTAGTACCAAAACCATTAAAGGATTATTTGTTTTCAGGCACGATTAATCCCAACAACAAAGACACACTAATTCATTTAGCTGAATGTATGTTAATCAACTTAGACGAGCTAGAAAACTTAAACAAAACAGAGATTGGATCATTAAAAGAAATCATTACGAAATCCCATATCCGAATGAGAAAAGCATACGGACATAACAACGAAACATTACCACGTAGAGCATCATTTGCGGGAAGTGTAAATACTGCACAATTCTTAAATGACACGACTGGTTCTCGTCGTTTTTTATGCTTTGAAGTTGAACACATCGAATACCATCACAACATAAATCTTGATAACTGTTACAAACAAGCATTGCATCTAATCGATGAAGGATTTAGATATTGGTTCAACAACGAAGAAATTAAAAACATTAACCAAAACAACGAGCAATACCAAATCAAATCCCCAGAAGAAGAATTGCTATTAACCTGGTTTGAGAAAGCCGATAAAGAAACAGCAAATGCCTTTTTAAATGCAACCCAAATAGCTACAAGGTTAGTTTTTTTCAGTAACATTAATATCAATAGCGGAACAGTAAACCAATTAGGTAAAGCATTGAAGAAACACGGTTTTATGAGGATTTCTAAAAATGGATCATATGTCTATGCAGTCAAAGAATTAGAATACGATCAAGTCCAGAAAGAGAACAAAACATTGGAAGAAAAATAAATTCGGCATCTAAAACGATACCGTTAAGAAAATGAATATTGAGAAGGATAAGAATAAATTACCGACTGAAAGGAGCGATTTAATTTATTCCCGAATCAATATTCATTTTTAGGTTAATCGTTTTATAGCCTTGACTTTTTTGTTTCGTTTTTGTGTCAAGACAAAAATGAAAGTAAACAATTTTGTTTCGTTTTGGATCAATAAAAATAAATATTATAAAACAAATAATTCTAATATCTAACATCTAAAATCTCAATACTATGAGCAAAAATCCCCTTACTTTTCCTTACTTTTTAAATACTCAAAAAACGTTAAAATTTCATTTTAATACTCAGTTAAACACCGAATTACACCGAGTAAGGAAAGTAACCAAATTTGACCAAAAGAAAAAATTGTAAAATCATCAAAATAAAAAACTAGAAACATAAGCTAAAATCAAAGTAAAGGAGAACGCATAGTTCTCCTTATTGCATTAATATCTTCGTTTGAAACAGTTTTTTCTAAACCTCAAAAAACAAAAAAATGTTTTTGCCGAAATTTGGTTACTTAGGTTACTTAATATCTAAATATAGATTTTAATTGTATTAAATATCTAATGAACAACTATATTAAATAGTACATTATTATGTTAATTATTATGTTTTAAATTGCTTTCATTTTAATATATTTGAATTTTAACATTTTCTATTATCCTCCATGAATACTTGTAAAGATAAAATAGTTAGTTTTTTAAATTCATATCCTAGAAATCGGTTGATAATTAGTAAAAACCATTTCAATCTGGAAGAAATAAATTGGATGGATATTGGGAAATTATTAGCATTGGAATTAAGTAATACAGATAAAAGAAAGATAGTTTTCAAAATCAATCAATTACTTGATGATATTATAGTAAAAAACAAAATACAACATAAGGAATTCGGTGAAACAATTGCAATTGAAAATATCGGATTACTCCTTGAACCTGAATTGAAATTTAACGTAGAAAAATTTTTATCAGATTATTCTCAAAACAATACATTGATATTAAAATGGGAAGGAGAAATTGATACCAATCAACTTTATTTCCTAACAAAAAATGATAACCATAAAATAGACTTAAATAACATAAGCCACATCGTAATATGAAATACAATGAACTAATTAGTTTTGAACCCATAACAGAAGTTGTTAAGTTCAACAGAACTAATGAATCAGCATACCAACAGAATCTTGTAAAAACATTCGTTTTCTCATCTACCTTCAAAGATATACTTATTCCTTTGATGGTACGTAATCTAGATTTAGAATATACAGAAGAAAGCTTCGGTTTACAAGTTGTAGGTAACTACGGTACCGGTAAATCTCATACCATGTCCTTAGTTTCTTTGATTGCTGAAGACGAATCGTTAGTGGAATTGGTTCAGGACGAAAAAGCAAAAGATGAACTAAAAAAGATTGCAGGTAAATTTAATGTTCTACGATTCGAATTAGGACATACGATTTCCTTATGGGAGATTGTAACATACAAATTAGAGGAGTATTTAGAATCAATTGGGGTATCATTTTCTTTCGAAAGTCTTGGAGCTAAATCATTTTTAGAAAAGCTTCAGTTGATGATGGCAGAATACGAAGAGAAGTTCCCAGATAAAGGACTTCTTATCGTAATAGATGAGATGCTTGCTTACCTTAAAGGTCGTTCGGGCTCACAAGATTTAAGTCAAGACTTAGCAGTTCTTCAAGCGTTAGGTCAGGCTTGTGATAAGTCAAAATTTAAATTCATTTTCGGGGTACAAGAAATGATTTATCATTCTCCAGAGTTTCAGTTTCAATCAGAAATGTTACAAAAGGTAAATGATCGATACAAAGATATTTTAATCACAAAAGATGATGTGTCTTTCATTGTAAAAAATCGTTTATTACGTAAAGACGAACATCAAAAACAAAAGATTAAGAAACATCTGGATAAATTTTTACTATTCTTTACGGATATGCATGCCCGTACAGAGCATTATATAGATTTATTCCCTGTACACCCAAGTTATTTCGAAAATTTTGAAAAAATTAGAATTGGTAAAAGTCAACGAGAAATTTTAAAAACATTATCCAACCAATTCAAAGATTTATTAGATCAAGAGATACCATCAGATAATCCTGGTTTATTGACCTATGATCAATACTGGAAAGATATATCGAATGATCAATCTATGATGTCTGAACCAGATATCAGAAAAGTGAAGGAAGTAACTGATACGATTTACGATAAAATCGAGACCTACTTCACTGGGGTAAGGAGTTCTAAAAAAGATATTGCGACAAGAATTACCAATGCTTGTGCCATTAAAATTATTCAACACGAATTACAAAAGCAAAATGGGACCAATACCGAATTATTGGTAGATGATTTATGTTTAACAGATAAAAATGCTTTTGATAGAGATTTCTTAATCGATATCATTGATTCTGCAGCAAACCAAATCATTACAGCAACTTCTGGTCAATATTTCGATAAGAATAATGACAACGGAGAGTTTCATCTTAGAATTGAAGGGGGAATTAATTTCGATCAAAAAATCAAAGATTATGCAGCGATAATGTCTGATAATCAAAAGGATGAATGCTTCTTTAAATTCTTAGAAGTAAACCTTCCACTTGATTATGATACCTACAGAACGGGGTTTAAAATTTGGTCACATGCCATCGAATGGCAGTCGCATAAAATCTATCGCGACGGATACATCTTTTTTGGTAATCCAAATGAGAAATCAACGACACATCCGCGACAACATTTCTATATGTATTTTATGCCAATTTTTGATGATACTAAAAAAATCAAAAATAACGAAGAGGATGAAGTCTATTTTACTTTCGATAACATTTCGAAAGAATTCAAAGAGTACATCACTTTATATGGTGCAGCTTTAGCGCTAGAAGTAAGAGCAGATAGTTCGCAAAAACCTATTTACCGTCAAAAAATTGATGAATTAAATAAAAAAGCGAGAGATATTTTTAACCAAGAGTTTGTTCAAATTACGCAGGTAGAATACCAAGGAAAAGAATTACCACTTAACGGTTATCCTTTACCGGGGCAAGGTGCTTCTAAGGAGCAGATTTTCTCTACTGTGGCTTCTATTGTATTCGAGCCTTGGTTTAACGACGAAAGACCAAACTTTCCTAAGTTTAGTCAATTAAATACGCCAATAACTAAAGACAATTACGATAAATTAATAAAGCAAGCTTTAACTAAAATTGCCAATCCAGAACAATTAAATAGAGATGGAGAAGGTCTTTTAGCAGGTCTTGGTTTATGGGTACCAGGTCGTTTAGATTATAGCCACTCACCTTATGCTCAATCTATCGTAAAGTTATTAAAAGATAAAGGAGACGATAAGGTTTTAAATCGTGATGAAATCATTGAATATGTAGAAAAAAGCGTTGATTTATGGTTATCGAAAGATTTTAAAATTGAAGCTGAATTAGAATTTGTGGTCTTGGCTACTTTAGCCGCTTTAGGCGAGTTAGAAATTACATTACATTCGGGTAAAGTGATTAATTCAACAAACTTAAACGATTTAAAGACCATCCAAAAAGAAGATTTTTGGAGCTTTACGCATGTAAAAAGACCAAAAGGTTTAAATCTTGCAGCAATTAAAGAAATGTTTATTGGGATTGTAGGACGAGATTTAAGCGGACATTTAAGTGATCCATCAACTTACACTCATTTAGTACAAGCTTCATCAGATCTAGCGAAAAAAACCGTTGCTTTATTAAGTAAAATTCAGAATGGGTATGTATATAAAGGTATTGAAATCATAAGCCCAGATCAAGCATCTAAATACCGTCAAAACTTTACAGCATTCAGCGGATTTTGCGACAAGCTACAAAACTATACTTCTGAAGCAAAAATGAAAAACTTTGCTTTTTCTACAGAAGATATTGCACGCTTAATGCCTTATAAAGAGCAAGTGCTTGAGGTACAAAAATTATTAAATCAAATCACTGATTTGGATCAAGAAGTTTCTTATGTACAACAAGCCAAGCAATACATTACAGAGGAAAGTTTAAAGAACGAAGTAAACGTGCATTTAAATAAATTGCCTCAGATTGTTCAAGAAAATGACAAAGCAACTTTAGTACAATACAAACAAGAGCTTTCTGCTTTAAAAGAAAAATATGCCAATTGGTATTTGGAGCAGTATTTAAAATGTAGAATCAGTCAAAGAGAACATACCGATAAAATGGCCATTTTAGATTCGGATGAACATGCAATCGTTCAAATCTTAAAAGAGGCAGATTATATTTCGTCTTCTCCATACTTTAAATGGATGGAGCAAATTAATAAATTACAAGTAGCAGATAGCAAAGTCAATAAAGAAGCTGTGCTGAATGTTCCTTTCCATGATTTCAATCCGCATGAGTACATCAATGTTAAAGAGACTTCTGTAAAACGATTAAAACAAGAACTATCAAATATTCTTGAACAATGGAATCAATCGCTATTGGAAATTTTAGAAGATCCGATGGTGAAAAAGAAAATCAGTTTATTAGATGAGACGGAGCAAGATATTCTAAACCAATTCAAATCGGGTGCGGTACAACTTTCAAAGTCGAATGCGTTAAGCATCCGCAATGCCATTACCAATTTGCATAAAGGATTAGAGAAGGTTGAAATCGGTTACGATGAATTAAAATCTTCCTTTACAAAACCATTAACGCCAGACGAAGCTATCGAAAAGTTTAAAGCTTATGTGGATGGTCTTGCAAAAGGGAAAGAAAGAGATAAAATCAGAATCATTATTAAGTAAAATTCACTTTAAAGTGAATTTTACTTGCTAATTAACTTATAAGTGAATAACTTTGCTAAAATTAAACATATAAATTCATATCGATTGGTAGAGTATTACTCTATATGTTTGGAAGAAGATGGAGATGTTTCGTTATTTGAAAAATTCATCACTAAACATTCCAAGCATAACTATGAAAAGTTCAATCATATTATGAGTTGGATAAAATGGATTGGTAATAGATATGCAGCAAAATTGGAATATTTTAGAAATGAAGCCGAAACGGCTGATGCATCTGCTTTACCACCTGTAAATCCAAACTGGCAACCAACATTTGTTGAATGGGATGATGAGTCACAGTCTGGTGAAACCAACAATCTTAGACTGTATACATTTAGAGTGAATGAACATGTAGTGTTCTTATTTAATGGGGATATCAAAACGGCAGCAACAGCGCAAGACTGTGATAATGTTAGACCACATTTTCGATTAGCGAATAAATTAACTGAATTGTTAGAGAAATCATTTGGTCATGGAATAAAATTAAATGATGAACTCACAGACATCATTGTTGACGATGATTTTGAACTAAATTGGTAAAAAATGAAAAAAAACAACATCATATCAGATTGGTTAGACCAATACGGTGATCCAGAAATTGATAAGTTCGTTGAGAAAAACTTAGCAATTACCGAAAAAGTACGTGTTGCAATGGAAGCTAAAGGATGGAAATCCCAAGACTTAGCAAAAGCTATGGATAAAACACCATCCGAAGTATCTAAATGGCTTTCGGGTATGCACAACTTAACGCTAAAAAGCATCATCAAAATGGAGCAAGCGTTAGGTATTTGTTTAGTACATACCGAGCCAATCAAACAATACGAATACGTGTATTTGGGTACGATCAAAGGTGCGGAAGACTATGTACAAAAGGTAAACGACTACCAAGAATCTTACGCAGATCAAGCTTACGAAATTGCCTTGTAACATGGAAAATAAACCAACAATAGATGCGGATAAAATTCACTTATTTCACCTGGAAATTCGTGAGTTTAATATCAATACGCAAGCTTTTAAAAATACAGCCGATCATAAACTGAATATTGCACATCGTTTAATGCACAATTTAGAAGATAAACGGCTGAAATTAGACATTAGTTGCTCTTTTCGAAATAATTCGGAAGAGCAATTATTGCAATTAGACATGGATTATCATTTTCATATCGAAAATTTAGAAGACTTTTATACCATCAAAGAGAACGGATTACCTAAATTTTCTGCAACCATTATTGCAACCATTTTAGGCATTGCGCTTTCTACTACAAGAGGTATTCTTTTCGAAAAATTAGCCAACCATGGCATCCATAACATCATCATTCCTGTAATTTCTCCAATGAAGATGCTAACGAATAACCAATAACCAAATTCTTACACATGACATTAGATTTATTCCAAAAAGAAGATCAACATACAAATGGTCCAGTAACCGTCTTAGGCCAAACATTTGCCAACGACGAGGAAAGACGTGCATATTTCCGTGAAGAGTTACTCAAAAAATTACCAGAACTAAAAGAGATAGAAGGATTCCCGATTGGGGAAGATGATGACATCATCAACCTATCCGATCCGCCATTTTATACCGCTTGCCCCAATCCATGGATCAACGATTTTATTGCAGAATGGGAAGAGGAGAAAAAACAGTTAGAAAAAGAAGGCAAACGTGTACCTGATTTTGAAGTGACTGAACCCTATGCTGCGGATGTAAGTGAAGGAAAAAATAATCCATTTTATACATTACATACTTATCATACAAAAGTGCCACATCCGGCCATTATGCGTTATTTATTGCATTATACACAACCGGGTGATGTGGTGTTTGATGGGTTTGCAGGGACAGGAATGACCGGTGTGGCAGCAAGTCAATGTGAAAATCCTGATGCAGATTTAAAAAATAAATTAAATCAAGAATATTTCTCTGTACATAAACAGTATCCTATTTGGGGGAAAAGAAATGCGGTTGTTTCAGATTTAGCACCAGCAGCAACTTTTATTTCAGCGAATTTAAATAGTAAGTATCAAACAAGTCTAATTGAAAAATCAATTTTAGATAAATTAGAAAAACTGAATGATAAATACAGCTGGATGTATGAAACAAAACATACAAATGGAGCAACAGGGAGAATAAACTTTATTGTATGGAGCGAAGTGGTGCAATGTCCGGATTGTAATCATGAAATTACGTTATGGGATGAGACAGCAGATACAGTTAACGGAAGAATGAAAAAGGAGTTTAATTGTCCTAAATGTCAATCGCTATTAAAAAAAGAAAATTGTGTATCCAAAACAGAAACAGTATTTGATAGAAACATTGGTGAAGCTATTAGAATTAAATCTTATAATCCAGTTTTAATAAATTATACTTTTAATAAAAAAAGGTATTTTAAAAAAACAGAAACATATGATTTAGAAATAATAAATAAAATTTCAAATTTAAAAATTTCAAATTGGTATCCAGATTATATTTTTTTAGGTAAAGGCACTCAATGGGGTGATACTTGGCGAGCGGGTGTTCACAATGGGATTAATCGTGTTTCAGATTTTTACACAAAACGAAATTTGATTTTAATATCTGAAATATGGTCACAACTTCATTTGCAAGAAAAGTTTGTTGCAACTAGTATTTTATCTAGAAACCTGACAAAATTGAATAGATATGTTTTGAAACCAAGAACCCCGCATGGTGAAGTTAATGGACCTCTAAGTGGTACTTTATATATTTCTAGTGAATATGTTGAACAAAACTTTTTTGATTTAATCAAATCTAAAATCCCTAACTTTTCATGGGATAATTCAGGTGTAATTACATCAACAAATCCTGCTCAATCTAATCAAATTAAGGATAATTCTATTGATTATATATTCACAGATCCTCCTTTTGGCGCTAATATTATGTATTCTGAGTTAAATTATATTTGGGAATCTTGGTTAGGTGTTTTTACAGATAATAAACCAGAGGCAATTGAAAATTCAACACAGAATAAGTCAACATTAGAGTATCAAAAGTTAATGATCGATTGTTTTAAAGATTATTATAGAATATTAAAACCGGGAAAATGGATGACGGTTGAGTTTTCTAATACTTCTGCGGCGGTATGGAACGGTATTCAAACGGCATTAGTAAATGCTGGATTTGTTGTTGCTAATGTTGCGGCCTTAGACAAAAAACACGGAGGAATAAAATCTATGACATATACAACTGCGGTAAAACAAGACTTAGTTATCTCATGTTATAAACCGTCTTCTGAGTTCGATACCAAATTCCAAAAATCGCAACATTCTTCAATGGGTGTTTGGGATTTTGTAGAGGAGCATTTAGCACATTTACCAATCCATTTGGTCAAAGACAATGCGACAACAGCAGTAGTAGAGCGTAGTGCCAAAATTTTATTCGACCGTTTAATTGCCTTTTATGTACAACGTTCACTTCCTGTGCCTATCGATGCAGGTAAATTCCAAGAAGGTTTAAAAGAACGTTTTGTAGAGCGCGATGGCATGTACTTTACCCAAGAGCAAGTGGAAGAATACGAGCGCAAAAAAGCAGAAGTTCCAGAGTTCATCCAAATGAGTTTATTTGTCGGTTCAGAACAAGATGCCGTTTATTGGTTACGCCAATTGTTAGAGAAAGAGCGTAGAACAGAATCAGATTTACATCCATTATGGATGCGCGAAGTAGCGGGTAACATGCGCAAAGGAGATAGCTTGCCAGAAATGCGCCAAATATTAGAAGAAAACTTCTTAAAAGACGATACGGGGAAATGGTATGTACCGGATGCAGAAAACGAAGCCGATTTAGAGAAACTAAGAAACAAACGTTTATTAAAAATATTCGAAGACTATAAAACAGAAGCAGCCAAACCAAAAGGGAAGCTAAAAGAAGTACGTGTAGAAGCGCTACGTGTAGGGTTCAAACAATGCTACCAAGACAAAGATTTTAAAACGATAGTAACCATAGGCGATCGCATTCCAAATAACCTATTAATGGAAGACGAAGTCTTATTACAATTCTACGATATTGCTGCTGCTAAAATCTAAATTCTACAATGCTGTATCAAAACCAACCATGCGAACTCATAGGAACAAAAGAGGTATTCGGGCATAAAATTGCCTGGATACGTCTTTTAGAAAATAATACATTCATAGAAGTTCCTTTTCAAGAACTACAAGAAGACGAGAAAACCATCCACCTGCCACATATTCGTTATGTGGCTTTGGCGGCTAAGATAAAAGATGAGGTTGCCAAGAAAAATATCCTTGCACCTTACGAAAGCAGTTTGGTGCCTTTGCCACATCAAATCTTAGTGTTAGAGAAAGTAATGCAAGCCGAACAAAATCGTTTCATGCTAGCAGATGAAGTGGGTATGGGAAAAACCATAGAAACAGGACTAATCCTGAAGGAATTAAAACTTAGAGGCGAAATCAAACGGGTATTGGTTATCGTTCCCAAATCCTCTATGCTGCAATGGCAAGCCGAGTTAAAAGAGCATTTTAACGAGGTTTTCCATATCTACGATTCAGAAATGATTACTTCTTTAGCACGTACTTTTTCAAACATCAACGCCGATGAAGAGTTTAACTTTTGGCGTCAACACCACCAAGTCATTGTTTCTACCGATGCGTTAAAACCATTAGACCGTAGACAAGGCTGGACACAAGAGCGCATAGACGAATACAACCGTTACCGTATGGATGCGGTTCTGAATGCGGATTTCGATTTGGTGATTATAGACGAAGCACACAAAATGGGTGGAGCCAATGCCTTAGTTTCAAGGTATGTATTGGCGCAAGAATTGTGCAATGCTGTACCAAATGTTTTGTTATTAACGGCAACCCCACATAGAGGGAAAGCAGATCATTTCAGACGTATTTTACAATTATTAGATCCAGATGCCTTTGCTGGTGATGGTTTACCGGAAATTTCAGAACTTGAACAATACGTGATTCGTACAGAAAAAAGAAATGCAGTTGATTACGAAGGGAATAAATTGTTCAACGAACGATTTACCTACAAATTGGATGTGTTGCTGGATATAAACAAACATGCCAAACAAATGGCATTGTACGAAGCCGTAACCCAATATGTCATTAAAGGATTCAATACCGCTAAACGTACTAAGAATAAAGCAACAGGCTTAATTATGATTCTTTTCCAACGTTTGGTAAGCAGTTCTACTTTAGCCATTCTATCTGCAATGGAAAAGAGATTATACCGTTTGCAAAATAATTTGTTAGAGGCAGATAACGATTGGTCTGATGATTATGAAACGGCTACTGAAGAAGAATTAATCGACTTAGATTTTGAAGGAATCTATTTTAATGCTTCAGAAGGTTTAGAAGATGAAGAAGCGATTTTAGTTCAATTAATCACTCAAGCAAAAGAGTGTTTAGCAACAGAAATTGATGCCAAAGCAGAAGCGCTTTTAATGAAATTTGAAGCCTTACAACAGGAAAAAAACGACACCAATCTTAAGATTTTGGTGTTTACAGAATTTAGAACGACTCAAAAAATGTTAGTGGATATCTTTTCTAAAAAAGGATATCAAGTGGCATTTATAAACGGAGGCCAAGATTTAGATGAACGTAAACGAGCGCTGGTTTCCTTTAAAGCAGATAAACAAATTCTTATAGCAACAGATGCTGCAGGGGAATCGTTGAACATGCAATTTTGCCACGTGATTTTCAATTACGATTTACCTTGGAATCCCATGATGATCGAACAACGTATTGGTCGTGTAGACCGTATTGGACAAAAACATCCTGTACAAGCCTTCAATTTACTAACCAACAACAGTGTAGACCAAAGAGTTTATGAGGTAATTGAAGAGAAGCTTACCAATATTTTAGAACAATTTGGGATTGATAAATCATCGGATGTATTGGATTCAGCAATTGATATGAAAAAGGTCAATCAATTGTATTTACAAAGTTTATTAAATCCAGAACGATTTGATTTTGCAAGTGATAAATGGATGCATGAGATTAAAAGTAAATTAAAAGAGTTTAAATCAACAGAAGGCATTTTACCTTTAGTTCAAGAAGAAGAAATTGAATATAAAAAAGCAGCGGATGTAAAACACAGTCCATTGCCTATTTGGTTAGAAAATTTATATACCACTTATGCGCAAATAAAAGGAACTTCTTATACCACAACGACTTTAGGCTATGCTATTTTAGGAGAAAATGGGCAAAAGAAGAAAATTACTTTTGATCCAGAAGTAGCTTTAAATAATCCAGATGTAGAGCATATTACCTTACAACATGACACTGTAAGAAGTTTATTAAATCAACTTTCTGAATTTTCTATCGATAAAGGAATTCCTGTTGTAAAATCGAAAGAATCAGATGAAACTTCAGGGTATTGGAGTTTATGGCAAGTAAGTGCTAAAAATCAATTAGATCAAAAGTTAGATTACATCAGTTGTTTTGTGGCAGATAATGGCAAACAATATACGGCTTATGCCAACGATATTTGGTCAAGATTAATGGGCTTAAACGATAATTTTTCGTTTCAATCTACTTTACACTCTGAGAATTGGCAAGATATCCAAAATAAAGTGAATGAGGTATTATACGAAACATTCAAAAAATTAGAGGCGGAATTAATTGAAAATTTGGATAAAAAATTAAAAAATAAAGAGAACGCTTACAACGTACAAAAAAGAAGAATAGAGAAAATAGGAATTGAAAACATTAGAGAATCAAAACTGAAACGATTAGACCAAGAACACAACAACTGGTTATCAAAAATGAAAGAATATCGTAATGTTATTCCTGGTTCTAAATTATTGATGACAATACGCATAGATGGAGAATAATTTCATATACCAAATCGCAAAGGATTTAAAATCTTACCATTCAAAAGTTCTTCGTGTCGAAAATTCTGATGGATTTTTAAAACGTAAAGATATCATTGCTGCTTTAAAGAATTTTGGTATTGATGTAGTATGTGGATCCAATTTAGAGTTACGCATCCAATATGAATTAAGAAATGAGGAAGAATATTGTGTTTTAATCAGTGACGATAATAATGGTTTTTTACCAGATATTATAGCAAATTCGTCTGCATTAATATGGTCTTTAGAGCATTATTTCAATTTTTTACATGTACCATCCATAAAGGATTTGGATAGTAAATTATTGAATAAGCTATTCAAGCAAGAAGTTTTTGTTCCATTAAATAAAGCAGATACTATAAAATTAATTGAAAAATTACGTTCAGAAAGCCTTATAGAAAACGAGGACGAACAAGAAAATCAATTAGTTGAAATTATTAAAGAAACACTAGCAGATACACCCATTAATTGGAATACCATTGCACGTGATATAGCTGAGTTAATCAAAAGAACAATCAAAAAGGGAACTTTAAATAAGTATGCCGAATTAATTACAGAAGTAAATGAATCTTTCCAAGTAGAATTGGAAGTGAATTATAAGCACATTAAAAATTCGAGTGCTGTAAAGAAACCTAAAATAGTATCTAAAGTTTTAGATCACTTAGCTTTTAATTATATAAAGGACAAAATAGCATTAATTGTAGTCGATGGATTAGCCTATTGGCAATATGTATTGCTGAAAGAAAAGTTAGATGTTGAAGCTGCTGAGCAAACCATTTATTCCTGGATTCCTTCTATTACACAACTTTCAAGACAAGCAATTTTCAGAGGATCTAATCCTTTAGTAGAATATAAACAGGCTCCTGCAAATGAAAGAAAAATGTGGGAGAACTATTGGATATCAAAGGGAATTCCTAAGCATCAAATCACCTATTTTCATAGTGAAAGCTTAGAAGAAAATAACCTAAACTATTCTAAAATTGCGGTTGTATATAAAGAGTTAGACGATAAAATGCACAGTTCCGATGATTATAAGGATTTATATGATTTGACAATGAATTGGATAGAGAAAACATCACTATTTAATGACATAGAGCTATTAATAAAAAACAATTTTAAAGTATTTTTGACAACCGATCACGGCAATATAGAAGCTAAATCTTGGAGATCATTAGTGGGGAAGGAAAAATTAGGTACCAATAAATCAGGTAGTCGAAGCGAAAGACATATTGAATATACAGATACCTGGTTAAAAGATGAACTATTCAATAATAACCCAGAACTTATAAATTTTGTAGTATCTGAAGAGAATGCACTCTATTTTAAAAATAACCTAAGTTTCTCTAACAAAGATACTTTAGTAACGCATGGAGGAGCACATGTTTTAGAAGTGCTTATTCCATTTATAGAAATTAAAAATAATGAAGAGTAAATCCATAGATATCAATCAGCGTATACCTTTAGATGCTTTGCATGTTGCATTACAGAGCTATCTTGGTGGGGAGTATGATGAGCAATATATCTTAGAACAATTACACCTTGATTTTACAGGAGAGAATAGAATTAAAAAGTCATTACGAATCATCAATAAAATAATTTTAAAAAATCCCTTAATACCTTATGTAGATCAACATAAAGAAGAGATTTTGAATGTTTTGAAAAGAAAAGATGACCGAAACTTAATATTAATTGCTTTATTAAATGCATCGTTTCCGTTTTCATTTGACGTATTACGAACATTCGGGAAATATTTAGCGGTACAAGACCTAGTCAATACAGAAACGATTTCTAAAAGCATTTCCAATGTATATGGTGGAAATAGAGCCACTGAAATTGGATTATATAGCGTTATACCAATGTTTATTGAAGCTAATATACTCAATAGACCCAAGCAAGGTTTATACGAATTAAATAAGCAATTTCATTGTACATCTTCCCTAAGCATAGATTTGTACAAAGAATCATTAAAATTCAACGCAGAATTAAATTCATTTATCTGGGATGAGTATTCGGAACCCTATTTGATTTTCTTGAAAAATTAATTACAAGGTTATCAAAACCAAAATACTACATCAGGTAGTTATTGATAATCAGTCAAACTAATACGCCTATTTGCAAAGTTGGTAAGTGCATAGGACAACAACAAAAAAGCAACTGCGGTTAATTCCAGTTTTGCGCAATACCCTAACGGGATACTTCGCAAAGCTGCCCGGGACATTAACCGCAATAACTTTCGCTGTTGCCCTATATTCAATTGATTTTGCAAATAGGCTTATTTCGTTCTAAACACGAACATCCGTTTTCAAAAACCGTATTTTGGTTTTGATGAAGTAGCAGTATTGCCACAATCATTTTTGTGCAACGATTTACTCCGTTAGGTTCATTTCGCTTCACTTCGTTCCATTTCAGTAAGCAAAAAATTTACTTTCATTGCACTGCGTTCCGCTTTATTCACCCAACTCCGCAAAACCAAGCCTAAAATAAGCTTTCCTTTCAGTCAAGCCCATTTTTTAACGGCTTTTCGTTACACACAAAAATGCTTGTTTGTCAATAGGAAATGCCACGCACCCCCGCCACCCAAGAAAGCGGTTGCAGGTTCAGAAAAAGCAAAAGTTTTTTAGTAAGGCACATTGGTGTATTGCGCTAAACCGCTAGTCGCATCACATCGTTCGGTACTCCATTGCAAAGCAATTCGTAACCCCTCACTTTTGTGCTGCTTGATAGCTCATTAGCCCACACCAATTGGCTCGGTATAGCAAAACACCCTAAAGGGATGTTCAGCTACAATCCCTCGCCACCTTATTTTGAAGTTGATTTGCTTTTCTTCACCTGCGCGAGTTGCCCCAGTGCGTTCTTTCCGGAATAGACACAACAAAATTCACAAAAAAGATAGCAAAGTTAGTTAGTGGTCGTTTTACGTCAAGGTCAAGCCCTTTGGGTTTCTCACAAAATCTCCACCCATTCGGGTCGTATTTTGCTCGAAAACCTTGCCTTTAAAACGCCCATTCCTGAAAGAATGGCTTTCTTTTTTTTCTCTTTTTTTCTTTTCAAAAAACATTGGATTTGAACCAAAACCACTTCTTCGATTTCCTCATTCCGATTCCACTTTTTCGACAATATTTCAACTTCGATTGGGAGATAAAGCGTACATATTCCACCTCTATAAATAATTGGGTGCAGTGATCACGCATAAAAAAATCTCACCAATACGATGAGATTTCAAAAAGTCCTGAAGGTCCTATCAAGGTCTTATAAGACTATTTTTTGTTAGAATCATTATCAGCTTCATCAATTTTGACAGCAGTTTGAGCAACAGCACTGGCAATTGCACCACCTAAAGCCAAATATCCTGCAACTGTAATAACAGTAGCCGGAAGAACAACCGGAGCAGCTAAAAGAGTTCCGCTAATCGCAGTTAAAGCTAATCCGACATTACGAACGATTTTAAACCATTTAGGCGTTTCATTGGTTACTCGTTCAACTAAATTTAAACTATCCTTTTTCATCACGTTTATTTTTAAGATTCAACATTTCAAGAGTTGTAATTCTTGATTCTAAATATTCGACACGTTGGCTGAGTAAATCATAACTGTTTTTAAATTCGGTTTTGATTAATAAAGCCATCGTTTTTACTTCTGTAATATCCTTTTCCATTTTCTTAAAATCGGAGTGTAATTGCTTAATAAAGTAGGCAACCACAGCCAATAATAAACTTGAAACTGAACCAAAAAGGACATTTAAAACCAATTCATTTTCCATAGCTTCTGATTTTAGAATTGAAAATTATTCTCAATCCGAATTTGATTTTCTTTGCTTTTGGCAATCTTCAAAAGTTTCGGATAAACCACATCATAAGCTTTACGACTATGGGTAACTTGATAATCACCATTGATCAATTCAAAACCAAACCCAGTCAACGGACATCCTGCTGTTTGTAAATAGGTATTTCCGATATGGATGTACACATAATCAAAATTCGGAAGCTGATCGATTTCAATCATACCTTCGTGGACTTTACCCATCAGATTTCTATACTTAGTATTCATACCGCCCCAAGAATTGACAATCAATTTAAAATCACCTGTAGGAATTGCAGTTTGGTTTGGAATTTTATCGGCTCGTATTTTATCTTCCAAAAGGTAACTTTGAAAGATTCCATCAATGTATAAATGACTCAACGTACTTTGCTTTCCTTGAGCCACACGCACAATTTTTACTCTCATCATTCATTCAATTAAAGTGAAACAAAAAAGAGCCTTTTCAAATCGAAAAGACTCTTTAACCAATTAACAGCTTAAAAAGCATCTTCGATTTTCAAGCAGTTTCCAGAGGCGAAAGGATAATAGTTTCCGTTGACTTCTTGGAAAAACTCAATACCAATACATTGTACAACCGTTACATTATTTCCTAAAGTTGGCGCACCTGGTAAAGCTGCCGAAATCGTATCTCCGGCATACGGAGTGTTTAACGGAATATAATCCGAGTACGTAACAACATTCAATTCGTTATTAATAGGATCATCAGCTTCATAATTTCCAGTCGTAGGATTGAAAGAGAAATCAGCTAATACAGCCAATGCATTAATCAATCGGAAATGTGTAGATCCTGCAGGAGCAGAAACCAATTCAGCAGGATTAAAAGCAGCAATTATAAAATCAGCTTCGTTTCTGTCTACGTTATGCTCTACATCGTAAGGTGCATTAAAAACACCATTAATCGAAAGACGTTTGTCAAACTCAAAGCCTATTAAATATTGACGTTGAGTAGAAATTTCAACTTTTCTGTAACCTCTGGCTTCAGTACCATCTTCCAAATTGATTTTCTTCATCACCGAAGTTAATCTACCTGTAACTTGGCTATCTGCCATTTTACTCATTACTTGTGATAGAGCAGTACGAAGTGATTTCCCTGCCTTAGCACAACCACCAAACTCATTCATATTTTCACGAGTACGTTCAAACTCAGGCGCAGTTTTCACTTGCTGAGCAGTAGGACCACCAACTAAACCGGCATAAAAACCTGGTTGCCCTTTAATTTTGAAATGACGTACATCTCCAATCGTACCGATGTATTTCATCAAACCTTTTTGTCTTGCCATAACAATAAATTTTTTAGTTAAACAATTGATATTAATCGTATTACAAAGTTGGTTGATTAAATTTGTATAGACAATATGTAACTAATTGCAATACAATGAAATACAGTGCTAAAGAACCTTATTACGTGGAAACATTTTATAATGTATTAGAAATCAAAGATGCAGATACTTTGGTTGTGAAACACGCCTTTTCGAAAGAAGAAAAAGAAATCAGATTATACGGAATAGATGCACCAGAAATCCGAATGAATAGAAAATTAAAATCAGATGAAGAAAAAACACATCTTCCTGCAAGTTTGTTGATTGAGTTAGGATGAGAGGCAAGAAATTACATAACTAACGTTTTGAGTGTTGGAGATAGTATAACCATACTTACAGAAATAAAAAATGCCTACGATTTTTATCATAGGCAATTAGGTTATGTTATTCTGGAATCAGGCGAATGTTTAAATGAATTGTTGCTTCAAAATGGATATGCAAAAGCATCAAGAGATTATTATTGTTCAAAATTAGCAGAATATCAGTTGATGAATCGTACTGCTCAGTTAAATAAAGTCGGATTATATGCTCGAATTTCCCATTTTTAAGCCCAGATCAAATGTTAAAGTTTCGTTTTTTTTGGCTTAAAATCTATGCTCAACAAAGACTTAAAACATACTTTTTCAATTGTTGTACTTATGTTGTACCAAATGCTATAAAATGAGTAATCAACCCACTAAAATAAAGACTTTGCAAAGAAACTTTGGATAATACGATGTTATGTGTAGTGCTAATTTATAAGTTCAATTTTTTCAATCAGATATTCAGAGTTGTAAAGTAGTAAAGTTCTCACTTCATTTCTTTCATTGTATTCAATTTTATAGACTTTAGACGTTAAATTATGTAGCGAATTATTTTTTGATGATTCTACTGATTTTAAAGTTTTATAAGATTCAATAAGCTCAATTGGTCGCTTATTTTTATCGTATTTTATTAGCGTTTCGTAAGGTAATTGGCTACAAACTAAACATCCAGAATATTCATATTTTACAACTCTCGAATTTTCATCAAATGTAAACGTGTATGTCCAATTTTGTTTAAAATCTTTCTCTGTCTTTTCACTATTCCAGTTTACTACAACTTCATTTTTATATTTAAGATTTGTAAACTCAGTGGGAAATAAATATGGCTTAGAGAAGTTTTTACGATAAAAATTCAAGTCAATTATTTGTTTAGCGTTTATTGTGTCAATTTTTGTTTCCTTAATCTCATTATTACTGAATTTTTCAATCTTAAAAACTCTATTTTGAGCATTTACGATTTGAGATGAAATAGTTAAGAAAATTATTATAAGGACGGTTTTCATAGCATTACACATAACGAGCCGAGTATTTGCGAAGAACGGGAGAGAATTTGAGCGAAAGCTCAAGTTCGTCCGTTCAAGTAAATTGCTTGGCTGAAACTAAATTAATTTAAAGTTTTAAGAAAAGCAATTTTGCGAGCGGAAAATAATGGATAAAAAGTTAGCCTTCAGCCCGATTTTTTGCGAAATACTATGTTGTGTGCAGTTTTTATTTTTTAAAGTTAGAAATTATTAGTTTTAGTTTTTTCGAGTTCACATTTAATTCAGATATTTCTAAATTATAATCTTTTCCTGATTTTGTAATAATTGTTAAAAATTCTGATGAAATATTTCCTGAATAATTTCTATCAATCTGAATTTCATCTATTGCATTCCACGAAATAAATTTATTTTTTAAATATATTCCTTTAGAATTAATTTTTAATTGGATTTTTTTATTTGTTATTCTTGTTATATAGTAAATTGAATTGCTTATTCCAATTATTAGAAGAATGATTGCTAAAGTTTTATTTTCTTTTTCAAAATATAAATATGCAGATAATCCAAACGTAATAATAACCGACAAAAATTCGAAGTTTAATAGACTTTTTGAGTATTTAAAGTTATATTCTTTTTGATTCATTAAAATAAAGCGTAAGTTTTCGAAAAATTGCACACAACGAGCCTAGTATTTGCGAAGAACGGGAGAGAACTTGAACGAAGTTCAAGTTCGTGCGTTCAAGCAAATTGCTCTTTTCTAAAACTAATTTAAGTTGAAGTTTTTAGAAAAGCAATTTTGCGAGCGGAAAAAGATGGGATGAAAGTTTACTTTCAGCCCGTTTTTCGCGAAATACTATGTTAGCAGAAGTTTTTTTACCATTCCGATTTTTCATTAAATTCTAATAGTTCTCGCTTAGAATATCCAATACGATTTAGTTCATCCTTGTCAAATTCTTTTTGAATTTTCTTTATAAAATCATCATATATAGGATCGTAATTAATTAGCAAAGCTTTATAAACATATTCTTTATTCGCTGGTGGCCAATATGGCTTATTTATATATGTGTTATTTTGTTCAATATATTTTAGAATTTTTATAGCTTTTTCGTTTTTATAAGAAGCAACAGCTCTTGAAAAATATAAAATATCATCAAAAATATTTTCATTTTGAGTAAGCTTTCCTTTTATATTTTTATTAAAGTAATTTTCTAAAAGTGGGTACAATTTTTCATTTGGAAATTTTTCAATACTTCTAAAAATCCATATTATACAATCTCCTTTTTCTAAATTTTCTTCAAAAACTTTATAGAGGAAATTAATATCTTCATTTTTTTTGAATTTACTCAAAGCATAACAAGCTGAAAGTTGTTCTCCACAATTTTTTCCTCTTTTTTCTGCTCTTTGCTTGATTAGATTATAATATTTTTCATTTGGTTCAATGTCTTGAATCATCCAAGTTGAAATATCTAAATAAGGATGTTCTAACAAAACTTTCTCAACCAATTTCTTTTTTTGAATTTGTGACAAGCCATTTCTGTCGTGTGCTTTGCGAATCATCAAATCAGAAACTTGTTTGTAATCTAAAACATCTTCATAAACCCAGTATTTTACTCTTGCTGTATCAGATAAATGACCAATTAACAAATCGTAATATTGAGATTCTTCTTTATTAACTATAGTTCTATAGGCAATAATTCTTAACAAAGGATTTTTAGAATCCATTAATTTTGTTAATTCATCTTTTGTTGCATTTTCTTCAAGAAAATTCCTTGCGATTGTGTCTTTTGATGGGAGTGAATTTTCTTTTGAAAGAATTTTTAATGAGGGTTGTAATTCTTGTCTAAAATCAGAAATTTCATATTTGTAATTTCCTTGCTTGCAAGAAATAATAAAAATAGAAAGTATTATTATTTGTAGTACGGTTTTCATAAAATTTCTGCTAACGAGCCGAGTATTTGCGAAGAACGGGGAGAATTTAAACGAAGTTCAAGTTCGAGCGTTCAAGCAAATTGCTTGGCTAAAACTAAATTAATTGAAAGTTTTTAGAAAAGCAATTTTGCGAGTGGAAAAAGATGGGATGAAAGTTTACTTTCAGCCCGTTTTTTGCTAAATACTATGTTGTACGACGTTTATTTTCAGGATATAGTTTATTTAAACTAACATAAAAAATAAACAATCCTAAAATTATCATTAGAAAATATAAATAATAGTTATTTGAAATAGGTTCTAATTTATCCAATTTAGATTGACAAATAAGAATAATGTTTTTATGTTTCTTAATTTCGTTTTCACTTAAATTTTTAGATTCTAATATTGTTTTATAGGATTTATTTTGATCAGTTAATAATTCTATTCTAATCTTTTCATTTTCTTCAATATGATTCATTTTGTTTGTGAAAAAGGCAGAATATATAACAGCTGTTATAATTAAAATATTTTCGATAAGTTTTTTATTGCTAAAAATCATAAAAGAAGTTTTGGTTTTATTCGAGGAAAAATGTCGTACAACGAGCCGAGTATTTGCGAAGAACGGGAGAGAAATTGAACGAAGTTCAAGTTCGTACGTTCAAGCAAATTGCTCTTTTCTGAAACTAAATTAGTTTATTGTTTTAAGAAAAGTAATTTTGCGAGTGGAAAAAGATGGGATGAAAGTTTACTTTCAGCCCGTTTTTCGCAAATAATATGTTAGCTGCTGGCATTTATTATTTAGACTGAATGATGAAATCATATTCATGTTCGGTAAAATAAAATGGAATATTAGCCCATTCTAAATTATTATTTTTAGCAGTTAAATGTACTTGATATATAAATTGCATAAACTTTGAAATAATGATTTGCTCAGTCCAATCTCTTGCATCTTGCAACTCTTGAGAAACATCGTCATTTTCAATTAAGTTTTCAAATAAATTCTGAAAATCTTCAAGACCAGTTAAAACAAATTCTTCCTTAGTCATTATTTCAGGATTGCAATCTGATAACCATTCCATATCTTCAGGATTATAGCCGCCATCAAATTCAAAAGCAAAACATTGTATATACCACTTTTCAGTATTTATATCAAATTCGTTTAATTCAAAATAGAATGCTTTTATTTCTGAGTGCTTAGAGATTTTCTTATAAAAAGAATCGATCCATTTAATACAATCTTCCACATTATTTGTAAATGAATGCTCTAATATTTTATGAAATGAAGTTTGGTTAATTTCATTTAAATGTTTTTTTGCAATAGTTATTGCATTCTCAAAATTTAACTTTTCAAGTTCATAATTTATTTTTTCAGCAAAATCAAAGTTCATATGTAATTTTTTTAATGCTTGCAGCTAACGTTTCTGGGCTTGGCGTCAGTGGTGGAAATTGAAGCGAAAAGTTTCAATTTAGCGACACGGTAAGCAAAAGCCAATTAATTGAATAAATTTACAAAAAAAAGTCAATGTAATTGGCTTTTTGCGGAATAGAAAGCTAAAACTTTAATTTTAGCCTTAATCCGCCATTGCGCCAAACCCATGTTATCGGAAGTTAAATTTCATAGGGATTTTGAATTTTAGCTCGCATATCATCGAAGAAATTATATTTATATTCGATTTTATTTTCTTTTAAGATTTTTATAGAATTCCAACGGATTTTCCAATTATCCTCCTCAGACAATTCTTTTAATTTTCTAATTATTTCGGGATAATTCTTTATAGAATTTTCGTCAATCCAATAATTTAAGAAATCTAATGCTTGTAGTTTTACAACCAAGTTACCTTCGATTAATTTATTAAAAAGATATTGGATTATTCTTTGAGTTGAGTTTGAATTACAATCTTCTGGTAATATATTTTCAAGCAAAGGATTTAGTTTTTCAAACGAATTATCTAATATAGCTAGTTCAAATATTCTTTTAAATTCACTTATTAAGAAATTTTCCCATTCTGAGAATTTTTCGGAAAGAGCATAATAAACGAATTCAATTTTTTCTGTTTCAGTATAAATTTCAGATTCACAGAATTTTTCAAGTTCTTCTTTATTTTGTTTGGCTATCTTAAATAGTTTTTTCAATGACTTTTCAGCATCTTGTTCATCGAATTCTAAAAATGTTTCAAAGTCTGGAATTTCTAAAAAAACATTCTGTTTATTAAAGCTAAATTTTTCATTTTTAAATGATTGAATAATTTTATTTAATTTTTCTTTTGATATTTCATAATTATCAATCTTTATTTCAAAATCTTTCCGATTAAATTTAAAGGTTAAATAGTTTTCTTCGTATTCAAATTTGTATTTACTTGTGTATTCTTTTTTAGAAATTATTTTTATGTTAGCAATTGAATGCCAACTATAATTAGTTTTGTCAATTTTAATTCCATCTTTAGAAATTACGATTTGACTTTTTATTTTTAAAATTTCTCCAATAATTTTTTTACCAAACGAAATGATTAGATAAAGTGAAATACCTAAAATAAAAAAATTACGTATTTCTAATTCTTTAAAATCTAATTCTGTTTTTGTTAATAAGTAAATCCCTAATATTACGGCAATTAAATTCCACAGTATGTTTAGCGACAAACTTTTTAATGAGTATTTAATTTCATATTTTGAAGGAATGTGTAAATTACTCATCTCAAGACAATTTTGTTTTTTAATTTCCGATAACGAGCCTAGTATTTGCGAAGAACGGGAGAGAATTTGAGCGAAAGCTCAAGTTCGTGCGTTCAAGCAAATTGCTTGGCTAAAACTAAATTAGTATATTGTTTTAAGAAAAGCAATTTTCGTTGGAAAAATGAATAAAAAATAAGTGTTCCTTCAGCCCGTTTTTCGCGAATACTATGTTATGCGACGTCCTAATTTGCGATATAATAGAAAAATTGTTCATTTATTTTCTGCTCTTTCATTATTTCGAAAAGATGATTATCTCTTTCCATTGTATTTTTAAACGAATAATAAAAACCATAAGAGTTGTCTGTAAATCCATCTAGTAATAAGAAAATTCCTTTTTCTGTTTTTACAATTGAATAAATATTTATCTCTTCCATTTTATCTAAAATTTGTATTTGCTTAGAAGTAAAATTATATTTCTTCTCAATTTTAGATTTGGTTGAGATTGGAAAAGGCGATTTTTCGGGAATTATGTAAGACCAATAAATATTATTCTCTTTGAAAACATTATCTATTCGCTGTATAGATGGTTGGTTAAGAAATATTGTATTCTTACTTTTTTCAACAAGTGAACATAAAATATTAAATTTCTCAATATTATTTTTCAAAAAATTAATATTAGAATTTTCATCAATTAATCCTTTATCTAGAAATTCATTGGGTTTGTCTCCTGCTTGTTTTTCAGTGAATTCATAGCGTTGTGAAAAACCACCCCAAAAGAAGTTAGGAATTTCACTAGATATTCTAATTGAATCTAATGCCCATATTTTTTCATATTTGATTGGTCTTATATCCCATTTAGAAAAAGGTTTCGAAAACTTAAAATAATCTTCAACAGAAATCTTATTTTCAACTGTTAAACTATCTAAATGTTTATATAATTGTATGTCATAATTTTCAATTTTATTCAAGTATTCTTGGCTGAAAATTGAAATTGAAAAAACGAAAAAAAGTAATGTTAATGTTTTTTGCATAGTGTTTTGATAGGATGTCGCATAACGAGCCGCGGCTTGGCGAAGTGCGGGCTTGGATTGAGCGAAAGTTCAATTCAGTACCGAACGAAGCAAAAGCTGTGGCTTTTGGTAAATTTAATAAAAAAACAAAAGTAAAACAGCTTTTGCGGATAAATAGGCGAGAAGTTCAATTTTGCACTTAACCCCGCATTTTGCCAAGCCGATGTTATGTGCAGTATTCATTTCAGTTAGGGTTTATTTTATAACCAAGTCGCATACACTCGTCCACGAATCTTTTTCTGAATAATTCTGAATCAAATCCGCCCAACTTTTTCTCCTTGGTTTTTAATACAATAAGTTCTTTGTAAATTAAATTTAAACAATAAGGAATTACTTCATCTCTTGAAATAGTAAGTAGTCGATGAAAGTCCGGACGAACACTAAAGTGTCCTACGTTGAAATTGTCTGGCGATGGGGGCAGTCCGAAATTGGAACGCCCTGACACACGTTTAGCAAATCTAAAAGGGTATCTTGGTTTACCATCAAGTTTTGCATGGCTTTCAATAAGTTCAAAATCTATCCATAAATGTTCGATTGCCCCACCATAATTACCACTCAATCTTTCGCAAAGAATTGTAAAGACATCTCTTAATGCAGAACCGATTTTGTCTGTTTGCATGTCAACCATATTTGCGTGAAGTCCAACTTTCATCTCTTTTTGATTCAGATTTTACGTTTATATATATTGCACATAACGTTTCGAGGCTTGGCGCAAGTGCGGGCTTGAATTGAGCGAAAGTTCAATTCAGACCGAAACTAAGCCAAAGCCAATTTCTATTTGCTAATTTAAAAATAAAAGCCAATAAAATTGGCTTTTGGCGACTGAATAAGCACAAAAGTTCAACTTTACACTTAATCCCGCATTTCGCCAAGGCTTTGTTAGCAGAAGGTTTTTTGTTTCCGTAATTCCTTTTCAGCCAACAATTCATTCATTTTGTTTCGTGACAATTTTCGACCTTTTAAATATCTTCCGTTTATAGAATCCTCGTGATAATAATCAATAAAATACTCTAATTCTTCGTCGTTCATTTCGCTCGGTTTTAGAAATCTTTTATCATCAGTAATTTGTGTGTCAGATTCATATTTTTGATTTTCCATTTCATTAAATTTTGAAATTGGAATTTCCTCGATAATATCAATAAGTTCATAGCAACTTAAATTTAAAGTTTGAGCACCAATAATTTTAAGATATTCATTTAGAATTCGTTTTTCGATGAAAATTTTTCCTCCACCGAATTTATGCCTATCGCTTTGATTTTTCTTTACTCCAGAAATCCAATATTCGTTTCCGTTTTCAATATCAAAAAAATTCCCTGCAAATCCATTTCCATTTAATGTTTGAAATGCTTTTCCGTCAAAATAGATGGTTTTTCTACTTTTTGAAAATGAAACAAGTCCAATCCAAGCTGGGCCATTATCATTAAATCCTGATTTGAGTTCAATATATTTTATTTCGGATTTCATTTCTGCGTTTTGTTGGTGAAAACTTTCTGCTAACGAGCCGAGTATTTGCGAAGAACGGGAGAGAAATTGAGCGGAAGCTCAAGTTCGTGCGTTCAAGCAAATTGCTCTTTTCTGAAACTAAATTAGTTTATTGTTTTAAGAAAAGCAATTTTGCGGGCGGAAAATGATGGGATGAAAGTTTACTTTCAGCCCGTTTTTTGAAAAATACTATGTTAGCTGTAGTTTTTTACATTCCAAATGTCTCAAAAATATAGCACATACCATTCTTAGGATTTACAAAATACCTTGAACGGTCAAATTCATCGTGTTGATTTCGTGAATATTTTATAAAGTCTTTACTAGGGTTAAACCATTTTGGTAAATCTAGACCACTTTTCCAATCGTTATTTATTGTATCAATCTTAAGGTTATTATATTTTATGAATTCATTAAACCAATCTCCATTAGATTTGAATTGTAAAAATAATTGATATTCAAGTGTAAAATGAGGTGTTTGTAAATATTCTCCGTTTATCAAGTTTATTTCTTTAGGAGGTTCATCTCCAGCCCAATATTTGTAACTTTCTAAAGGATCATTTGTTCTAATGAATCCTTCACAACTGATAAAAGTTAAAATAATACTTAGGATATATATTTTTCTCATTTTTTGATAGTAATTGATTGAAAAATTACAGCTAACGTCCCGCCGGCTTTAAGAAGTTGGGGATTTTTGCTCCTAAACCAAACCATTAGGACTGAAGCCAAATATACAAAAAGATCGTTCCATTATGCCTCAACCCCCAATTTCTTAAAACCGCTGTTAGCTACAGTGTTATTCAGTGATGTTTAAATTAGGATATTTTTCTTTAAATTTTGGTATATCCCTTTCTTTTTTATCATTAAGTTTTAGAATACCATCTCTATAATTGAAATAAATCTCACCAAGGTATTTAACTTTCCCTTTTTCTATTTTAAAATCTATATTTATTGGAACTTGTCCATGAGATTGTATGTAACCTCCGTTTTCATGTAAACGTAAAGTTGCAAATCTATATTTGCCCTGCACTTCAGTTATTGAGAAATAATATACAGCTTTGTTTTCATCGAAAAAATCTGGTTTGAATTTCATAGCGACCATTTGTTTTGGTCTAATAGTTATCATTTTACCAGAAGATATTGATTTGTCATTTTCTCCTAAATAATGAAAAAAATATTGATTAAAAATTGGCTTTTTATTTTCAAATGCAATTGTGCCTACAATCATTCCATCATCAGAATTTGAAGTAAATGATTGTGGAATTAGAGCTGATGGTGCCGTCGCACATGAAATTAGAAATAAAGAAGTAAATAAGAGTAGAATAAGATTTTTCATTTATTTAAGGGGTTGTTTTAACATTGTAGCTAACGAGCCGAGTATTTGCGAAGAACGGGAGAGAATTTGAACGAAGTTCAAGTTCGTCGGTTCAAGCAAATTGCTCTTTTCTGAAACTAAATTAGTTTATTGTTTTAAGAAAAGCAATTTTGCGAGTGGAAAAGAATGGAATGAAAGTTTACTTTTCAGACCGTATTTTGCGAAATACTTTGTTATCTGCAGTCGCAATTTATTTAATCCTTTGCAGTTTTAAAATAAAATCAAATTCATTTTTTTCGTATTTAGAATCAACCTTTTGCAATTCAATTATTCTGAATTTATCTATCAATTTTTTTTGATTAAAAAGTTGTAGTATTAAGTTATCTTTTTCATTACTTAATTTTATTTCGATATAATTTTCAGCCTTTGAAACCTTTTGAGTAGGTGGTTCAGAACAATAATTTGCATCGCCAAGAATAAAAGCGTCATTTTTGTGAAAATTCCAATTAATTATTTTGCAATAATCTCTTTTAAAACTTCTTGCATTTTTAAATTCAATAAATTCACTTGTATAATATTTATTTTCAGTATTGTCTGTAAACCAAGGATTTGAACTTGTATCAATTAGATTTTTATTGGGCTGTTTAATTGTACTCTTGAAAACTTTTAAAACATTTTCTTTATTCAATTTAACGCTTTGACAAAAACTAAATATTGAAAGATGAATCACAAAAATTATTATAATTTTTTCACTGAATTTCATAGATTTTCTATTTATGTTTGTTTTTTTTGTGATTGCAGATAACGTTTTGGGTATTGCCGAAGGCGGGGAAATCGAAGCTGAAAGTTTCGATTTTGTACCGAGGCAAGCCAAAACGAATTTTTATGAGTTAAATTTAAAAATAAAAAACGAATAAAATTCGTTTTTGGCGGAATAGTAGGGCAGAAGTTGAATTTAGCACTTCAGCCCCGCTTTTGGCAATACCGTGTTAGCTGCTGCCAAATATCACATCGAATATAATGTTTGCAAAAATGTCCCATAAATTCCGATGTCAATCAACTCGTCTTTGTCAGAATTTATTGCAAGTCCAAACATTTTAGTTTCTTCGTCAAAATAAATTTTGTAGCCATTTCCGTCTTCTGTTTCTTCAAGCACAGTCCATAATTCGTAAACATCAATAGAGCCATTAGCGTTTTTATATTTCTGTTTTGTAGGCTCGATCAAACACTTTGTTAAATCAAGTCCAAATACATTATTTATATCGGGTTCCGCTATTATTTCACTATTTATTATGTCTCTAATATCCTCGGCTGTCATTCTGTGAGTTTTAAATGTTTAATAAGAATTTTTTCAACTTCTTCCGCAGACAAATTATCAAATTCCCCTCCGGGTGTATATGGAAAATCTTCTGTTGTTGTTGGGTTTTCCAGCGAAACATAAAACACATTTTCAGGTCTTCCGTAGTTAGTTATATAAACTGTATATTTTTTTGTTTTGTCTGCAAGTCCAATTGCTGTATTGTCAGCGTCCCAATAGTCCGTTACGAGAATATTTTCTGAACCGTACTTTTCTAAAAGATGCTCTGTCAATTGCTTTATTTGTTTAGTCTTTTGTTCCAACTTCTAAATTCTTTTTATTAGGTTGTCGTCTTTATTGGTTGCAGCTAACGAGCCGAGTATTTGCGTAGAACGGGAGAGAAATTGAACGCAAGTTCAAGTTCGTCCGTTCAAGCAAATTGCTTGGCTGAAACTAAATTAGTATATTGTTTTAAGAAAAGCAATTTTGCGAGCGGAAAATATTGACAAAAAAGTTAGCCTTCAGCCCGTTTTTTGCGAAATACTATGTTAGCAGAAGTGCTTTTTATTCATTGTCTTTCCAATTGATTTTATTCGCTATTTCTTCAAAGGAAAAGTTACCCATTTGAATGATTTTTCCTTTATTGTTTATGTAGCCGTTTTCTTCACAATTTGTATAATGATGTTGACAGTCCGTTTCACTTGAATGTTCTAACAGTGGAATATTTTTGCATTTACTTCCAATTATTGCTTTACCATTATGAAAGCTAGAAGCTTGTTCAAATTTAGGTGGAATAATTATTTTTCCTTTATTATTTGCAAAACCTATTTTTCCATTTTCATCTACAATTCTAATTTTATTTTCAATTAAATTATCTGGACTAGGAGTTCCAAATTCTGTATTTAGAACTTTGAAAAGTTTTTCACCCTTGATATTAATCGCAGTCCAACCACTATCATTTTTAATAGAAAATATTGAAAAATATCCTAAAGTTTCAGGTCTATAATTAATACCGTAAATTTCATTGTCAAGTTTCTTAATTACTTTTCCATTTTTATCTGCAATTATTGAAGTATTATAATCATTATTTAAATAAATAATTTGGAATTTTTTTTGCGAATAAGAATTCTGTAAAATTAAAAATAATATAATCGAAAATATAGATTTCATTTGTAAAGAATTTTGATCTAAGCATTTCTGCTAACGTTTCGAGGCTTGGCGCAAGTGCGGGCTTGAATTGAGCGGAAGTTCAATTCAGACCGAAACTAAGCCAAAGCCAATTTCTATTTGCTAATATAACTAAAAAGCCAATAAAATTGGCTTTTGGCGACTTAATATGCAGAAAAGTTCAACTTTGCACTTAACCCCGCATTTCGCCAAGGCTTTGTTGTGCGTTCGTTTTTATTCTACAATGTTTATTTTTATTCCTTTATGCTTTGATTTATTTTCAAGAATATACTTTGGTTGTGGATCATAATACGGTTCCCATTTCTCTAAAATTAGTTCGTTATTTTCTGTCCAACCAATTACTTTATATCCATTAGGTAAAATTCCGTTTTCAAGATTATGTTCTTTGTTGTCATTTTTTATAACTGACCAAAAGAGCCTTGAATATCCTAATCCTCCATTATCAAATTGATATTCATAATATTTATACATATTATTTGGTGAAGATGATTCTTTTAAAATAATTAAATTCTGTTCGTTTAGTGAATGTTCTGAGCTTAAAGATTTTTCAAGTTTGGAAGTATAAGAAAGGATTTTAATAATTCCGACTATTGCAGCAATTGCTATTATTCCAATAATTATTAAATACCATTTTTTCATTAAACACCACAAAATTTAATATTAACCGACATTTTCTGAAAATGACGCACAACGTTTTGGGGCTTGGCGTCAGTGGCGGAAATTGAAGCGAAAAGTTTCAATTTAGAGACACAGTAAGCAAAAGCCAATTAATTGAATAAATTTACAAAAAAAGTCAATATAATTGGCTTTTTGCGGAATAGAAAGCCGAAACTTTAATTTTAGCCTTAACCCGCCATTGCGCCAAACCCTTGTTAGCGGCTGGCAATATTTCCTGTTTGTAATTTAGTTTGCTTTGTTATGTTAGATAAAGAAATTAGTCCTGCACTAGCAATGATAGCTCCTCCAACAAATGGGAAACCTGCCCCAACTAAATCAGCCATATTTGAAGAAAATAAAAACGGAAGACAAAATATCATTCCAAAAGTTCCCAAGACTATCGCTAAATATGAGCCAAATTTTATCAAATTTTTCATTTCAAATGTTGTTTTATTTTCTGATGAATAATTAAAAACAAGTTCTCTTAATGACGAAGTTTTACAGTGTGCATAATCTTCAATCGTCCAATTTTTTATGGGTTTTGAATTCTTTCCATTTATGTAATCTTTATAAAATTTTTTCCATAAGTCGGGTAGAAGTAAAGCACCGAAAATAAAAATTGCGAAACTTGGAATAGAATAATTTCCGTTTCCAATCATAAATGCTTGCATTCTTATTTCATCAACTGGTGTCATTTTGAAATCTAATAAAACGTGTTTCAAATCATGGCTTTCATAATTAGGAACTAAACGTAATTTATGCTCTTCAAGACAATTGGCAATATCTTTACCCAGTGTTCCATTAGGTAGCTGTTTCATGTCTTTTATTTTCTGTTCATACACGTCAACATCATGAAATTGTTCAATTGTCCAAACTGAAAGATTAAATGATGTTTTAATTATTCTTCTAGCTATAACTTGTAAAATGTTCATTTCTTCAGCCTTTAATTTTTGGGAGACGTTTTTGATTGCTTGCCGCTAACGTTTCGGGGCTTTGCGATGGTGGGGCAATCGAAGCACAAATCTTCAATTTTGTACAAAAGTTAAATCGAAGAACTACTGTTGAACTTTGCAGTTTCGCCCCACTATTGCAAAACCCTTGTTGGCAGTAGTTTTTTTATTCGTTCTTATATGTTTTTAAGTTTTTCGTCATACCAAATATCTTCGTAACCTTTACTGTCAGATAAAAATCTAAATCCAACGTCAAGTCCTAAATACTTAATTATTTCTGGTCTTTTTTGTAGCAAATCTTCTGCACATATTGGTTGGAAAAAATCGTCTGCTTCGGAATATTCGCCTGTCCATATAAACCAACCCGTTGTTCCTTTTTCTGCTGGATGTCTTAGTCCATTAATTGGGTCTTTTTCAAGGTTTGTAGAAACTCCGATATTTAATTTCTTATTGATTGGTTTCCAAGTTGAGTTGCTTTTATCGCAAATTTCTTTTTGTGCTTCAATGTGTACATTCCAATTATTATGTATTAGCAAATCGTCTTTTTCAGTCAATAAACGTTTTTTCCAAAGTGAAATATTTGTTTTGTTAATTTCAAAATTAATGTCTTCGTTATCCCACTCAAAAATTGTGTCTGAAATAATTTCGTCTTCGTCCCATTCGAAATCATCATCGCTAATTGCAGTCCAAGCAAAATTTTGAATTGCGGTTTTGTCAATTTTATTTTCTAAAAAACTGTCGCAAAGTTCTATTAAATTTTGTCTTGTTACTTTCATTTCGGGTCGTTTCTAAAATTACTGCCAACGAGCCGAGTATTTGCGAAGAACGGGAGAGAAATTGAACGAAGTTCAAGTTCGTCCGTTCAAGCAAATTGCTTGGCTGAAACTAATTTAGTGTATTGTTTTAAGATAAGCAATTTTGCGAGCGGAAAATATTGACAAAAAAGTTAGCCTTCAACCCGTTTTTTCGCAAATACGATGTTAGTAGCAGTAAAACTATTTTAATATTTTTTTATTAAATAGTATAATCATACTAATAACAATTAAAATAATGGCGTTAATTGAAAAATTGTATATGAAATTTAAATTAGGCATTAATTGAATAGGGAAGTAAAAAATAGATTTTACACTATTTATTTCAAAAAATCCAATTTTACTAAAAAAAAGAGTAATTATTAGAACAATTACACTATTAATCCAGTGCTTCTTATTTTTTATTACTACGAATAATGAAATTGAAAAAGCAATTAATAATCCTATAAATTCTGATAGATTATACCATAAAAGGAAATTAAGAATCCGTTTTGAATCAATGTTTCCATTAAGTTGATTATTTTCAAATTCCATAATTAAATTAGTGTCAGTTAAAATAGAAATTTGAATTGTAGCAAAAATTATAAGTATTGTTGCTATAAAATGTATAGTTATAATACGCCAATTTACATTATCTGCGGTCATATTTTTTAACGTGAATTAGTTGTTTTATTGCTACTAACGAGCCGAGTATTTGCGAAGAACGGGAGAGAAATTGAACGAAGTTCAAGTTCGTCCGTTCAAGCAAATTGCTAGGCTAAAACTAAATTAGTGTATTGTTTTTAGAAAAGCAATTTTGCGAGTGGAAAATTATGACAAAAAAGTTTACTTTCAGCCCGTTTTTTCGCAAATAGTATGTTATGTGCAGTACTTTATTACCAATTTTTATTTAATTCATATTCAGATGGAATTTCTGTAAAATTAGATCCCAACTTATTCCATATTTCTATGAGATTAATTTTTTGTTGTATAATTAATATGCGTATTTCGCATAATAAGTTTTTATCTTTATTAATTAATTCAAGTCCGTCGAAATTTAATTCATTTTGATTGTGCATTTTATTTATTATTTCCATTTCAAAATTTGAGTTTTCGGAATCTAAATTAATAAAGCAACCATTTCCAGTGAATTCAATTTCCAATATTTTCACAGTTTGAATATATTCCATTATACTTTTTTGAGAAAATTCTCCTTCTAAGATTTCAGGACAAATTTTAAGTAAAAAGTTTCGAATATTATCATTCATTGCAAGATTTTTTTTAAGGAAGTTTTGGTAGTATTGCACATAACGAGCCGAGTATTTGCGAAGAACGGGAGAGAAATTGAGCGGAAGCTCAAGTTCGTGCGTTCAAGCAAATTGCTCTTTTCTGAAACTAAATTAGTTTATTGTTTTAAGAAAAGCAATTTTGCGGGCGGAAAATGATGGGATGAAAGTTTACTTTCAGCCCGTTTTTTGAAAAATACTATGTTAGCTGTAGTTTTTTACATTCCAAATGTCTCAAAAATATAGCACATACCATTCTTAGGATTTACAAAATACCTTGAACGGTCAAATTCATCGTGTTGATTTCGTGAATATTTTATAAAGTCTTTACTAGGGTTAAACCATTTTGGTAAATCTAGACCACTTTTCCAATCGTTATTTATTGTATCAATCTTAAGGTTATTATATTTTATGAATTCATTAAACCAATCTCCATTAGATTTGAATTGTAAAAATAATTGATATTCAAGTGTAAAATGAGGTGTTTGTAAATATTCTCCGTTTATCAAGTTTATTTCTTTAGGAGGTTCATCTCCAGCCCAATATTTGTAACTTTCTAAAGGATCATTTGTTCTAATGAATCCTTCACAACTGATAAAAGTTAAAATAATACTTAGGATATATATTTTTCTCATTTTTTGATAGTAATTGATTGAAAAATTACAGCTAACGGGCCGCGGCTTGGCGAAGTGCGGGCTTGAATTGAGCGAAAGTTCAATTCAGACCGAAACGTAGCCAAAGCTGTGAGCCTTTTGGTAAATTTAATAAAAAAACAAAAGCAAACAGCTTTTGGCGGGTAAAAAGGCGAGAAGTTCAATTTTGCACTTAACCCCGCATTTTGCCAAGCCGATGTTGTACGCTGTATGTATTTAATATTCGATTTTAAGTGTTTTTTCGTTTAAAAATTTACCTTTAGATTCAGTTATTTTTATTTTCTGTTCAGCTGATAAACCAATCGTTTCCCCACTCTTCAAGTTTACATTATAAGCTAAAACATAATGAGATAAATTATAAAGCATTTCACTAATGTCTTCAATGGAATTTTTTGAATTAATGATTTCCATTTCTTTTTTGCCGAAGTCTTTTAAACCATAGGTATAAACAGAATTCTTTCCATTTTCATTACGTATTCCTATATAAATCCAATTATAAATAGGTAAATTCTGATCGGACATTAATTCTACGTTAGATTGGTAAAAATCTTTACTTAAAACTAAAGTTCTTCCTCCAATATATACGCCATTTGAATCACTGTTATTTAAAACCGAAGAAAGTAATTTACAATAGAGAATATTTTCTTGAATTGGGTCTTTACCAGCATTCATAATAGATACAATAATATGTCCTTTATGTTTTGATGATTCTTTAACACCATTTTGCCAAAAGTAATTGTATTCAGCTGTCTGTTCAACTTCATTATTTGGAATTTTGTTTGGTATTACTGCGATGGCAATATTATAACCTTGAATAACTAAAACGGATGCTTCATCGCTGGTTTCAATATTATCAATTTTTAATTTCCATTTGTTCTGAAGTTCATCGGTAAATTCTTTAATTTTAAAAGAATTATTTTCTTCTAAAAGAACCATTCCTAAAATTGATTTAGAAGCTGGATTTACCTCTGCTTTATCTTCTTTTTTGAAAAAGCTAAAAAGTCCCATAAGTGAAATTCCTATTAGTATTATGCGTAGTGTGTTTTTCATATAGCGTACAACGGGCCGCGGCTTGGCGATAGTGGCGGATTAGAAAGCCAAAACTTTCAATTTTGCACTAACCCAAAGCAACAGCTTTTTATTATTTACTAAATTTAAGAAAAAAGTCAATATAATTGGCTTTTTGCGAAATAGAAAGCCGAAACTTTCAATTTTAGACTTTACCCGCCATTGCGCCAAACCCTTGTTGGCTGTAGTGCATGGTTTATATTTATTGGTAATTTAATGATTTTGATTCTTTAAATTTCACTTCTTTAAATTGTTGATTTGAGTCAATAAGAAGATATGAGAAAATGGTATCGCCTTTAGGATTTTCCATTTTTTTATTATTCTCCAAATCCCACCACTGAGTAATTGAACTTTTGGTCAATAAAGAATCTTTGTTTTTGATTTCTGAAGAATGTTCGAATATGAAAATACCTTCTCTTCCAATACCTCCGATTGAATTGTAAGAAATTAAAGTATTGTTTTTATCAAAAATGATGTAATAGATTTTGAGACCTTGTTCTCCATTATCTTCAATAACTGTGAATTCATCCGTAGTGTCATTCCTATTTTGCCAAGAATATAAATAGATTTTTCCAGAGAGTTTATTAGTTAAAAAACGGTCGACTGACGGAGTTAGTTGTTTGTAGCTACTTATTAAATTGCTATCAAAAAAAAATGTATTAAGATTTTCATATTTGAATTTGTTTTTTTGAATTCCCCAATATGTTTTATTGCGGTTTTCATTTTCCAGTTTATCTATATTAATTTCTCGTTGATTGTCTCTTTCCGCAATATTTATATTGAATTGAACTATTATAAATAAGCTATAAACAATTAGAGAAAATAATAAGATTTTAATAATATTTCGAATACGTTTATTTTTAATAACAATGTACAAGATTACTATTAATAAAACAGCAATAAATACATAAGAAAATTTGTCAAAAAATGAAAAGTCCCAGTCATTCATAAAAGAAAAGATTGTCTTAGGGTGTGGGTTGTTGCATTACAGCCAACGAGCCTAGTATTTGCGAAGAACGGAAGAGAACTTGAACGAAGTTCAAGTTCGTGCGTTCAAGCAAATTGCTTGGCTGAAACTAAATTAGTTTATTGTTTTAAGAAAAGCAATTTTGCGAGCGGAAAAAGATGGGATGAAAGTTTACTTTCAGCCCGTTTTTCGCAAATACTATGTTAGGTGATGTTCTTTTATTCATCGTCATTTATATCATCATAAAATTCATCAGAAACAAGTCCATTTAAAAATTCATCAAAGTTATTTGCAATGTGTATGTCTTCATCCATTTCAACATCAATCCATCTTATGCTAGGATTGGAATTATTTCTGTAGTCCAAAGTTACCCAGTAATGCCCATTACCTGATAATAATACTTGTTTTTCAGGAAGTCCCCATTCATTAGTCATGTATTCAGTGTCAAGTAAATTTTGAGCAGTCTTAATATTCTCATCAATAACAATTCCATTTAAAGTATCCAATGGAATATGGTTTTCCGACCAACTAGTTTTTTCATTCATTGGAAAAGCAAAACCTTTCGTATAACCTCCATTCATTATTTTCAGCAAATTAATGTAGGTTTGAGGAAGTTTAATATTTAATTTTCTTTCAGCCAATTCAATCATTTCATCAGTTAACTTAGGATGATTGTAATAATTGTCCTCCCAAAAGTCATTGTAATCTTTCATATGTAGTTTTTAGGAATATCACCTAACGAGCCGAGTATTTGCGAAGAACGGGAGAGAAATTGAACGAAGTTCAAGTTCGTGCGTTCAAGCAAATTGCTCTTTTCTAAAACTAATTTAAGTTGAAGTTTTTAGAAAAGCAATTTTGCGAGCGGAAAAAGATGGGGTGAAAGTTTACTTTCAGCCCGTTTTTTGCTAAATACTATGTTAGCTGATGGCATTTACTCTTTTATTCGATTAGTTGTTATAATTACGACTCCTGATTCACCAAATTTTCCATAAATATTAATTCCTTTTTGTTTATCTATTGGAATTATTGAAATAATTTCATCCTTGTATAATTCTAATTTTTTGGTTTCTAAATCTTGATATCTATAAGGAATACCATCTATAACAACAATGGGTTTATCTGAAATTAAATTTTCGTTTGCCATTTTTGAAATTGAATCTGATAAAAATATTTTATCGTTACCTTCATCATTAAGTTCATATCTGTTTTGTGAGTAAATTGAAACAGACAAAAATAATATTGTTAATGTTAATATTTTTTTCATAATTTTTTTTTTAAATGCTTGCAGCTAACGTTTCGGGTATTGCCGAAGGCGGGGAATTTATGGATGAAAGCTTAAATTCTACACCGAGGCGAGCCAAAACGAATTTTTATGAGTTAAATTTAAAAATAAAAAACGAATAAAATTCGTTTTTGGCGGAATAGTAGGGCAGATGTTGAGTTATTCACTTTAGCCCCGCTTTTGGCAATACCGTGTTAGTAGCTGGGCGATTGTTTATTGCAGTTGTTTCAAACGTATCAAGTGCTTTTTATTTTTCATAATACTTATAGTATAATTTTCAAATTTTGAATAACGATCAGGTGATTCTTCTAATTGTTCGTATAAAAATGATTTGTCTTTTTTAGGATATATAACTATTGTCTGCCCAAATCGTAAATCGAATAGTTTCATACTGAAAAATAAACTTGAAAATCCATCTGGAGTTGCTTGAAAAACCCAAGCAAAATTTTGCATAGGTAAATTGAAGGTGCCTTCTGCGGTCAGATAAGGGAAGTTACGTGAACTAACAAATGTTTCTGGTTCTGTCTGGTTGTCATTAGTTAAAACAATAAGTGTCATTTTGGTAACGATACTATCAGAGTCAGGATTTATATATTCTCCAACCTGAATACCTTTGAAAATAAGTGAATCATACTTAATCGTAAAAGGATTTGAATAAACAGCATAGTCATAATCAGCAACAGGAAAGGCATAATTGTTTAATGGGTATTGTTCAAAAATCTCTGAATATTTAGAGTAACTTTCAATGTCTTGTTGCAATAGTTCCTTGTTCCATTGACAACTGTCAAGGTTGACAATTGCCCTTTTTTTAAGTTTGCTTAAATCTGAATTTTGGTGGACATTAGATGCTTTTTCGTTATGTTGAGAATCATTGTTACAAGAGTATATTGTTAATACAAGAGCTAATAATAAAGTTAATTTTCTTCTCATTGTTTTTGATTTACCTATTTATTGTAAAATCATTTTCTCTAAATAGTGAAATTTGGTTGTGTGTTTGTCCGCCTTGCTACTAACGAGCCGAGTATTTGCGAAGAACGGGAGAGAAATTGAATGAAGTTCAAGTTCGTCCGTTCAAGCAATTTGCTTGGCTGAAACTAAATTAGAAAAAAGTTTTTTGATAAGCAATTTTGCGAATGGAAAATATTGACAAAAAAGTTAGCCTTCAGCCCGTTTTTTCGCAAATACTATGTTAGCCGTTCGTATATATTTATTTTAAAAACATATATTTGATTTCCAATTTACTCCAAGTTTATTTAAGACGTCATTTTCGAATTTTTTGAGATATGTTTGATTAAGTTCTTTACTTATTTCTTTCGAATTTATATCTTTATAACTCTTGAATTCTTTATCTCCAATATGCGTAAATGTAATTGTAGGTGATTGATTAGTATTTTGATCACCTTTATGTATATAAAAATGAACTCTTATATTTAAATCATTCCAATAAATTATCTTATCAACTTTCCAAGGATTTTGAGAATTAGATTCTTCTAATTTAATTTCTAAGTTAGGATTAGATTTAAAATAATCATCTATTTTTAATGATAGCTGCTGATAATTAATGTTTTCAATTGTATATTCTTGACCTCTACACGGAATATAATTAATACAAGAATTTAATATTATTAAAAAACTTATTTGTAAAATAATACAAATGAATTTAGAATTCTTCAATACTGATTTTTATTTTAAGTGATTTTTTTATATATGACGGCTAACGAGCCGAGTATTTGCGAAGAACGGGAGAGAAATTGAACGAAGTTCAAGTTCGTGCGTTCAAGCAAATTGCTCTTTTCTAAAACTAATTTAAGTTGAAGTTTTTAGAAAAGCAATTTTGCGAGCGGAAAAAGATGGGGTGAAAGTTTACTTTCAGCCCGTTTTTTGCTAAATACTATGTTAGCTGATGGCATTTACTCTTTTATTCGATTAGTTGTTATAATTACGACTCCTGATTCACCAAATTTTCCATAAATATTAATTCCTTTTTGTTTATCTATTGGAATTATTGAAATAATTTCATCCTTGTATAATTCTAATTTTTTGGTTTCTAAATCTTGATATCTATAAGGAATACCATCTATAACAACAATGGGTTTATCTGAAATTAAATTTTCGTTTGCCATTTTTGAAATTGAATCTGATAAAAATATTTTATCGTTACCTTCATCATTAAGTTCATATCTGTTTTGTGAGTAAATTGAAACAGACAAAAATAATATTGTTAATGTTAATATTTTTTTCATAATTTTTTTTTTAAATGCTTGCAGCTAACGAGCCGAGTATTTGCGAAGAACGGGAGAGAAATTGAACGAAGTTCAAGTTCGTGCGTTCAAGTAAATTGCTCTTTTCTAAAACTAATTTAAGGTGAAGTTTTAATAAAAGCAATTTTGCGAGCGGAAAAAGATGGGCTGAAAGTAAACTTTCAGCCCGTTTTTTGCGAAATACTATGTTATCTGCAGGTTCTTTTAAAGATTGGAGGAATTGGATTGTCAAATTTTCCATACTTTAAATAATGTATAAGCATTAATAAAATATAATTATTTACTAACAAACATATAAATGATAAACTATAATAAATAAATTTATGCTTGTTATGATTAATTAAAATTTGATTTTCTTTTTCAAGTTGAATTATCTCTAAATATCTATTTTTTACAGAATTTGTATCTTCAAAATATACTTTTACGTTGTCATTAATATTTATTTGATTATTTAGTTTTTTATAATTCTGTGTAATCAAATATATTGAGAACCTTTCTTCGATATTTGAAAGTTGTAAGTAAAATATATCTTTATTATTTTCTGATTTTGTAATTCCTTTATCAATTACTTTATTTTCAAATTCCGAATATTCAGACAAATTTTTAGAAGCATTATTGTAGAAGATATATGTTAAAATTGAAAACAATAATAAACCAAATAAAGTTGCAAATATATTTATAATTTTTTTTAGCATTGTTTTTACGTGTGCTTTGGAGAACTTGCAGATAACGGGCCGCGGCTTGGCGAAGTGCGGGCTTGAATTGAGCGAAAGTTCAATTCAGTTCGAGACGTAGCCAAAGCTGTGAGCCTTTTGGTAAATTTAATAAAAAAACAAAAGCAAACAGCTTTTGGCGGCTAAAAAGGTGAAAAGTTCAATTTTGTACTTAACCCCGCATTTTGCCAAGCCGATGTTGTACGCAGTTTTTAATTGTTAACTGTTTTAAAATTCGGTTTGTTTAGAAAATAGTAAGTTGAAATTGATAGAATAAAAGTTATGATCCACGAAATGATTTCTGCTTTTTTCATTGTATTTAAGTCCACATTGTAACCAAAAATATAAATAAATGGAGTTGTCAATGATAGTAAGATACCAATGATTAAAATTTGCTTTATATTTTCAATCGGTAAAACTTTTCTTACAAGTAATACAATTGGATAATAAATGATTATGCTAATTATTATTGGAATCCAATTATAAAATAATGTTGCTGAAATGATGTTACCAAATGTCATTTTTGGTGCTCCGGGAAAATCACTTATAGTTTCTGGTAAGTAAGTTTCATTTGTAAGATTGTACTTCATTAAAATCAAATAAAGGATAAAAAAAGAACAATCTTTTATTAAAATGTGTATTGGAAATAATTTCATTTAGAGTTTTTCAATTTAGAAATTCCTTTTTTAATCAATTTATAAGTTCCAATAATTATTCCTTCGAAAATTATTTCAACAAAAATATATCCAAGAAATTCTAAAATTATTGACATTTTGTATAAATGACGAGTTTTGGTAAAATTGCGTACAACGAGCCGAGTATTTGCGAAGAACGGGAGAGAAATTGAGCGGAAGCTCAAGTTCGTGCGTTCAAGCAAATTGCTCTTTTCTGAAACTAAATTAGTTTATTGTTTTAAGAAAAGCAATTTTGCGGGCGGAAAATGATGGGATGAAAGTTTACTTTCAGCCCGTTTTTTGAAAAATACTATGTTAGCTGTAGTTTTTTACATTCCAAATGTCTCAAAAATATAGCACATACCATTCTTAGGATTTACAAAATACCTTGAACGGTCAAATTCATCGTGTTGATTTCGTGAATATTTTATAAAGTCTTTACTAGGGTTAAACCATTTTGGTAAATCTAGACCACTTTTCCAATCGTTATTTATTGTATCAATCTTAAGGTTATTATATTTTATGAATTCATTAAACCAATCTCCATTAGATTTGAATTGTAAAAATAATTGATATTCAAGTGTAAAATGAGGTGTTTGTAAATATTCTCCGTTTATCAAGTTTATTTCTTTAGGAGGTTCATCTCCAGCCCAATATTTGTAACTTTCTAAAGGATCATTTGTTCTAATGAATCCTTCACAACTGATAAAAGTTAAAATAATACTTAGGATATATATTTTTCTCATTTTTTGATAGTAATTGATTGAAAAATTACAGCTAACGAGCCGAGTATTTGCGAAGAACGGGAGAGAAGTTGAACGTAAGTTCAAGTTCGTCCGTTCAAGCAAATTGCTTGGCTGAAACTAAATTATATTAAAGTTTTTAGAAAAGCAATTTTGCGAGTGGAAAATAATGGATAAAAATGTAAGCCTTCAGCCCGTTTTTTGCGAAATAATATGTTAGCAGAAGTTGTATTATAAGTTATATAGTTTTCGAACTTTTTTATTTAAAAATAAAATAATAAAAATAGAATATGAAATTAATGGTATTATTCTTAAAACTATTTCAAATTTCATTGGTTTTAAAGGGTGAAATATTCTAAATATTTCAATTATTGGAGTTAAATATTCATAATCTTTATACCAAGATGACATCAGTCTTTCTTCCGAGAAATAATATATAGTGGCAAATACAAAGAAAATTATTCCAAAATACCAAGTAAATTTATTTCTAAATGTAAAAATGAATAGTATGATTGATAATATTTGTAGTGAAGAAATTCTAAAATTAATTATTTGTTGAAAATCTAGAATAAATCTCATTGTCAACAGAAATATAAATATATATTTTATATAATTCAAAATAGCTACAAAATTCATAAAATGATTATAATTTCAATTTTTAGCAATGTTAATTTTATTTTCTATAATCAAAAAAAGTTGTAATATTTTTTCGATAGTATAAAATTACAATTTCTGCTAACGTGCCGCAGCTTGGCGAAGTAGCGAACATAATTAGCATAAACTTCAAATTTGCCAAAACTGAGCAACGCATTTTTATTTTTTTAAATTTAACAAATTAAAAAATAAAAATAGCGATTGCGACAAAAAAAGTTTAGACTTTAAATTTTGACTTAACTCGCTATTTTGCCAAACTGGTGTTATACGACGGCTTTTTAATTTAATTTTTCAGACCAATTAAGTCCGTTTGGTAAATTTGTGTCTGACAATTCTATGTGAATTACTCTTCTTTTTTTATTGTTTGTCGTACGACTAGAACTATGTAATGTAAGTGGTTTCATAATCATTATTCCACCTTTATTTACGTTACAGGTTGTTTCTTTTTCGGTTTTCCAATCAATATTTTCAGGTCGATAAATTTTCTTTAAATGCGATTTTTCAATCACTTTTAAAGCACCATTATTTTCATCTGTATCGTCTAAATGGATTCTAATTGTATAAATATTTTCCAAGATTTCGATAGGAGGTTGGACTGCAAATTGATTTTGTTTAGTTGTCCAAAATTTAAAATTATCAAGTTCTATTTTTTTGTCAACCGAAATTGTCAAGTCTTGATGATAAGAAACGTACCAATTTGAAGTTTCAGGTTTATCAAAGTAAATACTTTTAATTACGAAATAGTTTTTTCCGAAAAGTTCTGAAATCACTTTTTGAAGTTTTTCGTTGAAAATCAACTTTTGAGTTTCTGGTACTTTTTTTAAAAATTGACGAATTGCAAATAAATCGTTTGATTTTCTAAATGTATCTTTTGAAGTATCAACTTGATTAATTGTCTCGATAATTTTCTGAACTTCTTCCGTAGAATATATATTTTCAATTGTTGTAAATCCTAATTCTTCAATTTCAGATTTATAAATTTTCAATTCGTTCATTTCTTTATTTTCAATTTGACGAAACGTTATTTAAAGCTGTCGTATAACGAGCCGAGTATTTGCGAAGAACGGGGAGAAATTGAACGAAGTTCAAGTTCGTCCGTTCAAGCAAATTGCTCTTTTCTAAAACTAATTTAAGGTGAAGTTTTTAGAAAAGCAATTTTGCGAGCGGAAAAATATAGGATGAAAGTTTACTTTCAGCCCGTTTTTTCGCTAAATACTATGTTGTACGCAGTTTATTTAATAATCTCGGACTTTTTTAAAATATTTTCAATTTCAATATTAGTATATTTTTCTACTGGATTTACTTCTTTATCATCTCCTTTATGATGATATTCTCCCGCATCAAAAGCATAAAAAATTTCCCAAGAAACCTCAGGGAAAGTATAATTTTTGAAGAAATTTTCATTCGTTAAATAATATCCAAATAGATTTGAAATTAAGTCATTAGCAGTGGAATAATCTAAGTCTTTTTTTCAATAATTATGCGCGATTTTAATAGATAAACTTTCAATTATTTTAGATGGAAATTTTGAAGGATAATTTAAAATTTCTTCAATCTCTTTTTCAGATTTAAGTAATTCTAAGTAAATATATTGTATTTCAATATTTGTAAAAACCATTTATTGAGAGTTGGGATAATTGCGTACAACGAGCCGAGTATTTGCGAAGAACGGAAGAGAAGTTGAACGAAAGCTCAAGTTCGTCCGTTCAAGCAAATTGCTTGGCTGAAACTAAATTAATTGAAAGTTTTAAGAAAAGCAATTTTGCGAGTGGAAAAAGATGGGATGAAAGTTTACTTTCAGCCCGTTTTTTGCTAAATACTATGTTAGCTGCTGTCGCATTATTTGATAACTTCATCATATTGAATATTAGAAATTATTTTATTTTCTAACATAATTTTAAGCCATTCAATTATTTCATTTTTTTCAGTTGTTTTTAAATTTGAAAGATTAATTGTTGAATAATCATCAATGTTTTTTTCAATCTTATATTTTTCGGTTACGGCATCTAAATAATCGATATATGCTTTTTCATAATTAAACTTTAAAGCCATAATTTTTGAATAAAACATTAAAGTATCAGTTCTTCCCTCGAAATTGGTATCTTTTAAATGATAAAATAGTTCTGAATAAGCTTCTTTATCTCCATAAACTTTAACACGATCTATAATTGAATCATAATCTTGAGAAATTGAATTCATAGTAATGATTTCAGATTGATTTTGAGATAAATCAAGATTGATATTTGTTTCATTTTTTTCACTCTTATTGCAAGAAATAAAGTTTAATATTAGAATGAAAGTTATTATTTTTTTCATGCTGTAAGTAAATTGGGATAGTCTGGCGCGATTGCAGCTAACGTTTTGGGTATTGCCGAAGGCGGGGAAATCGAAGCCTAAAGTTTCGATTTTGCACTGAGGCGAGCCAAAACGAATTTTTATGAGTTAAATTTAAAAATAAAAAACGAATAAAATTCGTTTTTGGCGGAGATAGAAGCACAAACTTTGAATTTAGCACTTTAGCCCCGCTTTTGGCAATACAATGTTACCTGCTGGCTTTTATCAGTTTTCTAATTCCTTTTCAATAATTATTTTTTTATTTTTTCGTTCAGATTTTCTTTTATCAGATTTTATTTTTTGATGATAATTATTTTTATCACTGAAAAATGTCATACTGCTCCAAGCTAAACCAGAACCTTGTTTAATCATAACTCCTTGCCAAATACAATCGTCATATGGACAGCTGTGTTTTGAATATGTTCCGAAATTTCTATGTTTAATTCGCTTATCTGAAAGAATTTTTTCTTGATTTGTTTTGATATCATTCCAGAATTTTTCCTTGTCACCATTCGTCAACTCCTCGCCTAAAGTAGAAACTTCAAAAAATGTTATAGGATCTTTAAGTTGTAAAAATTTAAATGATTTGATAAATGTTTTATGAGCATATTCTCGTAGCTGAATTTTCTCATTGATATTTAAATTTTCATTTTCTATAAGTGAACGATAAAGTCCAAGTGTATTGAAGTCACTATATTTTTTATAATTGTCAATAAAGAAAAAATACTCTTTATATACTAGCTCTTTGAATTTCTTTCCTATTTTCATTGATATATTTTAAGCGATTTTCTTGGTAAAGCTTGCAGGTAACACTCAAATATACGAACATTTTTGTGGTATGCAAATAAAATTAAATAATCTTAAATGCTTATTATTAGTACGATGACCGGTTATTAATTAACTTTATAGTAATTGATGATTATGTTCGTAAATACAACTTCGGCAATCTATGAGTATCGATTTTTCTAATTATAAATTTGTTTCTGGTGAACACAAAAACAAAAAAGTGATTTGGATTTTATTTGATTATAAAAAATATTCAATCGATCCTTTGCGTAACATAATTAGTGTAAAATATTCGAATACTCAAAAATCTTGGTACGTTCCAGATCTTAACCGAAATCGCCAATCCATCGGGCTAGAAATAATCGAGTTTCAGAATGCAAATAATTTAACCAAAGAACATAAAATTGAATTTGATAGATACATTCAAACTTTAAAGTTAAAATCATACAGTCCAAATACGTTAAAAACTTATGCCAACGAATTTATTGCATTTTTGCAGATGTTTACACAATATAATCCACAAGAAATTACGACTGATTTAATTCGACGTTACTTGGTTTATTGTGCGCAAGATTTAGAATTATCAGAATTTACAATTAATTCGAGAATGAATGCAATAAAGTTTTATTACGAACAGGTTTTGCATCTTAATCGTATGTTTTTTGATATTCCTCGTCCTAAAAAACCTAATCTTTTGCCCAAAGTACTTTCTGTAAATGAGGTAAGACAGATAATAAATTTGACTACGAATTTAAAGCATCAAATGATTCTGAAATCTATTTATGGTATGGGATTAAGAGTGAGTGAAGCGGTGAATCTTAAGATTGAGGATTTGGATAGCGACACGATGCTGGTGCATATAAAAGGGGCGAAAGGGAAAAAAGATAGGATTGTTATTTTGCCTGAAACCTTGTTGTTGGAATTACGCGAATATTATGTTGTATATAAACCTAAGGAATATTTGTTTGAAAATCGTTTTGGCAATCAAATGAGTACGCGTTCTATACAAATGATTTTTAAAAATGGATTAGAATTATCCAAATCACGTAAAAAAGTTGGTGTACATAGTTTGCGTCATTCTTTTGCAACACATCTGTTAGAGAGTGGTACAGATGTTATTTTAATACAACAATTATTAGGTCATAATAGCATCAAAACAACTCTTACTTACACTCATGTTTCCAGAAAATCAATTCAAAAAATTCAATCTCCTTTGGATCGTTTATAAATTTTCTTGTTCAAAATCTAATTCAAGTTGGCGACCTTCAGAAGTTTTAAAATCAGTTAAATTAGAAACTGAAACTCCTAATAATCTAACTTTTCGACCTATTTGATAACATTCTTCTAATAATTCTAAAACCAATTTTCGGTAGACTTTTTCGTTTGTGATAGGATAGATTGATGATTTACTTCGGCTCACAATTGTAAAATCTTCAAACTTCATTTTTACAGTAACTGTACGTCCAAATATTAAATTATTTTGGCACCATTCCCACACTTCATCTGTTTGGGAAGCAATGTGAGTTTGCATTTCATGAATTTGAGAAATGTCATTCGAAAAAGTATTTTCAGAACCTACAGATTTCCTGATTCGATCAGGATTTACAGCCCGAAAATCTTCACCACGTACAATGTTATAATAATAAGAGCCTGATTTGCCAAACTCTTTAATCATCTTTTCCATCGAGAGTTTTTTCAGATCAAAACCGGTGTGTATGCCCATATTTGCCATACGTTCGGCTGTAACTTTTCCGATTCCGAAAAATTTATTTATAGGTAATTGTTCAATAAATTGTTCAGCCATTTTAGGAGTTATCACAAATAATCCATCAGGTTTCTGATAATCAGATGCAATTTTTGCCAAAAATTTATTGTAAGAAACTCCTGCAGAAGCTGTCAGATTAGTTCGTTCCTTAATTTTTTGTTTAATTTCTAATGCGATATCAGTAGCAATAGCAATGTTGAATTTATTTTCAGTTACGTCTAAATATGCTTCGTCCAAAGACAAAGGTTCAACCAAATCGGTATATTCTTTAAAAATATCACGAATCTGATTCGAAACTTCTTTGTACACTTCAAATCGAGGTTTAACAAAAATTAATTTGGGGCATTTTCTTTTAGCAATTACAGAAGACATGGCCGATTTTACGCCGTATTTTCTGGCTTCGTAACTTGCAGTTGCTACCACACCACGTTCTGCAGATCCACCAACAGCAATGCATTTCCCTCTTAATTCGGGGAAGTCGCGCTGTTCTACAGAGGCATAAAAAGCATCCATGTCTATATGTATGATCTTACGAAGCATGGATGCAAAATTATGACGTTATTTTAAATTATATTGTTTTATAAATTGTTTCAATTTCTTTTTATCCGAAACAATAGTTAAATAATCTCCCGGTTCAATAATAACATCGCGATCTGGATTAAAACTAATTTCACCATTTCGCTCCAACGAAACAACAATACCAAAACTAGCATCTTTTATCCATCCAATGTCTTGGTACTGAATTTCAGGAACATTATCAGGAATTACAACTTTATCCATTGTAATGTTGATGTGATCCTTCGTATCTTCAGTAATAGTTGGCACTGATTCGCCAATAATTTTAAGGTAATTTTCAAACTTCTGAATTTGTTCATCTGTACCAATAATTCCGATTTCATCTAAAGGATAAAGAACAGATTCACTATTTGGCATTTGTATAATTCGGTCGCCTCGTTTGATATACGCAATATTGATGTGGAATTTAGTTCGCCAATTTAATTCACCCAAAGGAACACCAATAAAGTTAGCATGTCGTGGAACTTCCATATCAGAAATGTGTGTATTATCCCACGTATATTGATAATTTTCTTTCTTTGCTTGTAATCTTTTTTCTTCTATAATTTCACGTTCATTCAGATTAAAAATAAATCGATTTTCAATGATGTCATAAACTTTATTAAAATGTTTAGAAAGTAAATATAAAAGCCCTAAAAGAATTACTATCGGAATAATAACTGCGATTTTACTAGAGAAAAATTGGTAATAAATGAATATAATTAAAGCTAAAATAAAGATGACTCTTAAGGTAAAAATACCGATTATTGGCGCACGATTAAATTTTGATTCGTACCAAAATTGTGAAACTAATGTTTTAGATACTCGGTTACCTATCAATGCCCAAAGAAATGGTGCACATATGGTTAAAGTAAGTATCATAGTGATGAAATTTGCAAGGAAATAACTTACATTATCATACAATAACATTAAAATATAATTCTTTGTAAACGCTGTAATTGCAATTATGATAATAGAATTAAGCGCTAAGTTTTTAATGGTTTTTTCTATAATTATTTTCCATTGATTTTCATCTTTTATGTGTTGTGTATCTGATGAATATCGATCTATAGTTTGTAAAAACTTTTTCGGTAAATTTTTGTCTAAATATTGATAAACTGTATCTGATGATTTTATCAAATATGGAGTTGTAAAAGTTGTTATTGCAGATACACCTACGGCAACAGGGAAGAGGAAGTCGCTCGTAACACCTAATGATAAACCAAGTCCAGCCACAATAAAGGCAAATTCGCCAATCTGTGCCATACTCATACCAACTTGTACCGATTGTTTTAATGGTTGTCCGGATAATAATGCACCAAGTGACGTGAAAATTAATTTACCAAAAATAGTTAATAACGTTACGATTAAAATTGCCCACTTATGTTCTAACATAGAAGCAGGGTCAATCATCATACCAATAGATACAAAGAAGATCGTAGCAAATAATGTTTTAACGGATTGTAAAGTATGCTCAATTTTTTCAGCATACACTGTTTCAGCTAATATAGAACCCATCACAAATGCTCCTAATTCTATTGAAAATCCTACACTATCAGCAATATAAACCATTCCTAAACATAATCCGATTGAAAGAATTAGTAAGGTTTCTTCGTCTAAATATTTTTTGATTGATCGTAAAAAAGAAGGAATGATAAAAATACCACCCAAAAACCAAACGGCTAAAAAGAAGCCAAGTTTAATTAACGAACTCAGCATTTCTCCACCATCAAACTGCTGACTTACAGCCATTGTAGAAAGCATGACCATTAATAAAATAACAACGATATCTTCTACAATTAAGATTCCGAAAACAACGTTCGCAAACTTTTTTCGTTTCAATCCTAATTCGTCAAACGCTCTAATAATAATGGTTGTAGAGGAACTGGCTAATAAACCACCAAGAAAAATACTATCCATCGGTTTCCAGCCCATCCATTGTCCTACAAAATATCCAAGAGTTACAATACATGCGATTTCTACGAGGGCGGTTATCGATGCACTTCCACCAACGTTGAGCAGTTTTTTGAAACTGAATTCTAACCCTAAACTGAATAAAAGGAAGATCACTCCAATTTTTGCCCAAATTTCAACACTATGTTCATCGGCAACAGTAGGAATGTATTGGAAATGTGGACCAACCAAAAATCCAGCGATGATATACCCTAAGACTAATGGTTGATTGATTCGTTTGAAGATTAATGTGGTAATTGCACCAATACCTAATATTAGGCCTAAATCGATAATCAGTTTTGGCAAGTGTTCTTCCATATAAATTTTGGGTTGGATTTAATGTCACTAAATTAAGAATTATTCTTTGTACAAGAGGTACTATTTGCCTATAAAAAAAGCGTTGAACTAATGTTTAACGCTTATTTGATTGTAATTTTTGCTAAATAAGAATAATCTTCTTTTAAAATTCTTTTACACTCTAAACTGTGATGATCACATGCATTTTTTAAAGTATCAAAATCTAAATATAACCATTCTATCGGCTCGTCTTGCATCCCTTTATAATGAACTATAAAATCTACTTCACCGTAATAATTCTTATCACCAGGAATCCATTTACCACCATCGTCATCGTCATCAAACATGTAAATAATATCTGTTCCATCAATTATTATTTGACCTGCTGGATGTAAGAGTGATTTTAATTTTTCTAAATAGGCACCAATGACAAATAAATTCTGAAAAATTCCTGTTCCGTTCATCAAAATAAGAATGGTATCAAATTTTTCATCCGTTGGTAAATCTAAAAGATTAATGGCTTCTACATTTTCTACACCTCTCAATTTACATGCTTCTATTGCTTTCGGAGAAATATCAATAGCTTTAACATTTAAACCTTTCTGTTGTAAATACAAAGCATGCGAGCCAGCTCCTGCGCCCACATCCAAAACGTTTCCTTTTGCTAATGTTAGTGCTTTTTGTTCAAAAGTTGGCATTTCATCAAAATCTCTAAATAAATAATCAATGGGCATGACATCTAATTCAGAGATTGAAGTTTCTGTATATAAATTTTCAGGATTATTATCCGTTTGGTAATCCAGAATCGCTTGTCCAAATAAGTCTTTCATTCTACAAAAATACTATTCATAAAGTAAATCATTAGATTATTTTGTTAAAATTCATTTGACAATTTTGTCAAATCTTAAATAGTTAATACTTTTGTCTAACATTTTTGTCAAATTTTAAAATGTAGACGTGGAGAAAAAAGATCAAACTGAGCATATTATAAAAGAAACTGCAAAGAATTTATTTTTTAAAGAAGGTAAATTCAATGCAACAACTCAAGAAATTGCAGATGCGGCAGGAGTTAATCGTACATTGATTAATTACTATTTCCGTTCTCGCAACAACTTATTTAAAATTGTTTTTGAAGACGCGAAACTAATGGAGGTGGAGAAAACGAACTCGATTATGTTGTCTGAAGATGATTTTAAAACAAAAATTTCAAATTTTATCGACCATTGCTTTCAAATGAATATTGATTATCCTTATTTGGAAACGTACTTAGTTTCTCAGATCAATCAAGGGATTCATTTTAGACGCGAGTACGTTGATGAGCATGCAAAAGCATTTTTTAAAAACGTAGAAGATGCAATGGAACAAGGTTTGATTGATAGGATGGAACCTATTCAGTTTTTATTGAATATGATCTCTTTGGTGAATTTTCCGATGGCGATGCGCCCGTTGATTCAACTGAATTTAAAAATTTCAGATACTGATTATAAACGTATTTTGAAAGACAGAAAAGAAATTATCATTCGAACATTATTTAAAAAATAAAGAAAGTAAATTATATGAAAATAACCAGTATATCCTCAAAATTGCGATGGATAGGAGTTGCGGTTCTCTTGGCGTTTTTTCAAACAGTTTCTGCTCAACAAACTTTAACGTTGAAAGAAGCAATCGATTTTGCATTAAAAAACAAAGCTGATGCTTTGAAAGCAAAAAATGAAATTAAGCGTGGAGATTTACAAATAAAAGAAGCGAAAGCTGGAGCATTGCCACAAATTTCGGCGTCTGGTAATGTACAATACAATGCAATTATTCAGGAATCTGCATTACAAATGAATGATCAATTAATGGTTATTCGTATGGGACAACCATGGAACACAAATGCGACAGTTTCTTTATATCAAGCCTTATTTGATCAACGTGTTTTTACAGGTCTGAAAGCGGCAAAATCAACACGAGAATTTTATCAAATCAATTCTCAGTTGACAGACGAACAAATTATAGAACGCGTTTCTACAGCTTATTATCAAGTTTTTGTAACGGAGCAAAAATTACAAAACATTGACGCTTCTTACGAAAATACAAATAAGGTAAAAGCCATCATTCAAAGTTTATACGACAATGGTTTAGCCAAAGAAATTGACTTGGATCGTACTAAGGTTGGATTGGTAAATATTCAATCTGCTCGTCAGCAAATTGTTAATGCAGTTCAGTTACAAGAAAATGCATTGAAATTTTATATGGGAATGCCTATCGAAACTGAAATTGAATTAGTTGGCGAAGATGTAAAGATTAATGAATATTTATTAGAAGATAAGTTTGATTATACAAAACGTACAGAAGTTGCTGCTGTTCTAAAACAGAAAGAACTTTTAGGATATAATCTTGAAGCGACTAAAGCGGCTTTATATCCAACTGTTGGTTTAGCTGCAAACTATGGTATCAATGGTTTTGGTGAAAATTTCCCAATTCATAAATCTACTTATTGGTCTGATGTAGCAAATGTTGCTTTACAAGTTAAAGTTCCAATTTTTACAGGAGGCTCTACTAAAGCAAAAATTGCACAAGCACAATTAGATATTGATGCATTAGATATTGATATTAAAGATATGATTTTAGGTTTAGATTTAGAATATCATAATGCGAAAACGCAAATCGAAAATTTAATTGTCAATTTAAAAAATCAAGAAGAAAATGTTGAATTAGCTCGTAAAGTTTTTAATAATACGCAAGCTAATTACCAACATGGTTTAGCGCCTTTAACGGAAGTCTTAGATGCTGAACAGGCTTACACAGAAGCCAAAAACAATTATTCTAATGTATTATTAGAATATAAAGTTGCGGAAGTTGCTTTATTAAAAGCAAAAGGAGAATTAAATACTATTTTACAATAATACCTACGAATTTATATACGAATGAAATTAGTTAAAACTTTACTTTGGATTGTAGCTGCAATTGCGCTATTAGGTGGTGGATATTACATCATTACAAAAAACAAAGCAAAACAAGATGAGGAAGTTGCAATTGTTGCTTCTAAAATTGAAGAAATTACTGTAAATACAGCAAAATTAGAATATAAAGATTTATCTGCTGATTTTTCTGTTAATGGTAACTTTGAGCCAATTCAGGAAATGACTTTTCCTTCAGAAATGTCGGGTAGAATTGTGCGTGTTTTAGTAGATGAAGGTGATTATGTACGCGTTGGTCAAACGTTAGCGACGATTAAAAAAGACGCAATCGAAATTGACATGTCACAAGCACAAAATAATTTACAAAATGCAATCATTGATAATCAACGATACGAAAATGCATATAAAACAGGTGGTGTTACAAAACAACAAGTAGATCATTCTCGTTTACAATTAAAGAATGCTCGTGCAGCTGTAGAAGCTCAAGGTGTTCGTGTTCGCGATACAAACGTAAAAGCTACAATTGCAGGAATTGTAAACAAGCGCTATATCGAGCCAGGATCTGTTGTAAATCCAGGTGCTCAGATGTTTGATATTGTAAATGTATCACGTTTAAAATTAAAAGTTTCAGTTAATGAATCTGAAATTGTAAACTTACGTATTGGTCAAAATGTAAAGGTTACAGCATCTGTATTACCTGATGATGAATTTGTAGGAAAAATTACATTTATTGCGCCAAAAGCAGACGCTTCTTTAAGTTTCCCAGTAGAAATTGAAGTTTCTAATAATAATAAGTTAAAAGCTGGTATGTACGGTACGGCAGTATTTTCTACGTCTGAAGATCCTACAGTTACTAAAGCATTACCAGTTATTCCAGCAAAAGCTTTCGTTAACGGAGTTTCATCAAATACAGTTTTTGTGGTAGAAAATGGAGTTTCCAAATTAACTAAAGTTGTTTCTGGTCGAGTAGTTGGTGATTATGTTGAAATTTTATCAGGTTTAAAACAAAGTGCTGAAGTTGTAACTGCTGGTCAAATTAACTTAACAGACGGAGAAAAAGTTAAAGTTGTAAAATAATATTGAATGAAATTAGCTGAAATATCGATCAAACGACCTACGCTGATTATCGTATTATTTACGATATTAACTTTAGGTGGTTTACTAAGTTATTCGAGTTTAGGGTATGAATTAATCCCAAAATTCGATGTTAACGTGGTAACGGTTTCTACAATCTACCCTGGAGCTTCTCCGGGTGAGGTAGAAAACTCGGTTACTAAAAAAATAGAGGACGCAGTTTCGTCCTTAGAAAATGTAAAAAAAGTAGAATCTAAATCGTATGAGAGTTTATCAATCGTTATGATTACGTTAAACTCTGACGCGGATGCTGATTATTCTTTGAATGACGCACAACGTAAAATTAATCAGATCATTTCCGATTTACCTGAAGATGTAGAAACACCTTCGTTAAGTAAATTCTCTATGTCTGATTTACCTATTATTACGGCGGGTGTTTCGTCTGATAAATTGAATGATAAGGATCTTTATGATTTATTAGATAAGAAAATAGAACCAGTTTTGGCGCGTGTAAAAGGTGTTGCACAAGTTAACTTAATTGGTGGACAAGAACGTGAAATTCAAGTTCGTTTAGATGCTAAAAAATTAGAAGGTTATGGTTTATCTGTGCCTCAGGTTCAGCAAGCAATCTTAACATCAAACTTAGATTTCCCTACAGGAAATATCAAAACAAGAGAAAATTCAACGATAATTCGTTTATCTGGAAAATACAAATCAGTAGAGGAATTAAATGGATTAGTTTTAACAACAAATCAAGGAATTCAGGTTCGTTTATCAGATGTTGCTTTAGTTTATGATTCTCAGCGAGAAGTAGAAAAAGTTGCTCGTCTGAATCAAGAACCATCAATTATTTTCCAGGTTGTAAAACAGTCTGATGCAAATGCGGTTGAGGTTTCTTCATTAGTACAAAAAGCAACGAAGGACATCGAAAAACAGTTCAAAGCAGAAGGTGTTAAGATTCGTATCATGAATGATACTTCTATCTTTACATTAAACGCAGCAAACTCTGTTGTATTCGATTTAGTTTTAGCTATTGTATTAGTTGCTGTTGTAATGTTATTATTCTTACACAGTATTCGTAATGCCTTTATTGTAATGGTTGCTATTCCGGCTTCGTTAATTGCGACATTTATCGGAATGGAATTATTAGGATATACGCTAAATTTAATGACTTTATTAGGATTATCTTTAGTTGTAGGTATTCTGGTGGATGATGCCATTGTTGTATTAGAAAATATTTACCGACACATGGAAATGGGAAAATCTCGTATTCGTGCGTCTTATGATGGTGCTGCCGAAATTGGATTTACTGTAACTGCCATTACTTTAGTTATTGTTGTTGTATTCTTACCAATTGCATTATCAACAGGATTAGTAGCTGGTATCATTGGTCAATTTTGTGTTACAGTTGTTATTGCTACGATGTTATCTTTATTATCATCGTTTACTATTGTACCATGGTTGTCATCTCGTTTTGGTAAATTAGAACATCTAACAGGAAAAAATTTATTTGAGCGATTTATTCTTTGGTTTGAAGGCGTATTAAATTCATTTACAAATTGGGTTTCTGATTTATTAAAATGGTGTTTAAAAAATACGTTCACAAAAATTGCCTCAATCGTTGGTGCAGTTGCGTTATTGATTGCCTCTTTTATGTTAGTTCCTCTTGGTTATGTCGGAACTGGATTTTTCCCTAAAATTGATAAAGGAGAATTTTTAGTTCAGATTGAATTACCCAAAGATGCTTCTATCGAGCAAACAAATCAAAAAACTATTCAGATTGAACGTTATTTACGTGATAAACCGGAAATTGTTGATATGATTACAACGGTTGGTCAACAATCTGGTGGAATGGGAGCTTCTCAATCAACTGCATACCAAGCTGAGATTGATGTTATTTTGACGGATAAATCGGAACGTGAAGATAATTCATCTATCTATGCAGCTAAAATGAAAAGGGAGTTACAGGATAAATTTGTAGGAGTTAAAATTAAAACTGTTCCAGTTGGTTTAGTAGGTGCTGAAAGAGCTCCGTTATTACTAACGGTTACTGGTACAGATTACGAAGCTGCTGCGAAATTTGCAACTCAAGCTTTAGATATTTTGAAAACGATCCCAGGTTCTTCTGAACCAGAATTAACTTCTGAAGATGGAAATCCTGAAATTACAGTTTCTGTAGATCGTGATAAAATGTCTGCTTTAGGATTAAACTTACAAACGGTTGGTCTTACGATGCAAACAGCTTTCTCAGGTAATACTGATGGTAAATATCGTGATGGAGCGTATGAATATGATATCAATATCCAATTTGATGATTTTAATCGTCGTTCAATTGAGGATGTTAAGAATATTATTTTTGTAAATAATGCAGGTCAGCAAATTAAATTAAGTCAATTTGCGAATGTACTTCAAGGTTCAGGTCCATCGTTATTAGAACGTCGTGATAAAACTGCTGCAGTTTCTATCGAATCGCAAGTAGTTGGACGTGCAATTGGTGATGTTGCAAATGAGTGGATGGCAGAAATTGAAAAACTGGATAAACCTGCTGGTGTCGATTACGTTTGGGGTGGAGATATGGAAAATCAAACGGAAGGATTTGGTACGTTAGGAATCGCGTTATTAGCTGCAATTATCTTAGTTTATTTGGTAATGGTTGCATTGTATGACTCATTCGTGTATCCATTCGTCGTATTATTTTCTATTCCATTATCGTTAATTGGTGTATTTGTAATCTTAGCCTTAACAGCGAATTCCTTAAACGTATTTACGATTCTGGGTATGATTATGTTAATCGGATTAGTGTGTAAAAATGCCATCTTACTTGTCGATTTTACAAATCAACGTAAAGAAGCTGGAGAATCTACTTACAATGCACTTTTACAAGCAAATCATGCGCGTTTACGTCCAATCTTAATGACTACTATCGCCATGGTTTTTGGTATGATTCCTATTGCATTAGCTAAAGGAGCTGGAGCGGAAATGAACAATGGTTTAGCATGGGTAATTATTGGTGGTTTAATTTCATCTTTATTCTTAACTTTAATTATTGTACCAGTTGTTTATTCTATATTTGATAGTTTAATTAAAAAGTTCACAAAAGGAGAACCAATCGATTATGAAGCTGAAATGAAAGCTGATTACGATGAAGTTCAGATCAAAGAAGAATGGGAGTAATTCCATCTATATAATCTATTATTTCAATTTGTCGCTCAGTTTTCTGAGCGACTTTTTTTATTTATTATCTTTATTGAAACCTACCAAAAAATTATGAAAAAAATACTCTCAATTATTTTATGCCAAATAGCCTTGCTTTCATTTGGCCAAAATCCTACTAACACTTTGTCAGGATTGTTTAAAAATACATCTAAAAAATCTCTTTATTCTACATTAGATTTTGATGGAAAAGGAAAAGTAAAGATTTCTGATTCTAATTTATATGATTATTTTGAACGCAACGATTCTATTGTGATTTTTGTTGATCGTACACAATTTATTTTAAAAAAGCATAAAAATAATTCACTTAAAGGTATCGGATATTGGATTAATGATGAAATCTTTAAAAGTGATAGTAAGTCGTTCGTCTATACTCAAGATTCTCCTACAGCAAATAAAAGAGCACAATTATTAGCCAATTATTATGATATTAACTTTAAAAATACATTTAATCAAGTTTTTGACGAAAATTTAGATTATAATCAATTTATAAATGATCTCATCATAAAGAATAATGTAGCATGCGAACAAGATTTTGATTTGGCTTGCGTGCAAGTGTTTATTTTGAAATTTTCGGAGAATTTAGGTGGAGTTACAAAAATTTTTGATACCAACGAAATTGAAAATTTAATCGTTAATCCAGACAAAAATCTTGAATATTTAGGACATAAGATTATTGATTTAGGCAATGCAGAAGGTTACGGTTTATTAGCGAATTATTATTTGTATTTACGTGATAACGAAAAATTCAATTATTATAAAAATATAGGATTAGAAAAAGGATGTAATCTTTGTTTCAGTCTAGAAATTGATCAATTAGTTGAAGATATAAAAGATGATATTGAAAATTAATGATAGAAAGAGAATCTTATTTGATTCTCTTTTTTTATATTTAATTGAAATATAGTTAAATATGAAATATTTTTTATCTGTTCTTCTACTATTGTTTATTTGTTTTTTTTCGAATGCTTCGGCTCAACCGCGTAACGATCTTAAAGGTATTTATGCAGGAAATTCAAAATATACATACAATCGAATCGAGCTATTTGGCAATGGAAAATCAGTAATTAATAAAGAAATTCCAGCCGAATATTACCATGAAAACGACAGTTTGTTTGTATTTGTAGATATGAATGTTTCAATTTATTTGATTGAAAAAAGAAATATAAAAGGAATTACCAAATGGCAAAAGAACGAGAATCTAAAATTGGTTTCGAAAGCTGAAAAGAATGACGATATAACTTTTGAACCTAGTCAACGCGCCTATTGGTTAAAACGATTTTATTTAAATAATTCGCAATCAAAACTTTCAAAATTAATGGATGATGGACTTTTGCCCTTGCATTTTGAACAGATTAATCTTGAAAATAAAATGCTTTGCGATGAAGGATTTGATTTAGGTTGCATTCAAAATTTCTCCTATCTCACACTTCAATTATTAAATCACGATTACCAAACAGTAGATAAAAATGCAATAGAGTTTGATCAGTTAAAAAATATCGCACAACGTGTTATAGATCTTAATAATCCAGACGGTTATGGTTTAATGTATTCGTATTATGTAATGAAAGACGAGGAAAAAAATGGCGAAGAATATTTAGATAAAGGAATGAGTGAAGGAAGTCAACTTTGTTTAAAATTATCACTTGATAAATTTAGTTTAAATCAATAAAAAAGGGAATCATAAAGATTCCCTTTTTATATATATGAAGCGTAATTATGCTTGTTTTTTTACATATTTAGTTAAAATCACAATAGATTGTCCTTCAACTTTTCCTTCAATTTGTTCGTGGTTGTCATGTACTAAACGAATATTACGAACAGCAGTTCCAATTTTAGCATTTAATGACGAACCTTTTACATCTAAATCTTTCGTTAATGTAACTGTATCACCATTCGCTAAAATATTTCCGTTGCAATCTTTGTGTAATTGTACAGCTCCATCACCAATATGATCACCAGAAGCTTTTGCGTATTCTAACATTTCATCATCTAAATACATCATATCTATCGCATCAGCAGCCCAGCTTTCATTACGAAAACGATTTAGCATTCGCCAAGATAAAACTTGTACACCTGGAACTTCGCTCCACATAGAAGATAATAAAATTGGCTCCCAAAAAGCAGCATCCAATTCTTCTCTTTTTTCAATTTGTGCTAAACATTTTTCTGTGATTAAAACGATACGATCAGGATTGCTCGTAGCATCTGGCTGGACTTCGTAAATTTTTAGATTTTCAGTTTCTCCGCTTAATTCACATTGATTTCCGCTTCGTTCCTGTAAAAGAGTATCTAATTTCATGTATTTAATTTTTTGGTTGTGCAAAGATAAGATTTATTATTAATTATGCATTTTACTGTATAATAATCGAATAATTATCTAAATTTAATCTTCCTAAATAAACAATATGAAAGTATCTAAATTCAATGGAGAATTAGTTGATTATAATCCTAAAGCCTTAAAAATTTCATTAACTAAATCCGGAGCTACCAAGGATGAAGTGGAAGAAGTGTTTGAATTAATGAGTCCACAAATTTACGATGGAATAAAAACACAAGATTTGTACAACTTAGCATTTGAAAGTTTAAAAAAATATAGAAGTTCGTATGCTGCTCGTTATAGTTTGAAAAAAGCGCTTCGCGATTTAGGTCCAGAAGGATATTATTTTGAAAAATACATCAAAAGATTAATGGAAACAGTCGGTTTTAATGCCGTTAATGGACAAACGGTTCAGGGAAATGCTGTTACGCACGAAATTGATGTAGTTGCACAGAAAGACGATGTTTTATTTTTTTGTGAATGTAAATTTAGAAATGATATTGACGCGAAAATCAGCGTAACGACACCAATGTATTTCATGTCGAGAATGATTGATGTGAGGGATAAAGAATATACCTACTTCAATAAAACGTTACAACCAACAAAAGGTTTTTTAATAACCAATGCGTACTTAACAACAGATTCTATCGATTGGGCCGAATATTATAAAATAGGTATGATTTCGTGGAATTATCCAGATAAAATGAGTTTAAAATATCTAATTGATAATCTTGCAATTTATCCAATTACTTGTTTAACATCTTTAACCAAAGATCAACAAAAAGTTTTAATGGATGCAGGATGCATTTTAGTAAAAGACATTTTACTGAAAGAAGAATATTTAAAATCGCTGAGTCTTTCTAATGAATTTGTAGATGAATTAGTAAATGAAGCAAACGAATTAATATCAATAGAAATAATAGAATGTGTTATTGAATAAATAAAAAAGCTCGGGTTTTACCGAGCTTTTTTTTATTTAAATATTTCGAAACTTTCTTTGTGATCACACCAAAACTCATCCAAATTAATCATACGTTCTTTTAAGAAAGTAATGATTGTTGGCCAATCTGTATCTCTAAAAATACTCACATTTTCTAGTCTGATTTTAATGGTAGAAATCTCTTTTCCATCATCGTCAAAATCCTGTGCAGTCCAAATCCAATCTTCACCAAGATAACCTTGCAAAACAATTTCGTATTCTTCTAATTGTTCCCAAATCATTTGTCTAAAATCTGGATCCGGATGATCAACTTGAATCATAACTTCAGCAAATTTTCTATCTACATTCGTTCGAAAGTAAATTCCTTTTACACCAGTTTTATAATTAATCCAGTTAATGCGTTCTCCTTCTGCATTCATTTGTAGTTTCATATATCCACCATACGAAACCCAAAAATCCTTTTTTTTCTGAAAAGCTTCTTCTTTTGAGTACAAGTCAACAATTTTTTACAAAATTCGTTAATTTAGACGGAATTACAAAAATTGAGTTAAAATCAGTAAAATCCTCATCCTATTTTTTTAAAAAACCTTACTTTTATTTTCAAATTATAATCAAAATGAATTTTTTAAAAATATTCTCACTACTTGCCATTTTAAGTTTTAATCAAATCAATGCACAAGATGTAAAAGTGATTAAATATGAAGAGTTATTTGAGATGGTAAAACAACCTACAGATCAGTTAATTATTGTAAATTTCTGGGCGACTTGGTGCGGACCTTGCGTGGAAGAAATGCCACACTTTGTTGAAGTTGATGAACAAAATAAAGACAATTCAAAAATAAAATTTTTGTTTGTTTCTATGGATCGTGTCAAGCAATTAGATAAAGTAAAGCAGTTTATTAATGATTTTAAAATTAATGCTGAAGTTGTTTTATTAGATGATAACAAACGTATGAACGAATGGATTCCGGCAATTGATAAATCTTGGACAGGAAATATACCAGTAACAGTTTTTTACCAAAACGGAGAAAAAGTTCATTTCGTTGGTCAGGAAATGAGCAAATCTGAATTAGAAGAAAATATTAAAGTTTTTAAAACATCACATTAATATGAAAAAGTATATTCAATTATTTATTACAACTTGTCTTATCTTGTTTGGTGTTGCAGTAAACGCGCAATACAAGGTTGGGGATGTGGCAACAGATTTTAGTCTGAAAAATATTGATAACAAATTTGTATCTCTGAAAGATTTTAAAGATGCAAAAGGTTTCATCGTAATTTTTACCTGTAATCATTGTCCTTATTCAAAAGCATACGAAGATAGAATCGTTGCATTAGACAAAAAATATAAAAAACAAGGTTATCCAGTAATTGCAATTAATCCGAATGATCCTGAAGTTCAGCCACAGGATGGTTTCGAAGAAATGAAAATTCGTGCCAAAGAAAAAGGATTTACTTTCCCTTATTTATTAGATGAAGGTCAAAAGATTTATCCTCAATATGGAGCAACAAAAACGCCACATGTATTTTTGCTACAAAAGGAAAAAGATAAAAATATTGTAAAATATATCGGTGCGATTGATAATAACTATGAGGACGCGAATGATGTATCGGAGCGTTATGTAGAAGATGCGGTTAATGCATTATTAGGAAATAAACCAATAAAAGTTACTTCGACTGTTGCAATTGGTTGTACAATTAAAGTGAAAAAGTAATTTATCGTTTAAAGATATCGAACACTCAATTTATTGAGTGTTTTTTTTATCCTAAAATTTGACAAGTCTTTATTAATAGAGGGTTTTGGTTATTAAAAAAGCATAATAATTGATATTTCTTTAAATTAATTTTAAACATTTCGGTAAAATATTAAAATAAATATAATACAGTTTCAAAATTATTTGTTAATTTTAAGTGTTTAACACTAATAAATTACTAATTATGAAGAAATTAATTTTTTTATTATCAGCTGTTTTGTTTTTTACAGCTTGTTCTGAAGACGATGCATCTGTGATCGATCAGCCAACAGATACAGTTGAAGATTTAGCTCGTCGTGGTTGTGCAACAGATGAAGTTTTTAAAGAACAATTAGCTGCCGATCCATCTTTAGCTGCTCGTATGCAACAAATAGATGAGTTTGCAAATAATTTTGATTTATCCGAAGCTCGATTAGTTAACGGTCAAATTGTAATTCCAGTTGTTGTTAATGTTTTATACAGAACGACTGCAGAAAATATTTCAGTTACACAAATTCAATCTCAAATAGATGTTTTAAATAAAGATTTTAATGCTCAGAATTCTGATTTTTCATCTGTCCCAACTATTTTCTCAGGAGTTAAAGCAAATGTCGGTATCCGATTTGAGTTAGATCAAGTACGACGTAAGTATGTAAATCGTACCTCTTGGGGAACAACAGATTTAATGAAGAAATCAACTGGTTTAACACCATTAACGCCAACTACAAAGCTGAATCTTTGGGTTTGTACCATTGGAAATGGAATCTTAGGTTATGCTCAATTTCCTGGAGGTTCTTCTTCAACTGATGGTGTAGTGGTAGATTCTAAATATTTAGGAACAACTGGTACTGCAACTTATCCATTCAATTTGGGTAGAACTGCAACGCACGAAGTTGGTCATTGGTTAAATTTACGTCACATTTGGGGTGATGCAACATGTGGAACTGATTTAGTAGCAGATACTCCAACTCATAATACTGCAAATTACGGAGTTCCAACTTATCCTCATTACAGTACTTGTTCAGGTTCGCCAGTCGAAATGACAATGAATTATATGGATTATACTGATGATCGTGGAATGAACATGTTTACAAACGGACAAAAAACTAGAATGTTATCATTGTTTGCCGCTGGTGGTGCAAGATACAGTTTTGCTCAATAATCTAATTTAAACTTATTTTAATATATCAAGACTCTTAGAATTATAGCTAAGAGTCTTTTTTATTTTGTAAATTGAGCTAAATTAAAACCTGATAAAATGAGTAAAAAGTTTACAAGAAAAGATGTTATTGATCATTTGATTTACCTAAGGGAAGAAGAAATAAAAACTTTAGAAGAAACTCATAAAATGCAAACAGAAAGTTTGGATTTGGATGAAGATTCAAGTGTTGAGGTTGATGATTTAGTACAACAAAGTCGTTCGACAGATGATGCTTTTGCAACTAAAATAAGATTAGATGAAGCTAAGAAAGAATTAGAATCATTTATAATACTAAAACCAGAATTAGTTCCAGGAATTACTGAAGGAAATGTAGTATTTACAAATAAAGTAAATATGGTAATCGGTTTAGCTTTTCAACAGTTTGAACTTGATGGAGTAAAATTTGTTGGGATTAGTACAAATGCACCGATTTATAAATCTTTGGAAGGAAATATTAAAGGTGATACATTAGAATTTAACGGAGTAGAATATACCATAGAAGAAATATTATAAAATGCCACAAATACACACAATTGATTTAAATTTTCAGCAAGAGGATCATTCGATTGCTGCTTATTTAATAGAAACTGCTCAAGGTCCTATTTTGATTGAAACCGGTCCGATGTCAACTTTCGATACTTTACAAAAAGGGATTGAAAATCTTGGTTTTCAACTAAGTGATATTGAAAATGTTTTGGTTACACATATTCATTTTGATCATGCAGGTGCAGCTTGGAAATTTGCTGAACATGGCGCTACAATTTTTGTACATCCAATAGGTGTTCCACATTTACACCATCCTGAAAAGTTATGGAATTCTGCTGCTCAGATTTACGGAGATGATATGAATCGTTTGTGGGGAGAGATGAAACCTATTCCTGAAGATCAATTAGTTGGTGTTGCGGATGGAAATAAAATTGAGTTTGGCGATGTTGTGATCGATGTGTTGTATACGCCTGGTCATGCTGTGCATCATAACGCATATCAAATAGATGATGTAATTTTTACAGGCGATGTAGCAGGTGTTAGAATCGGTAAAGGTCCGGTGGTTCCACCTTGTCCTCCGCCAGATATTAATATTAAGCTTTGGAAAGAATCTATTGAAAAAATTAAGAGTAAAAATCCAACAGCATTGTATTTAACACATTTTGATCGCCAAGAAAATCCTATTGAATTATTGAATGATTTAGAATTGATACTACACGATTGGGCAAACTACATCAAACCATTTTATGATGATCAAGTTCCAGCGGATACAATAGTTCCACTTTTTATGAATTATACGAAAAATCAATTCAAAGAAAAAGGATTATCTGACGAAGAAATTCAAACTTATGAATATGCAAATCCAAGTTGGATGTCAGTTAACGGATTACTGCGTTATTGGAAATTAAAAGAACAAGGAAGAATTTAAATAAAAAGCTGTCAGTTTTGACAGCTTTTTTTATGTCGAAATGATTGTAAATCTACTGTTTAAGATTAGATTTAATTTCAGACAATTCATAGTCAGTTAGTGAAAATAGGTGCTTGAATTCAAGCACCCTTTTTTATTCAATGTTTACGTTATACTCAACTATTTTTATTTCGCCAGTTGAGGTTAAAATCTCAGTTCCAAATTCAAACGAAGACAAATAATGATTGTTTTTAATCATATTATTTTCCTTCATATAAGTTATAAATTCCATTAAATTCAACTTTCCGCTTTTACGTTTATTCAGGCGAAGGAATGCGATATAATTCCAACCTTTATTCAATTCTTTTTTAAAGATTTTACCAGCATATACTTCGTATTGACCAGTAGAAGTTGTAAGTTTTCCTTGTTTTTTTCCAAAGGGATTAAATTTATTGTAATCTTCCCAAATCATTACTTCGGTGTCAATAGTTTCAAATGCAACTTTTGGAGAATTGTGAAGCCAAAAATCAAATGCTAGATTATATTTCTTATCATTAACAATTAATTTAGTATCATATTTAACTTCAAACGTTTTAATCTCATTTAAATTTTTAAAATAATTCTCAGTGTTTACATTTACTAAATTGTTCCATGCACTAGTTCCTAAAAATATCATCGGATAACCCAAAACGCCATAAGATTTTCCAGGAGTTTTCCATTTCCAACCAGGCTGATCATTTTCCAAATAAATGGTTTGATCGTAGGTGCCTTTTTTAATTTTATACGTTCCCCATTTGTTATTATTAATTTCAAATTCTTTCCAATTTATTATTTCTCCAGCATTATGTTTTTCAATTCTTTGCGCCTGAAGTAGAATAGGAGATAAGATTAAAAATGTAAGAATAAGTATATTTTTCATTGTTATTTTTTTGTAGCTTGAATGGCATAAACCATTGGAATTTTATTTTCTAAATGTTTAATTCTGAATTTTTTTGGTTCAAATTCAATCGTGTGCTGAAAGCAGTTATAAGGCGAATAATCATATTCATTAAATAGGTTTATTTCTAATCCATTTTTGATTAAACTGTTCAAAACTTCAGTAATACCATGATTCCACATAACATATTCCTGTTTTATTGGCGCTTCTCTATCGGCATACGTTCCTTCAAAAGATTCTTTTATTGCGCCTCGGTTAAAATAATTATAACCAATTTTATCAAAATTATCATCAAACATCCAAACCACTGGATGAAATTCGACAAAAACTAATTTTCCTTCAGGTTTTAGAAAATGCGAAATAATGTTCGCCCATTTGTCCAAATCAGGTAACCATCCAATCACGCCATAACTGGTAAAAACCAAATCAAATTTCTGATGTAAATGGTTTGGTAAATCGTAGATGTCACAACATATAAATTCAGCTTCAGCATTTAGCTCTTTAGCAATTTCTTTTGCATAATTAATTGCTTTATCAGATAAATCTACACCCGTAACATTTGCGCCTAATTTTTGCAAGGAAATTGTATCTTGACCGAAATGACATTGTAAATGAAGTATTTTTTTTCCTTTTAATTCGCCTAAAAGTTCTTGCTCAATTTCATTCAAAGAACTTTTACCTTTTCTGAAATTTTCCATGTCATAAAATTCAGATTTTAGATGAAATTCAGTTTTAGTGTTCCATGAATTTTTATTAATTTCTATATAATTTTCTTCAGCTTTCATAGGTTTAAATTAAAAAAGGATGCCATTTATGACATCCTTATAAAATTAGTTTATTTTAATGAATTATAATTTATTAATTAACTCTCTGGCTTTATCAAAATCTAAAATTAATTCATCAAAAACTTCTTGCACAGTAGGAATCGAATCAATTAAGGCTGAAACTTGTCCAATTTCTAATTCTCCATTGACTAAATCACCTTCAAACATTCCCTTTTTCGAACGCCCTCTTCCTAAATGATTTTTTAATTCTTCAGCCGTTGTTCCTTTGATGTATAAATCCTGCACTTCGTTATAAAATTGATTTTTAATCAAACGAACTGGAGCTAATTCTTTTAAAGTAAGCATAGTATCACCTTCTTGTGCTTTAACAATTTCATTTTTGAAAGCATCACAAGCAGAAGATTCAACAGTAGCAGCAAAACGCGATCCTATTTGTACTCCATCTGCACCTAAAGCCATAGCTGCTAACATTTGTGATCCGGTTGCAATTCCGCCCGCAGCAATCAATGGAATATCTATTTGCTTTCTTACATTAGGAATAAGACATAAAGTGGTCGTCTCATCTCTGCCATTATGTCCACCAGCTTCAAACCCTTCTGCCACGACAGCATCTACACCTGCATCGGCACATTTTTGAGCAAATTTGGTGCTACTTACAACATGTGCAACAGTTATTCCTTCTTTTTGCAACGTTTCTGTCCAAATTTTTGGGTTTCCTGCTGACGTGAATACTGTTTTTACGCCCTGTTCAATTATAATTTCTATGATTTCTTCTAAATTAGGATATAACATTGGTACGTTAACTCCGAAAGGCTTATCAGTAGCGGCTTTACATTTGATAATGTGTTCTTTAAGAACGTCCGGATACATGCTTCCAGCACCGATTAAACCTAGTCCTCCCGCGTTACTAACAGCAGAAGCTAAACGCCAACCACTATTCCAAATCATTCCTCCTTGAATAATTGGGTGTTTTATTGAAAATAATTTTGTTATATTCGTGTCCATTTTCTTATATTTAGTTGCTAAAAATAGATAAATAAATCTAAGAAAAAAGGATAAATTTAAAGAAAAGACTGACAGTTTGACTTTGGCAAATTATTTGATTTGGAATTTTCGGGTTTTGAATCGATAATAGAGAGTTAAATAGTCTCTACTAATAATAAAAAGATATAACTATGTATTGGACTTTAGAATTGGCATCTTACTTAAGTGATGCACCATGGCCAGCAACAAAAGATGAATTAATTGATTACGCAATTCGTACTGGAGCTCCATTAGAGGTAGTGGAAAACTTACAATCTATCGAAGATGAAGGAGATTCTTACGAAAGTATTGAAGAAATTTGGGCTGACTATCCAACGGATGACGATTTCCTTTGGAACGAAGACGAATATTAATATAAAAAAGCCCAAGTTGGGGCTTTTTTCAATTCTATAACATCTATATAAAACATAGTTGATGTATATTTACATCGAAAACTAATAAAGGTTTGTTCCTTTAGTGGTTTGGATAAGAACGAGCTACAATATGAATATTATTAATAAAATTTTACAGGGATTCTTAGGTAATAAGAATGAAAAAGATGTAAAAGAATTACGTAAATACGTAGATTTAGCCAATAGTTTTGGTCCTGCTTTGGAGGCGTTAACTATTGACGAACTTAGAGGGAAAACAAAAAGTTTCCAACAAAAATTAAAAGAGGCTACTGTTGATTTTACAGCTCAAATTAATGAGTTGAAAGAAAAAGTTGAAGCTACTTCTGATTTTACTGAAAAAGAAGCTTTATACGCTCAAATTGATAAAATAAATAAAGAAGCTTACCAAATAGAGGAAAAAATCTTAATTGATATTTTACCAGAAGCTTTCGCGGTTTTACGCGAAACAGGTAAGCGTTTTACAAATAATGCACAATTAGAAGTTACTGCTTCTGATTACGATAAACAACTTGCTAATTTAGGTGTTGACTACGTTACCTTAAAAGACGAAAACACTGCTATTTGGTACAACGAATGGGATGCTGCAGGTCGTAAAGTAAAATGGGATATGGCACACTATGATGTACAGTTCATCGGAGGTTCTGCTTTACACCTTGGTAAAATTGCAGAGATGCAAACAGGGGAGGGTAAAACTTTGGTGGCTACATTGCCAATCTATTTAAATGCATTAACAGGTCGTGGAGTTCACTTAGTAACAGTAAATGATTACTTAGCAAAACGTGATATGGCGTGGATGCGACCAATATTTAATTTCCATGGTTTAACTGTTGATTGTATTGATAATCACCAACCTAATTCTGCTGGACGTAGAAATGCTTATGCATCTGATATCGTTTATGGTACGAATAACGAGTTTGGTTTTGATTATTTACGTGACAATATGGCAAACGAACCAAGTGCTTTAGTACAACGTGAGTTAAATTTTGCTATTGTCGATGAGGTGGATTCTGTATTAATTGATGATGCTCGTACACCATTAATTATTTCTGGTCCAGTTCCTCAAGGAGATCGTCACGAATTTGATGTTTTAAGACCAAAAATTGATACTTTATACCACATTCAACGTGAAATGTTAGGTAAAGTATTAAATGAAGCTAAAGCATTATTTAAAGCAGGTGATTTAAAAGAAGGTGGGTTTAAATTATACCAAGTTTATCGTGGTTTACCAAAATATAAACCTTTAATTAAATTCTTATCTCAAGATGGAATCCGTGCGCAGTTACAAAAAACAGAAGCGTATTTCATTCAAGATAATAATCGTGAAATGCCTAAAGTGGATCAACACTTATATTTTACAATTGATGAAAAATCAAATCAATCAGATTTAACAGATAAAGGAATCGAGTATTTATCTAAAGGTATGGAAGATGAAAATTTCTTCATTTTACCTGATGTATCTACTAATATTGCCGAGATTGAAAATTCTGGAAAAGCAAAAGAAGAAATTGCTTTAATGAAAGAAGAATTCTTCCGTGATTTCTCTATTAAATCTGAGCGTATCCATACAATGTCTCAATTATTAAAAGCATATACTTTATTTGAAAAAGATAATGAATATGTTGTAGTTGATGGTGAAGTAAAAATCGTTGACGAATCGACTGGTCGTATCATGGATGGTCGTCGTTATTCTGATGGATTACACCAAGCGATTGAGGCCAAAGAAAATGTAAAAATTGAAGCGGCTACACAAACTTTCGCAACTGTTACATTACAGAATTATTTCCGTATGTACAACAAGTTAGGAGGTATGACTGGTACTGCTGAAACGGAGGCTGGTGAGTTCTGGGAAATTTACAAATTAGATGTTGTTTCTATTCCAACAAACCGTCCAATTTTACGTCATGATAGAAACGATGTTGTATTTAAAACTAATCGTGAGAAATATAAAGCTGTAATCGAAGAAATTACTAAGTTATCTCAAGAAGACAGACGTCCAGTATTAGTTGGAACAACGAATGTAGAGGTGTCTGAGTTATTATCTAAAGCATTAAAATTACGTGGAATTCAACACAACGTTTTAAATGCGAAATTACATAAGAAAGAAGCAGATATTGTAACAGAAGCTGGTCAGCCAGGTGCGGTAACTATTGCAACTAATATGGCAGGTCGTGGTACCGATATTAAGTTAACGCAAGAAGTTAAAGACTTAGGAGGTTTAGCAATTATTGGTACAGAGCGTCATGATTCTCGTCGTGTCGATCGTCAGTTACGTGGTCGTGCAGGTCGTCAAGGTGATCCAGGATCTTCTCAATTTTATATCTCTTTAGAGGATTCATTAATGCGTTTATTCGGTTCTGAAAGAATTGCAAAATTAATGGATCGTATGGGACACAAAGATGGTGAAGTAATCGAACATTCAATGATTACAAAATCTATCGAACGTGCTCAGAAGAAAGTTGAGGAAAATAACTACGGTGTTCGTAAACGTTTATTAGAATATGATGACGTTATGAATAAGCAACGTGAAGTAATTTACAAACGTCGTCGTAATGCGTTATTTGGAGATCGTTTAGAGGTTGATATTGCAAACATGATTTACGATGTTGCTGCTTCAATCGTTAAAGAAAATAAAGAATTTGAAGATTTTGGTCGTTTCGAATTAGATTTAATTAAATACTTTACAATGGGAACTCCTGTTGATGAAGCAACTTTTAAATCGACTTCAGCTAAAGAATTATTAGATATTGTTTATCAAGCTGCATTAGCTGATTACAAAGCTAGAATGGAATATGTTGCTGAAACGGCATTCCCTGTTATTGCGGGTGTTTATGAAAATCAAGGTCACATGTTCTCTCGTATCCAAGTTCCGTTTACAGATGGTATCCGTCAAATGACAGTTGTTTGTGATTTGAAAGAAGCTTACGAATCAAAAGGTAAAACGATTACTAAAGATTTCGAAAAATCTATTGTTTTATCGTTAATTGATGACAACTGGAAAGAGCATTTACGTGATGTTGATGATTTACGTCGTACATCTCAGAATGCGGTTTACGAGCAAAAAGATCCATTAGTAATTTACAAACAAGAATCTTTCATGATTTTCCAACGTATGTTAGATACGGTTAATAAAGAAATCATTTCATTCTTATTTAAAGGTGAATTACCTAATGCGAAGAAATCTGAAGAACAAGCAGAAGAACAAGAAGCTTAATTAGATTAAAATTCATACATTTAAAATCCATAATCATCAAGATTATGGATTTTTTTTATGAATAGTAAAAAGTTAAACGGGATATATTTACACGGGTATCAAGGGTATGTAACTGATGAAAAGAAAAATTTCTTAGGAAATTACGGAACTATTTACGCACCAAATATTGATTATGACAATGAGCCGGAAATATTATATAGTTTATACGATCAATTTAAAGATAAAAATTTGGACTTCGTTTCTGGTACAAGTTTAGGAGGGTTGTTAATTTATCACTTAGCGCTATTGTTAGAAGTACCTTGTTTAGTGTTAAACCCAGCTGTTACAGTCTTAGATCAAGTTAAAAAATACATACCGAATAAAGCTTGGGAATTAAAACCTAAAAGTCAAATATATGTTTTGGTAGGTTTAAAAGATGAAATTGTTAATTCGGATTTACAATTAGATTTTTTTAATAAAATAAATCTAGAAACAAATAAGGTTACTTTATGTATTAATGAAGATCTTGGACATTTTATTCCATTAGAAGATTTTGAGTTAGCATTTAATGAATTTAAAGAAATGATATAAATAAAAAAGGCACTCTAAATGAGTGCCTTTTTTATTCAAAATATTTTATAATTTTTTCTTGATGTAATCCTGAATTTTTTCTGTAATAATTGGAACAGCAATTACAATTAATCCTGAAACAAGAATTTTACTAAAACCTCTCATCGGATATTTGTTACTAGCTTTATCTCCAATCCAATGCAATGCAGATTCAACTTTACTCGATGCAAAATTTTGATCTCTTGTAAAGTTAGAAACAAGTCCAAATGCTTTGTTCACGACAGAATTATCATTCGCTTTTTCTGAAATTCTAATTTCAGCTTTTAAACGTTTTTTTGCTAACCTTAAATCATTAAGATTTTTAATCGGTTTCTGATTATTCTTCATCATCATCTTCATCTTGGTTAGACATTGCAATCATAGCACTTTCTACAGCGATATCAGCAAGTAAGTTTTTAAGATTTTTTCTAAAAATCAGACAAAGTATTAGAAATAAAAAATATAAACCTGTAACAGCTAAAAATCCATATCCATAATTATTAAAATAATCACCTAACAAAAAACCAGTAGCTAAGCTTCCTAAAAGGATTAAAAATAGAAACGCAGCGGCTACAATGATTGCAAAAATACCACTTGCGAACATATTGCTCATAGAGTCAACAAATTCGTATTTTGTTAACGTTATTCGCTGATTAACATATGATTTTAAGTCTGAAAACATAATAGAGTATGGCTAGAAATGAAAAAATTAGATTACAAAAATTATTTATTAAACTCCAACGTTTTCTTGGAATTCGTCTTTTACATCTTTAGCCTTGTCTTTAGCTTTACCTGAAACTTCCTCAGCTTTTGCAATTAACTCGTCTTTTTGCTCAGCTAATTTAGCTTTAATTTCTTCAAGTTTAACTTCTAATTCAGCTTTTGCTTTTTTCGCTTTTTCAGAAAAATCTCCAGCATATTTATCAGCTTCTTTCTTTAATTTATCAGCTTCTTTTTTTAATTTTTTTCTTGTGTCAGCTCCAGATTCAGGTGCATATAATAATCCAACTACTGCTCCAATTGCTGTACCGATAGCTAAACCTGCTAATAATTTTACGGCATTATTTGATTTACTCATAATAAAGTTTTTTTTATAGATTAAACGAATTGTATATTTACAACCTAAAATTACAAAAACAATACCAAATAAGGTAAGCAAACAACAAATTATTTTAAAAATGTTAGTTTTATCAAATAAATCACAAAACATGCCTGCGTCACCAATTCGTAAGTTAGTTCCTTACGCAGATGCAGCAAAACAAAGAGGTACAAAAGTTTATCATTTAAACATTGGACAACCAGACATTGAGTCTCCTAAAGCAGTATTAGAAGGGTTAAAGAATTTTCCTTCTAATATAATTTCTTATACGCATTCTGAAGGAACTTTAGAGTATAGAGAAGCATTAGCAAATTATTATAATAATAGAGGGATCGATGTTACTTCGTCTGATTTTATTGCAACTTTAGGTGGATCAGAAGCTTTATTATTTATCTTCGGAATTATTGCAAATCCTGGTGACGAAATTATTATTCCAGAACCATTTTATGCAAATTACAATGGATTTACATGTGAAAATGATGTAAATATTGTTCCAGTTCCATCTTCTATTGAAAATAACTTTGGTTTACCACCAGTAGAAGAATTTGCGAAGAAAATTACAGATAAAACTAGAGCGATTTTAATTTGTAATCCAGGAAATCCAACAGGTTATGTTTACTCGAAAGAGGAATTAGAGCAATTACGTGATATTGTTTTAGAGCATGATATCTATTTAATTGCTGATGAAGTGTATGCTGAATATTTATATACAGAAGAGCCTTTTACTTCAATTTTAAGTTTTCCTGAACTGAAAAATCATGCAATCGTAATTGATTCTGAATCTAAACGTTTTTCTTTATGTGGTGCTCGTTCGGGTGCTATTGTTACACGTAATCAAGATTTCATGGGTGTTGCAATGCGTTTTGCTCAAGCTCGTTTAAGTCCGGTTGAATTGTCTCAATATATGGCAACTTTAGCTCATAATAATGTTGGAACTTATTTCGAAGATTGTCGTGCGGAATACTTAAAACGTCGTGATGTTTTAGTAAATGGACTAAAAGAAATTCCAGGTGTTGTAGTTCCTAATCCAAAAGGTGCATTTTATTGTATGATTCAATTACCAGTAGATAATGCAGAAAAATTTGCAATTTGGTTATTAGAATCTTTCAACTCTAACGGAGAAACAGTAATGTTAGCGCCAGGTGCTGGTTTCTATAGTACTCCAAATTCAGGATTACAAGAAGTTCGTTTAGCTTATGTTTTAAAATCTGAAGATTTAATTCGTTCAGTTGAAATTTTAAAAGAAGCTTTAGAGCAGTATCCTGGTACAACAAGATAATTTACAAAATGAAATTAGCATTGTTTGGTTGAAAATTTAACTAAACAATGCTTATAAAAATATTGAAGGATGAATATCATCGAAAATTATTCTTTAAAATTATACAATACTTTCGGAGTTGATGCGAAGGCAAAATATTTTGCCGAAGTTTCTAATTTCACCGAATTAAAGAAAGCACTAGTTTTTCGTCGTCAAAACAATTTACCTATTTTGTTTATTGGTGGTGGAAGTAACATGCTTTTTGTAAATGATTTTAATGGATTGGCTTTAAAACTTAATCTGAAAGGAATTGAAATTATCAATGAAAATGATGATTATGTAGAAGTAAAAGCACAAGGAAGTGAGAATTGGCATCAGTTTATTCAATGGACTTTAACTCAAAATTTCGGAGGATTAGAGAATCTATCTTTAATTCCTGGAAATGTAGGTACAGCTCCTATTCAGAATATCGGTGCGTATGGAGTAGAGGCGAAGGATACAATTGTGGAAGTGCAAGCTTTATCTTTGGAAACGGGTGATGAGCGAATTTTTAGTAATGAAGAGTGTAAGTTCGGTTATAGAGAATCTGTATTCAAAAACGAGCTTAAAGGTCAATATGTTTTGGTTTCTGTGACATTTAGGTTATCGAAACGCAATCATCAATTAAAAACTTCTTATGGAGCGATTCAGCAAGAATTAGAGGTTGAAGGAATTTCAAATCCTACAATTCAAGATGTTTCAGCAGCAATAATTCGTATTCGTGAATCAAAATTGCCAGATCCAGCTCAAATTGGTAATTCGGGAAGTTTCTTTAAAAATCCTGTAATTTCTAATTCGGAATTTGAAAAAGTTTTTGCTCAACATCCTACAATTGTGAATTATCCAGCAGAAAATGGCGTTAAATTAGCGGCTGGTTGGTTAATAGAACAAGCTGGTTGGAAGGGAAAACGCTTCGGAGATGCGGGTGTTCATGATAAACAAGCGTTAGTATTGGTGAATTATGGAAATGCAACCGGAAAAGAAATTTACGATTTGTCTGAAAATATTATTCAAGATGTTCAATCAAAATTTGGTGTTACTTTAGAACGTGAAGTAAACATGATTTTTTAAATAAAAAAAAGGAATCCAATTTGGGTTCCTTTATTCTTTTATATCGATTTAAATTCGCGAATAAAATTTGCTACATTCACTAATTATCTTTTGTAATTGTAGCAATCCATCAGATAAAGCGGCTGCTCCGGGTTGTAAAATAAATTCTGATTTGATTTCGAATAATTGATTATTTTTTATCGCGTTAATTTCAGAAAATCCAACACGAGTCTTTACAATTTCAGGCTTAAACATTTTCCCACACCAAGATCCAATTATCAAATCAGGATTTGCATGCACTACTTGATCTTCAAGCACAATTCTGTTCTTCGCATGAAACTCTTTTTTTAATTCAGGGAAACATAAATCTCCACCACAAATTTCAATCAGCTCCATCACCCAAGTCGATCCAGACATGATCGGCTCATACCATTCTTCAAAGTGTACTTTTGGTTTAAAATCTAAATTTGCTCCAATTTCATTGGCTGAATCTAAATTTCGGTTATATTGATCAATCAATTTCAAGCCTTTTTGTTTACACCCTATTAATGATGTAAATTTCAAAATCATATCTAAAATTCCTTCAACAGTATGATGATTAAAAATATAGACATCAATTCCTCTTCGTATTAATTCTGCTGCTAAATCAGCCTGTAAATCCGAGTAACCAATTACCAAATCAGGCTTTAGAGCAATAATTTCATCAAATTTAGCATCTAAAAAAGTAGATACTTTTGGTTTTTCCTTTCTTGCTTGTGGCGGTCGGTATGTAAATCCGCTAATCCCAACTAAACGATTTTGTTCACCTATTGAGTATAAAATTTCAGTTCCTTCTTCTGTTAAACAAATTATTCTTTGTGGATATTTTGCTTTGTACATTATTTTGTGTTTTCGTAAATATACAATTCTGTCATTTATATTTAATGAATATAGTTTTGATTCTTTTATTTTAAAACCTTCATTGCTTCGCAACTCATTTTCACGAGTCCGTTCTCCAAAGTATTTTGTAACGTCTGCTTTTTAAAGAAGCATCCATTACAAAATAATCAATTCCAGCTATCACTTCCATTTTTACTTTACATATTTATCTCCATTTCGTCATTCTGAACTCGTTTCAGAATCGCATCGTAATAATTAATACGATAGTAAAATCTTATTTATAAATCTTCTGCATTATGAAAAATATTGCCTGAAAATCGTAAACGTTAAGAAACTAAATTGATGTAGAGATAAGAATGATTTAGTGAGCGATAGCGAATCATTTAAATCATTCCTCGAAATCAATTTAGTTTTAGTCGAAGATTTTAGCAATGTCTTTTTTGGTTCGTTTTTTTGACGAAAAAAATGAACATATGTTTCTTTAATCATTATAATATTTAAAGCTATATCCAAGCAAAAAACTTCTTAAATAATGTTACAACTTTATATATTCATTCCATTTCGTCATTCTGAACTCGTTTCAGAATTGCATCTTAATTATATAATTACTAGTTTTTTATTCAGAGGTATCAATTAATCTTTCAGAAATAAAATGACATCTAATTCATTCCCGTAATCAAGAGGTTTTTTAGCGAAAATGATTTACAGTCTTGACTTTTTTGAATACTTTTTTATCAAGAAAAAAGTATTGATATATAAATAAGATTATACTGTTTGTAATTATTTTACCTAAGCCACACTGTGGCTTCTCCTTTTAATTTCAAATGTTTTGTGTCAAGACAAAAATGAAAGTATACTATATATAATTTAGAAAACTACCTAATTCTACAGGAAAAGCTACACCAAAACACATATCTAAATTTAATTCAAAAAATATTTCGCTTCTGTTCAGTTAGTTAAGGATAAAACTGAAAATAATTCATAAAACGATTTGGAAAGCTGAATTATCTTGTCTTATATTTGCACTCTCAATACGAAAGACGAGTAGTATTGAAACTTGAAATCGCGAAGAAGTAAACAAAAATAAAAACTTTAAAATTTATTCAAAAAAGATTTTTTAGTTTAAAAATAAGTCTTACCTTTGCAACCGCAAACAACGAAAGAAGTTTGCTTGAAACGAGAAGTTCATTTGAAATTACAATATAGACAGAAGAAATAAAAGCCGAATATAAATTAACGGTCAATCCTTAAATAATAGAGCTAAAGGAAATTCGAAGTTGTAAAACATAGAAGCTAACGCTTCAAACAATATTTATTTACAATGGAGAGTTTGATCCTGGCTCAGGATGAACGCTAGCGGGAGGCTTAACACATGCAAGCCGAGGGGTATTTGTAGCTTGCTACAGAGAGACCGGCGCACGGGTGCGTAACGCGTATGCAACTTGCCCTACTGAAAGGGATAGCCTTTTGAAAAGAAGATTAATACCTTATAACAGTGATTCTGGCATCAGATACACTTGAAAGATTTATCGCAGTAGGATAGGCATGCGTAAGATTAGATAGTTGGTGAGGTAACGGCTCACCAAGTCAACGATCTTTAGGGGGCCTGAGAGGGTGAACCCCCACACTGGTACTGAGACACGGACCAGACTCCTACGGGAGGCAGCAGTGAGGAATATTGGACAATGGGTGAAAGCCTGATCCAGCCATCCCGCGTGAAGGATGACGGCCTTATGGGTTGTAAACTTCTTTTATATGGGGATAAACCTACTTACGTGTGAGTAGCTGAAGGTACCATATGAATAAGCACCGGCTAACTCCGTGCCAGCAGCCGCGGTAATACGGAGGGTGCAAGCGTTATCCGGATTTATTGGGTTTAAAGGGTCCGTAGGCGGACCAATAAGTCAGTGGTGAAAGCCCATCGCTTAACGATGGAACTGCCATTGATACTGTTGGTCTTGAGTGAGGTTGCAGTGGCTGGAATGTGTAGTGTAGCGGTGAAATGCTTAGATATTACGCAGAACACCAATTGCGAAGGCAGGTCACTAAGCCTCAACTGACGCTGATGGACGAAAGCGTGGGGAGCGAACAGGATTAGATACCCTGGTAGTCCACGCCGTAAACGATGGATACTTGCTGTTGGATTTTCGGATTCAGTGGCTAAGCGAAAGTTATAAGTATCCCACCTGGGGAGTACGTTCGCAAGAATGAAACTCAAAGGAATTGACGGGGGCCCGCACAAGCGGTGGAGCATGTGGTTTAATTCGATGATACGCGAGGAACCTTACCAAGGCTTAAATGCATAATGACGTATTTGGAAACAGATATTTCTTCGGACAGAATGCAAGGTGCTGCATGGCTGTCGTCAGCTCGTGCCGTGAGGTGTTAGGTTAAGTCCTGCAACGAGCGCAACCCCTATCATTAGTTGCCAGCGTTTAAAGACGGGGACTCTAATGAGACTGCCAACGCAAGTTGAGAGGAAGGTGGGGACGACGTCAAGTCATCACGGCCCTTACGTCTTGGGCTACACACGTGCTACAATGGTAAGTACAGAGGGCAGCTACTTGGCAACAAGATGCGAATCTCGAAAACTTATCTCAGTTCGGATTGGAGTCTGCAACTCGACTCTATGAAGCTGGAATCGCTAGTAATCGCATATCAGCCATGATGCGGTGAATACGTTCCCGGGCCTTGTACACACCGCCCGTCAAGCCATGGAAGCTGGGGGTACCTGAAGTCGGTGACCGTAACAGGAGCTGCCTAGGGTAAAACTGGTAACTAGGGCTAAGTCGTAACAAGGTAGCCGTACCGGAAGGTGCGGCTGGAACATCTCATTTTTAGAGAACGACGAATTTTCTTCTATTAAATTAGAAGATTGACTGTTTTATTCGGTTTTATTTACTGTCGGATTTGATTTCAAAGATATATATTACAAAGACCACTCTTTAAGAGTATTAAAGAGTCTCATAGCTCAGCTGGTTAGAGCGCTACACTGATAATGTAGAGGTCGGCAGTTCGAGTCTGCCTGAGACTACTAATAGAAATAAAGAGGGGGATTAGCTCAGCTGGCTAGAGCGCTTGCCTTGCACGCAAGAGGTCATCGGTTCGACTCCGATATTCTCCACCAAGCTATAAACGAAACTCGAAATTCGAACTTCGTGAAAAGCAGAAGAGTTCATTGACATTATTAGAAAAAGATAACAAGAAAATTGTTAACGACATACAATCAAACAGAGATTAAGAAATTAATCAAAGCAATATAGAATTAAATAAATAAACGATTTAATTCGGCATTGAAGGTATACAATTAAACAAAAAACGAGTAAGATTAACATAACCGCTCATTAATATGACGGTTAAATTATGAAAAAAGTTACTAAGGGCGTACGGCGGATGCCTAGGCTTTGAGAGGCGATGAAGGACGTGATAAGCTGCGATAAGCTACGGGGAGCGGCACATACGCATTAATCCGTAGATTTCCGAATGGGACAACCCGGCATGTTGAAGACATGTCACTCACGTAAGTGAGAGCGAACGTTGGGAACTGAAACATCTAAGTACCAATAGGAAAAGAAATCAATTGAGATTCCGTAAGTAGTGGCGAGCGAACGCGGATTAGCCCTAAAGACTTTATAATTTTAGCAGAATAACCTGGAAAGGTTAACCGAAGAGGGTGATAGTCCTGTAAGCGAAAAGGTTATATAGTTGATAACGAGTAAGGCGGAACACGAGAAATTCTGTCCGAATATGGGAGGACCATCTTCCAAGGCTAAATACTCCTCAAAGACCGATAGTGAACTAGTACTGTGAAGGAAAGGTGAAAAGCATATCGAATAGATAGTTGAAATAGAACCTGAAACCGTACGCCTACAAGCGGTCGGAGCACGAAAGTGTGACGGCGTGCCTTTTGCATAATGAGCCTACGAGTTAATGTCACTGGCAAGGTTAAGTACTTCAGGTACGGAGCCGAAGCGAAAGCGAGTCTGAATAGGGCGATGCAGTCAGTGGTATTAGACGCGAAACCTTGTGATCTACCCATGGGCAGGTTGAAGCTTTGGTAACACAAAGTGGAGGACCGAACCGGTTGACGTTGAAAAGTCTTCGGATGACCTGTGGGTAGGGGTGAAAGGCCAATCAAACTGGGAAATAGCTCGTACTCCCCGAAATGCATTTAGGTGCAGCGTTTAGTGAAGTATATTAGAGGTAGAGCTACTGATTGGATGCGGGGGCTTCACCGCCTACCAATTCCTGACAAACTCCGAATGCTAATATATGTTTCTAGGCAGTGAGGGCATGGGTGCTAAGGTCCATGTCCGAGAGGGAAAGAACCCAGACCATCAGCTAAGGTCCCCAAATATATGCTAAGTTGAAAAAACGCGGTTGGATTGCATAGACAGCTAGGATGTTAGCTTGGAAGCAGCTATTCATTTAACGAGTGCGTAACAGCTCACTAGTCGAGCGATCCGGCATGGATAATAATCGGGCATAAGCATATTACCGAAGCTATGGATTAGTACATTAGTACTACTGGTAGGGGAGCATTCTATCGACGTCGAAGTCACCTGGTAATGGGTGGTGGAGTTTATAGAAAAGAAAATGTAGGCATGAGTAACGATAAAATAAGTGAGAAACTTATTCGCCGTAAGACTAAGGTTTCCTAAGCTATGCTAATCAGCTTAGGGTTAGTCGGGACCTAACACGAACCCGAAGGGGGTAGTGGATGGCAAACGGGTTAATATTCCCGTACCTGCTCTCAACAAAAGTGACGGATGATCGTAGGTGGTGCGTACTGACGGAATAGTACGTTGAACTTAGGTAAACTAAGGATAGTACACAAAGCCTTCGGGTGGCGTGATAATCCACTGAACATTGTCCCTAGAAATAGCGAGAGAAGCAGCCCGTACCGTAAACCGACACAGGTGGTCGAGGAGAGTATCCTAAGGCGCTCGAGTGAGTCATGGTTAAGGAATTAGGCAAAATAGTCTCGTAACTTCGGGAGAAGAGACGCTGGCAGTAATGTCAGCCGCAGTAAAAAGGCCCAGGCGACTGTTTATCAAAAACACAGGACTCTGCAAAATCGAAAGATGACGTATAGGGTCTGACACCTGCCCGGTGCTGGAAGGTTAAGGAAGGGGGTTAGCTTCGGCGAAGCTCTTAACTGAAGCCCCAGTAAACGGCGGCCGTAACTATAACGGTCCTAAGGTAGCGAAATTCCTTGTCGGGTAAGTTCCGACCTGCACGAATGGTGTAACGATCTGGGCACTGTCTCAACCATGAGCTCGGTGAAATTGTAGTATCGGTGAAGATGCCGGTTAATCGCAACGGGACGAAAAGACCCTGTGAACCTTTACTATAGCTTTGTATTGACTTCGGGTAAATAATGTGTAGGATAGGTGGGAGACTATGAAGCAGCATCGCTAGGTGTTGTGGAGTCATTGTTGAAATACCACCCTTTATTTACTTGGAGCCTAACTCCCTTCGGGAGGACAGTGCATGGTGGGTAGTTTGACTGGGGTGGTCGCCTCCAAAAGAGTAACGGAGGCTTTCAAAGGTACCCTCAGCACGCTTGGTAACCGTGCGTAGAGTGTAATGGCATAAGGGTGCTTGACTGTGAGGCCAACAAGCCGAGCAGGTGCGAAAGCAGGACATAGTGATCCGGTGGTTCCGTATGGAAGGGCCATCGCTCAAAGGATAAAAGGTACTCCGGGGATAACAGGCTAGTCTCCCCCAAGAGCTCACATCGACGGGGAGGTTCGGCACCTCGATGTCGGCTCGTCACATCCTGGGGCTGGAGAAGGTCCCAAGGGTTGGGCTGTTCGCCCATTAAAGTGGCACGCGAGCTGGGTTCAGAACGTCGTGAGACAGTTCGGTCTCTATCTGTTGTGATCGTTAGAAGTTTGAGCGGACTTGACTCTAGTACGAGAGGACCGTGTTGAACAAACCTCTGGTGTATCAGTTGTGCCGCCAGGTGCACCGCTGAGTAGCTACGTTTGGATGAGATAAGCACTGAAAGCATATAAGTGCGAAACTCGCCGCAAGATTAGACTTCTTTAAAGGGTCGTGGCAGACTACCACGTTGATAGGCTATAGATGTAAAGGCAGTGATGTCATAGTCGAGTAGTACTAATTACCCATAAACTTTTTCAAATATTAATTTAACCGTCATAGAGAAGGTTAGTTAATCTTATTTGAATTGTGTACTGGATTGTATCAAAATAAATAAAACAAACACTTGTATTCAAGTATCTAATAATGTTGATAATATATTAGGAATTAAACCTAATTAAAAATATCTAAGAAATTAGGGTGGTTATAGCGAAAGGGCTCACCTCTTCCCATTCCGAACAGAGAAGTTAAGCCTTTCAGCGCCGATGGTACTGCTATTGCGGGAGAGTAGGTCGCCGCCAGTTTTTAAAAAGAATCCTCAATCATTTAATTGGTTGGGGATTTTTTGTGTTTATACTTTACGTAATACGTTTTGAGTTTAATGTGATACGTTTTTAACTGTATGGTGTAATAAAGTTGTATGCGAAGCTGAAACGTGTTCAGCTTGACAATATTTAATGTCTAATTTCTCGATACATTTAAAATGATTAATCTATCATTTAAGCACTTGAATAACTTTTTTACTTGTATATACTTCGTTCAGAATGACAGACTAATTAGCTAATTGTGGTATTTTAAATTATTTAATTTGCAATACATATCTGATACATTACCTTTAGTGCTATTATTGATTATATAATGTAAGAAATTTCTTTTATCTCTTTATCTTCTTGTATTTCAATAACCACTTCCATCATAAGATAATATTTTTATTACTTCATTATGAGTAGTTTCATATTTTAAATTTTCTTCTTGTGTATAGTTGTCACTATAAATGTAAGGTGCAAACATTCTATTAAAAAAGCTTTTTTTTGCATCTTCAATATTGATTAACACTCTTGCACTATCGCTTGCGTCTGTGATGATAATAAAATTATCATCTATCAAAATATCCTTAAACATTTTGTCAAAATGGATTTCATCTGGTTTTGTTTTAATTACAAGCCCTTTAGTTAATTCTTTTTTAGTTGATATTTGATTTATTGTTGCTATCAACTGAAAATAATTTGTAGTAAACTCACAAGTCAAAACAACCTCTAAATCTTTCTCTTTAAAACGTTTTTTCTTATGTAACCATTCATTTTTACACCCTCCTTTTTTAAATTCCTCAATTAAATTTAAAAGTGTATCCAATGGTATTGGTTTAAATTCCGAAGCCTTTTTAAAACCTTGTTCCAACAATTCCAAATAATAACTACAATCCTCTGTTCCTTTTATTTGTACATAACGCTTTTGGTCAAATGGCAAATAGGTTTCAAGTACATTTATTGCTGTTATTTTAGTTTTTTCTTTTTTATTATCAGGTAACAAGGCAATGGAAATCATATTAAATATACCATTAGTATCAAATTTATATTTTCTAATTGCTTTTGAAAAATAGTTACTTATAAAACGAGTATGATATTGAAATTCATTATCGTTTTTAATGTAAGTATCGTAATCTAATCCTAATAGGATATATCTTAATGTCATAATTATGGTCTTTGGTGTGTATTGTGGTATAAATTTTTAAAAAATATTTTGATCTATCTGTTTAGTATTTCAATAAATTCTCCTTTTTTATTTGATTTATCTTTTACTTTTAAAATAAGGTTCTTTTTTTTAATTAAAAAGAAATTATCTCCTTTCTTTTTATAAACAGTGTCTCCTATTTCTATTGAATCACTAATACTAGAAAACCATCTTCCATCCTCAAACGTATCTATTTTATTTGTTTCTGGATTTTTTCCTACAATTGAAAAAAAAGGAGGCTGGAATCTATCATCTTTATAGTTTTTATTAGAAATTATATTTAATGAATAATTTAATTCTTTTTCTTTAATATGTTTATAATCAATTTTACAAGAATGTAAAAATAGTCCCGTACTTATAATTATAAGTTTATATATCATTTTATTAACTGATAATCTGTTATGTTTGTAAAAGTAATATATTTATTCATTAAAAAAGCCCAACTAAAAAGTTGAGCTTTAAAATTATAATTGATTGTTTTATTTATCTCTTGTCATCACGTAATTTACTAATAATTCTAATGATTTACGATATTCGTTGTCTGGCATCTCTTTTAAGATATCTAATGCATCATTCGCATATTTCTGCATCATATTTCTTGTATACTCAATTCCTCCGTTAGCTTTTACAAATTCAATAACTTCACGAACACGTTTTTTATCGTTATTATAGCGCTTAACCGAATTGATTAACCATTTACGATCTTTATCACTTACTTTATTTAATGAATAAATAAGAGGTAAAGTCATTTTTTGTTCTTTAATATCGATTCCGACAGGTTTTCCGATTGCATTTGAAGTTGTATAATCAAATAAATCATCTTTAATCTGAAAAGCAATTCCAACTAATTCACCAAAGCGATGCATTTTATTTGCTGTTTCTTCGTCTACACCAACTGATAACGCACCGGCTTTACAACAAGCCGCAATAAGTGTTGCAGTTTTCATACGAATGATTTCGTAATAAACGTCTTCCGTAATATCTAATTTGCGTGCTTTTTCTAATTGTAAAAGTTCTCCTTCAGAAAGTTCTTGAATTGCAACAGAAACTACTTCTAATAAATCGAAATCTTTATTTTTAGTAGATATAATTAAAGTTTTAGAAAGTAAATAATCACCAACTAAAACAGCAACTTTATTTTTCCAAATAGCGTTTAGCGAGAAAAACCCACGGCGTAATTGGCTATCATCTACCACATCATCGTGAACCAATGTTGCAGTGTGAATTAATTCGATGAATGATGCCGCACGATATGTTTTATCTTGCATTTCGCCCAACATTTTGGCAGATAAAAAAACAAACATTGGTCGCATTTGTTTTCCTTTGCGGCGAACGATGTAATGAGTGATACGATCGAGAAGCGAGACGTTACTCTTCATGGATTCGAAGAACTTGTTTTCAAACAACTTCATCTCCTCAGCAATGGGAGCTTTAATTAAGTCTACTGTGTTACTCAATGGAATTTAATTTTAATTTGTGAAATTCTTGAAGCAGTGAAGTATTTGTTTGGCATGAAAACCTTTAAACTTAAATTCTTCCCCACTTATACAGATTTGATTTTGATCGTGTGAAGATAATGAAATTCCTTCTAATTGTCCTAATTGTGTAGTAAAACCTAATGGTAAAGTAATTGTTTTATTGCTCTTAGAAAATATAAAATCCGAATTATCATTAGGTAAATCAAACCATTGTAAGATTGCAATAGTTTCTAAAGTATAACCGATTAAATACAAACCTATATTCGCTTTATTTGTGCTGATATGCGCACCAGTAACCATAAAATCAGTTTGATATGCTTCTAATTTTTTAGCCGCATGTTTTGTAGAAGAATCAATTGGAATTACATAGTGTGTTGTAGCTTTATTTCCCCATTCTTTGGTTAAGATATGAATCTTATCGTTGTAGATAAAGAAAGCTTCAGCATCCCAATTTGTAGTTAAATTTTTGTATCCAAATGTGGTTTGTTCTGGATAGAAAAACTCAATTTTCTTGGCAACTAAGTTTTGGTTTGTTTTATTTAGATCAATGTCTTTTCGGTAAATGTAGTAAATAGATAGGTCTTGTCTTTTACCTAAATTATTTCCGAAATCGGCGAAGAATAGACGCGTTTCGTCCATTGCAATTTCTTCCCAATCAATATTTGGAGCATTATCTATTGTTATAGTTTGAATGATTTTTCCACTTTGATCAAAACGGATTAAATCAGATCCATTCCCACTATCATTAAGTCCCCAAAAAGAAACTACACTCTTATCTTGATCTTCGTATGCTAAAGCTGAAATTTCGTCTAATTGCTTAGGTAATTCAACAGAATTAAGTTTTATATCATCAATAGAAATGGTATCTTTTACCATTGTTTGTTGTGCGCAACTTAATTGTAAGAATACTAAAATAGATAGGAGTGTAGGTATAAATTTCATTATTTACTTTGATTAATTATCGCCTGTTTTATTGGCTAATTGACCACAAGCTGCATCAATATCTTTTCCTCGACTACGTCTTACATTAACAACAATATTATTGCTTTCTAATGCTTTGATATAATCGTCGATAGCTTTATCGGAAGCTTGTTTGTAAATACCATCATCAATCGAATTATATTCAATGATATTTACTTTAGATGGAACTTTTTTACAAAATTTAACTAAGGCATCAATATCCTCTTTTTTATCGTTAACGCCTCCCCAAACAATGTATTCGAAAGTAATTCGAAGACCAGTTTGTTGATACCAATATTGTAAAGATTCAATTAAATCAGTCAACGGAAATTTAACAGAGAATGGCATAATAACATTACGAACTTCTTCACGAGCAGAATGTAAAGATACTGCTAGATTCACACGTAAATCTTCATCGGCTAGTTTCTCAATCATCTTCGGAATTCCAGAAGTTGATACTGTAATTCTACGAGGAGCCATTCCTAAACCTTCGGGTAATGTAATTTTTTTGATGGCTGAAATTACTTCATTATAATTTAATAAAGGTTCACCCATCCCCATAAAAACAATATTACTTAAAGGTCGGTTAAAATAACGTTTACTTTCTTCGTCAATAATAACTACTTGATCTACAATTTCAGCAGCTGTTAGATTTCGCATACGCTTAATTTGCGCAGTTGCACAAAACGTACAATCTAAACTACAACCAACTTGAGATGATACACAAGCAGTAGTTCTTGTATCTGTAGGAATTAATACAGATTCAACAACGTTCCCATCATGAAGCTTAACTGCATTCTTGATGGTACCGTCGTTTGATTTTTGTAAAAGATCCACTTCAACGGGTTGGATTTGGAAAGAATTTCCTAATTGTTCGCGTAAAGCTTTAGAAATATTCGTCATGTCATCAAATTGATGCGCATTTTTTTTCCATAACCATTCGTACACTTGTTTTGCACGGAATGATTTTTCTCCAATTGATTTGAAGTATTCTTCAATTTCAGATTGTGATAATCTTCTTATGTCTTTTTTTGTATCCAAATCTTAGATTATAAGATTAACATTGCATCACCGTAAGAATAGAACTTGTATCCTTCTTTTACCGCTTCGTTGTACGCTTTCATCGTTAAATCGTGACCAGCAAAAGCTGAAATCATCATAATTAAAGTAGATTTTGGCGTATGGAAATTCGTAATCATACAGTTTGCAATAGAGAAATCGTATGGTGGGTGGATAAATTTGTTTGTCCAACCATCGTATGCATTTAAATGACCATCTGCAGAAACAGAAGACTCAATAGAACGCATTGTTGTTGTACCAATAGCACAAACTTTCTTTTTATTGTCAATTGCATTATTAACTAAATCAACAGATTCTTGAGGGATAATTACCTGCTCAGATTCCATTTTATGTTTAGATAAATCTTCAACCTCAACTGGGATAAAAGTACCTAAACCAATATGTAAAGTTAATTCAGCAAAATCAACACCTTTAATTTCTAAACGTTTTAATAAGTGTTTAGAGAAGTGTAAACCAGCCGTTGGAGCTGCAACAGCACCTTCGTGTTTTGCGTAGATTGTTTGGTAACGCTCTGCATCTTCTGGTTCAACGTCACGTAAAATATATTTAGGAAGTGGAGTTTCTCCAAGTTCTTTTAATTTTGCACGAAATTCTTCGTAAGATCCATCAAATAAGAAACGTAAAGTACGTCCACGAGAAGTAGTATTATCAACAACTTCCGCAACTAATGTATCGTCATTATCGAAAAATAATTTGTTTCCGATACGAATTTTACGAGCTGGATCTACTAAAACATCCCATAAACGAGTCTCTGCATCTAATTCTCTTAATAAGAAAACTTCGATATTAGCCCCAGTTTTCTCTTTATTACCCATTAAACGAGCAGGAAAAACTTTTGTGTTGTTACGAATCATAACATCACCTTCGTCGAAGTATTCGATTACGTCTTTGAATAATCTATGTTCAATTTCTCCGGTATCACGGTGAACAACCATTAAACGAGCTTCATCTCTATTTTCAGCTGGGTGTTCCGCTAATAATTCTTCAGGTAAATTAAAATCGAAATCGGAGGTTTTCATTTTCATAATCGCAAATTTTTTTACAAATATACAATCTCAGATACCCCTTTGTCAAGTTTTGAGGCGTTAATTATATGATAATGCCAGATTATGTATATTTGGATCATGAAGAATTTACTTATTGGAGGTATTATGTTTATATTTTTTATAAGTTGTAATACTACTGAAACGAAAGATTTAATTGATGAAAATATTGAAAATGTAAATTCAGTACATATTGAAAACGACACGAAATTTGAAGACATCGCCTTAGAAAAAGCTCCTAATTTTACGTTGTTCGATAATAATGGTGTAAAGAAATCTTTAAGTGATTATAAAGGTAAATTAATCTACATGGACATTTGGGCAACATGGTGCGGGCCATGCCGTGTTCAAATACCAGCAATAAAAGAATTAGAAAAAAAATATAGCGATAAAGGAATTGTATTTCTTAGTGTATCTATAGATCCTGAAAAAAACAAAGAGAAATGGATAAGAATGGTTAAGGATGAAGAAATGTCTGGAGAGCAATTGTATGCAGGTGTTACCAGCAGTAGCTTTGGATTAGATTATAAAGTTAAATTTATTCCACGTTTTATCATCATCTCACCAAAAGGTGATATTTTAATGCATAATGCGCCACAACCTATGGATTTTGTAACAAGAAGTATAAATCCAGAAATTGAACATATTTTTGATTTATATATTAATAGTAATTTATAACCTTACAAATGAATAAAAAATTTTACTTACTACTTACTTTAGTTACATTTCCATTAGCTGCTCAAAATAAATATGAAAAAGGATATATTATTGATTTAAATAACAAAACTATTCCAGTTGAAATATCTTATCAAGATTGGGCAAGGAATCCAAATGAGATTGAGGTTAAACATAATGGGGAAATTAAAAAATATACACCAAAAACAATCAAAGAGTTTGGTTTAGACAATGGGATTAACTACGTAAGCTATAATGGGAATATTGATAAATCGAGCCAATTTTATAATCGAATTTCAGAAATCAAACAACCAGAATGGGTTGAAATTTCTACCTTTCTAAAAACTACCGTAAATGGGCCTTCTAAATTATATGTACATGATAATAACACAACTATTACATATTTTTTTAGTAAAGAAGATGGTGATATTAAACCATTAATTTATAAAATATATAGAGATAATCAAACTACAACAAAAAAAAATGAACAATTTAAGAATCAATTAAGATCTAATGTTTATTGTGGTGATGTGAATTTGAACAAAGTAAACTACAGTAAAAATTCGTTAGAAAAATATTTTATTGATTATAATTCTTGTATTACAAATGGTGAATTTCAGCATAGGCAAGATGTAATTACAAAAAATAAAATTGAATTTGGAATTCAAGCAGGAATTCGTTCAGAGAAAAATTATGTTAATTATCCTGTTTATGAAGCTTCTCATAATTTTTCAGCGGTATCTCCAACTTTTGGTATTAACGCGGAATATCAATTTCCATTTTTACAGAATCGTTATGCGTTAGCGATGGAAGCTAATTATTTTCACTTCAAACGTCAAGATGTTCAAGCAAATTCTCGATTTGGATTAGCGGTTGAACGTAAGATTATTGAAATTCCTCTTGGTTTACAATATTATGTCATGAATGATACAGATCATAAATTATTTGTAGGAGCATTTTATAATATTAAATTAGATTTAGCTAATTCTAATTATACAGAAGTGGTGTATTCAGAATCTAGTAAAACAGATATTGATAATATTTCTTCTTTTAGTTTAGGTGCAGGATATCAATGGAAGAATATTGGTGTTAAAGCTAGATATAATATAAATTCTAAATTTGACGTAGGCGAGTATATGAAAGGTGAAACATCATCAATTAGTCTGAATTTATTTTACAAATTTAAAAAACTTGAATTTTAATATAATAGAAAAGCATCTCGAAAGAGATGCTTTTTTTGTGTTCCTCACGTAGTTTGTTGTTAATTTTAAACCTTTAGGTCTGTGTTAGTACCTAAAAACTCTTTATATTTTTCGACGATAGGGTCTACTAAATCTTTTAAGAAATCTTCAGTTTGCTCTTCAGCAAAACCGATAAAGTTTTTCGGATCAAGTAATTCAACTAATTTATCCTTGTCAATTTTAACTTCGTCATCCGCAATAATACGTTCGATTAAGTCATTGTGTTTACCTTCCATTTTAACTTGTCTAGCAGCTTCCATCGAGTGTGTACGAATAATTTCGTGTAATTCCTGACGGTCACCACCATTTTTCACACCTTCCATAATTATGTATTCAGTAGCCATAAATGGTAACTCTTCCATAATATGTTTTTCGATGATTTTCGGATAAACCACTAATCCATCTAAAATGTTATTCCAAATAATTAAAATTGCATCAATCGCTAAGAAAGCTTGTGGAATCGCTAAGCGTTTGTTAGCAGAGTCATCTAAAGTTCTTTCAAACCATTGTGTTGAAGCAACCATTGCTGGAGATGCAGCTAAAGATATAACAAATTTTGCTAAAGAAGAAATTCTTTCCGAACGCATTGGGTTACGTTTGTACGCCATTGCTGAAGATCCGATTTGATTTTTCTCGAAAGGTTCTTCAATTTCTTTTAAATTTTGTAATAATCTTAAATCATTCGTGAATTTATGTGCTGATTGAGCAATATTGCTTAAAATATTTAAAGCTTGTGCATCAATTTTACGATCGTAAGTTTGTCCTGAAACAGCAAATACATTTTTGAAACCAAAACGCTCTGATAAACGACGGTCTAATTCCTTCACTTTGTCATAATCGCCATCAAATAATTCGCTAAAAGAAGCAGCAGTACCAGTAGTACCTTTTACTCCACGGAAACGTAAAGTTTCAATTCTGAATTCTAATTCTTCTAGATCTAATAATACAGATTGTAACCATAATGTAGCACGTTTACCAACCGTTGTTAATTGAGCTGGTTGAAAGTGTGTGAAACCTAATGTTGGTAAACTTTTGTATTCTTTAGCAAATTTACCTAACCCATTAATAACGTTTACAATTTGTTTTTTGATTAATTCGAATCCATCACGAATCTGAATTAAATCTGTGTTATCGCCAACAAAAGCCGAAGTTGCTCCTAAGTGAATAATGGCTTTAGCGCTCGGCGCAACATCACCGTAAGCGTGTACGTGAGCCATTACATCGTGGCGGAATTTCTTTTCGTATTCTGCCGCTTTAACGTAATCGATATTGTTTACATTATCTTTTAAATCTTGAATTTGTTCATCTGTAATGTCAAGACCTAAATCTTTTTCAATTTCAGCTAATGCAATCCATAATTGACGCCATGTTGTAAACTTTTTTTCTGGAGAAAAGTTATATAACATTTCGTCGCTACAGTATCTAGATTCTAAAGGATTTTGATATTTGTTCATTGTGTATGTTTGTTTTGTTATGAAATTAATATTGAAACTTTTTAAGAATTGCTTGTACATCTTTGATGTAATAACCTTCGAAAAGGAATGCATGAATCAATAAAGGATACAATTGAGCAATTTGTTTTCGATCTTCAAAATTTCCTTGTAATGGAAATACTTCGTTATAGGTCTTGAAAAAAGCATCATCAAAACCTCCAAATAAATCAGCTAAGGCAATATCCATTTCGCGATGACCATAATAAATAGCTGGATCAATTAGCGTAATATCTCCATTTTCACGAGTTAAAATGTTACCATTCCATAAATCACCATGAAGTAAAGCTGGCTTTTCTTCCGGAAAAATATTTATTAATTCGGTACATAAACGATTAGCTGCTCTAATTTCTTTCGGTTTTAATACTTTTTTATCTGCCAAAAGTTTAATCATTGGTAAAATTCTATTGTTCGAATAAAAATCTACCCAAGTTGATTTGTAGCTATTTGGCTGAACCATAATCGCAATATAATTATCTTCAGACCAACCGAATTGTTCATTTGTATTTTGATGGAATTTAGCCATATTATGACCAAATTTCTCCCAATTTTCTATTGTTGCATCACCTTTTTCTATCCAATCTAAAATCAGATATTGGAAGTCATTATCTGTTTCACCGTTTGTAATAATTTCGGGAATATCAAATAATTCGGTTTCAGCAAGTGCTTTTAAACCTTTTGCTTCTTTCTCGAAAAGGTGAGGGAAATTTTGAGCGGTGTTTAACTTTAAGAAATATTTTTTAGAAAATGATTCAATTCTATATGTATCATTTAAATTACCACCTTTAACAGGGTAAACATTTTCAATTTGTAAGTTTAAGGTTTTAAGTCGCTCTAAAATTTCATTCATAAAAATGATTTCAATATAATTAAAATAGTAATTAAAAAAAGCCCAACAATGTTGGGCTAAGTTATATAGCTATTAGAATAAATTTGTTCTAATGATGTTCTGTGATCTTTCAGGACCAACAGAAACTAAATATACATCGATACCTAAGTAATTCTCAATGAAATGGATGTAATCTTGTGCTGATTGAGGTAATTCGTCAAAAGATTTTACAGATGTAATATCTTCAGACCAACCTGGCATTTCTTCGTAAATTGATTCATAAGAATCTAATTTATTTGTAGAAGAAGTGAAGTAATTTATAACATTACCATCTTCAGTTTTGTATGCAGTACATGCTTTGATTGTATCTAAACCTGTTAAAACATCTAATTTTGTAATGACTAAATGTGTAATTCCGTTAATCATACAAGCATGCTTTAAAGCTACTAAATCTAACCAACCTGTACGACGTGGACGACCTGTAGAAGCTCCAAATTCGTGACCAACTTGACGGATATGTTCACCTAATTCGTTATCTAATTCTGTTGGGAATGGACCATTACCAACACGCGTACAATATGCTTTAGATACACCAATTAAGTTTTGTAATTTTGTGGGTGGAACACCAGCTCCAACACAAACTCCACCAGTTGTAGGAGATGAAGAAGTTACGAATGGATAAGTACCAAAATCAATGTCTAACATTAAAGCTTGTGCACCTTCAAATAATACATTTTTACCTTGGTCAATCGCTTCGTTAATTTCTAATTCAGTATCAATAATACGGTCTTTTAAACGCTCACCGTAAGCAACATATTTATCGTAGATTTCTTCTAAAGTTAAAGGATCTTTTTCGAATAATTTTTCGAATAAAGCATTTTTAACGATTAAATTTTCTTTGATTTTTTCTTTTAAAATCTCAGGATTTAATAAATCGATTGCACGGATACCAACACGAGCAACTTTATCTTCGTAACATGGACCAATACCACGTTTTGTTGTTCCAATTTGAGAATCTTTTCCTGCAAATTCTTCACGATATTCATCTAATAAAATATGGTAAGGCATAATAATATGCGCTCTTCTACTGATGAAAACATGATCTGTAGATAATCCTCTTGCTTCTAATTTTTCGATTTCGTTAAAGAAAGCTTCAGGATTTACAACAACTCCGTTTGCAATAATACATTTACCTTTACATTGTAAAACACCAGAAGGTAATAAATGTAAAACGAATTTGTCGTCTCCTACATATACTGTGTGTCCAGCATTATTACCACCTTGATAACGTACGACGTAATCTGATTTTTCTGCTAAAACATCAGTAATTTTTCCTTTTCCTTCGTCGCCCCATTGAAGACCGACAACTACGTGTGTTGACATATTTGTTTTGTTTGTTATTGTTTGAATTTAAGAAAATAAAAATGATTATTTCGTAATTCTTGGTTCGATACAAAGGTAATTTAAACCTAAATTTAAACAAATTTTAAAGCCTTTTTTCATTAAAAACTTATTAAATTTTGTTGATAAATTTTTAGTTGTTTGAGATTCAAAAGTTAATCAACAAAAAGACGAAAAATAACCGTGTTAGGTTAAAATAAAAGCTTAATTTTACAAACTTTTACACCTAAAATTTTTCAATATGAAAATAGAAATTTGGTCAGATGTAATGTGCCCATTTTGTTACATCGGAAAAAAAAACTTCGAAACTGCATTAGCACAAATTCCATATAAAGACAAAATCCAAGTTTTTTGGAAAAGTTATCAATTAGATGCTGATTTAAGTAAAACTGAACCTACTGAAGCGAAAGATTATTTTGAAAAAAGAGGTTATAGTTTAGAACAAGTTGAAGCGTCTAAATCTCGTTTGAATGAAATGGGAGAGGCTTATGGTATTTCTTTTAATGAAGGAAATATTATGATAAACACTGGTGATGCACATCGATTAATCCAATTTGCACAATCTAAGGGTTTAGCTTCAGAAGCAGAAGAAGGTTTATTTAAAGCTTATTTTACAGAGAATAAAAATGTAGCGGATTACGAAACCTTAGCAGAAATTGGTTCTGAAATTGGTTTAAATAAGACTGAAACTTTAGAAATGCTAAATTCTGATGCGTTTGTATTTGAAGTTGCATCTGATGTTTTAGACGCTCGTAATATTGGAGTAACTGGCGTTCCATTTTTTGTGATTGATAGAAAATACGCTTTATCTGGTGCGCAACCTGTTGAGTATTTTGTTTCAGCTTTAACTCAAGCTTACGAAAAAGATCATTTTGATGCTTCGGCAAATGATGGTACAGCTTGTGATGTTGATGGAAATAATTGTTAAGAAATTATATAATAAATGAAAAGCGAACCGAAAGGTTCGCTTTTTTATTTTATTCTAATGCTTCTAAAATTTTATCAGCAATTAAGATGTAATTATTTTCGTTTGTAACGATGGCTTTATCTTCTTGATTTGTTAGATGACCGATATGCAGCATTACAGTTGGAGCTAAAGGATCGCGAAGAATTTTTGTATTGTTTTCTTTAATTCCAATATTCTCAAATCCTAAATCCATTAATTTATTATTAATCTTTTCGGCATATTGTTTAGAATCGTCAAAACAATTATTCATTGGTGAAATGTGCGCTTCTAAACCTTTTACCGAAGATTTAACATTGGAATGAACATGCAAGGAAAGAACTAAATCAGGGTTGAAATTACTAATTAATTTCGCTCTATTTTCATTACTCATCTGTTCGTCTTCTGTCCTTAAGATAATGAATTCTGTATCTTGAAATTTATTGCGTTCCTTTATTAATTTCGCAATTTTTAATACAATTTCCTTTTCTTGGAACTCCTCACTTTTAACTCCAGTATCTACACCTCCGTGACCAGGGTCTAATACAATAACTCTTTTACCGTCATTATTATCATTTGCGAAAAGAGTTGACGCTAAAAATAGCGTGAACAAAAAAACAATTTTTCTCATTTTATATTCAAGGGATATTAAGTGCGAATAATAAAATGCAATAATCGTTCTATTTTTGGATAAAATTTAAAATTTCAGAAATTATTTTTTCCTTTCCTTCTTCGCTCGTTATATAGGATGCGTCATTTTGATTTGATATAAAACCAACTTCGAAAAGAATTCCGGGAACTTGAGTTTCTCTAAGTATAAGAAAATTAGCAGTTTTAACGCCAAGATTTTGTAATGGGTAATTTACATGTTGAATAAAATTTTCTGCTAATATTTTAGCATTAGAATTAGTAGGAGCATGAAAAACTTCATATCCATTTTTAACATTACTTGTTGCGCTATTTAGATGCACAGATATAAAATAGTTTGGCTTTATTTTATTGATGAATGCAGCACGTTCGTTTAACTCTAAAAATTGATCTGAATCTCTCGTTAAAACAATTTCGATATTTGCGTTTTTATTTCTTTCTTTTACAGCTTTTACAATTTCCAACGTGTAATCTTTTTCGATGAAAAATGAATTTTTTGCTCCAAAATCATTTCCGCCATGACCAGCGTCTAAAACAATCGTAATCTTTTTAGGATCGTCGTTAGCAAATGTTAACGAAGAAAAAATCAAAAAGAAAAAGGCTGCGAATAAACTTAATTTTAATTTCATAAATGTTTTGTTTAAAAAGATAACTACGCGAATAAATGAATAGTATTTTTTTAAGAGATAGATTAACAAACGTTTAACTTTAAAATAAACCTCTTGCTTTAAGTTCTAAATATTTGTTAATAGAATTCACCGTCAATTCACTTGGCTCAGTATAAATAGTATGAATTCCGTAACGATGCAGTTTATTAATAATTAATTCTTTCTCGAAATTAATTTTTTCTGCAATTGTTTGTCGGTAAATATCCATCACATTATCAGGTTTACTTTGGGCATAAGTATTTAGTTCAGTGTTTTTAAACATAATAACGACTAAAACATGACTCTTTTTAATTAATTTTAAATACTGAATTTGTCTTTCTAAAGCATCTAAAGATTCAAAATTTGTGTAAAGAAAAAGCAAAGATCGTTGCGGTAATTTCTTTTTAGTATAGCTGTATAATCTTCCAAAATCAGTCTCTTTAAAATCCGTTTTTGTAGCATATAAAGCTTCTAAAATCACTTGCATTTGATGATTTTTCTTGTCAGCCAATATATGATTTTCAACTTTTTTATTAAACGTAATTAATCCCGCCTTTTCGTCTTTAACTAAAGTTACGTTAGATAAAACTAAACTTGAATTTATAGCATAATCCAATAAAGTTAATTCGTTAAAAGGCATTCGCATCGAACGTCCTAAATCAATTATATTATAAACTGGTTGAGATTTTTCTTCTTGGTATTGATTAACCATCAATTTGTGCGCTTTTCCAGTCGCTTTCCAATTGATTAAACGGTATTCATCTCCACGAGAATAAGGTTTGATATTTTCAAATTCTGTGTTAGAACCAATCCTTCTAATTCGTTTTATACCTATTTGATGCAACTGATTTGTAGTTGCCAAAAGTGTATATTGACGCATTTGTAAATAGGAAGGATATGTTTTGATGTTTAGATGCTCTTGTTGAATAATTTTTCTTTCAAAAAATCCTAAAAATGATACAAAAACATTAAGATTCCCAAATGTATATTCGCCACGTTGAGTAGGGCGTAGGCGATAACTAATTGTTTTATTTTCGCCTTTTTTTAATCGTACATGCTTTTCAAAATCTCTTTTTTGGAACTGAATTGGAAGTTCTTCAATCAATCTAAAATTCAGATTTAATTTATATTGATTTTGTATCTTAATTTTTAAATCATTAAAATCTCCATTAGAAAAACGTTCAGGATAAATACGTTCTGTATAAACCGTTTTATTCGTAAAAAAAAGAACGATAAAATCTATAATCAGAATTAAAAGCAAAAGAATCAATCCAAATTTAATGATAGGAAAAAGACTCTTAAAAAAGAAAGAAACGACAAATGCCGCAGCTAATCCAATAAGTGCGTAAAAGAATTGATTTTTTAGATAAATGTTTTTAAACCATTTCATTAGCGTGGAATTTCAACACGATCTATAATTTGTTGGATAATATTTTCTGTCGAATATCCTTCCATTTCCTTCTCTGGCATTAAAACTACACGATGTCCTAAAATTGCGTAAGCTACGTTTTTAACATCTTCTGGAATTACGAAATCTCGACCATCAATTGCGGCAGCAGTTTTTGCAGCGTCTAATAATGCAATACTTGCACGAGGAGAAGCTCCTATATAAAGATTTTGATCTGTACGTGTTTGGAAAACTAATGTTGCGATGAATTTAATAATATCAGCATGCACAAATATTGACTTGATTCGATCTTGAAATTCAGTAATTTTTTGTCCTGAAATAACAGTATTTATTAAGGTTTCTTTATCAATATTTTTACGATCTTGTTGTTCTGTCAGCAGTGTAATTTCATCTTCTAATTCAGGATAACCAACATTAATCTTGAACATAAAACGGTCTAATTGTGCCTCAGGTAAACGATAAGTTCCTTCTTGCTCAATCGGGTTTTGCGTAGCGAAAACTAAAAAAGGAGGATTTAACTTGTAAGTTGTTCCATCTACTGTAACTTGATTTTCGGACATACATTCAAATAAAGCAGCTTGTGTTTTTGCTGGCGATCGATTTATTTCATCAATTAAGATAATATTTGAGAAAATAGGGCCTTTTTTGAATTCAAATTCATTGGTTTGCATATTTAATATGGATGAACCTGTAACATCAGATGGCATTAAATCTGGTGTAAATTGAATTCTTGAAAAATCTGATTGAATAGTTTTAGCAAGTAATTTAGCCATCATTGTTTTGGCAACACCTGGTAAACCTTCTATTAATGAGTGTCCGTTAGATAATAAAGCAATAACTAATTGATTAATTACATCTTCTTGTCCTACGATTACTTTTCTTAATTCTTTCTTTATTTCTACAACTTTTGCTTGGATATCTGAAACATCAATTCTGTTTTCAAATGGCATAAATTTATCTGGTGTACTCATATGATATGGGCTTTCGTTTTATAGTTTTCAATAATATGATACGTTCGGTTAACGTCTTTTAATTGTGTTTTTGGATTTTGATATAAATTATCCAATTCTGTAATAAATTCTACTACTTCAGCTTCAGTAATTTGTGCTTTTTGAGCCAAAACATAGATAAAATGTTCATCAAAAACATTATCAGTTGCAATGTTAAATTGTTTACGAAGTGTATAATAGAAATAGTCAATTTTTTTCTTTATAATATCTTGTGGTTTACCACTTTCGTAATACATCGATGCAATAACATTGGAGTATTCAAGTGATAAATTTTTCTCTGGATTTACAATAGGAATAATCTTTTGTTCTCTTTTTGATTTGAAAATTAGATATAAGAATATAGCAGCCAATAACACATACCACGCAGCTTTTAATTCTGGTTGAGATAAGATGAATGAAAGTGGCGATAGGTTATTGTCATTTGTTGCATAACTTCTATCCGGATTTATCCAATACACATTTTTATTATTCAAAGGTTTTAATGATTCTTTCGCGTAGGCGTATCCTTCAGGGTTTAATAAATAAAAGTTTGAAAATAATAAAGGATCAGCATGCGTATATCTAACCATTTTATTGTTCTTTTCGATCATAAAGTTTGTGAAAACAGAATCTCGAATAGTAACGGTTCCAATGGTTTCTACATTTTTTAAACTATTGAAATATTTTGCTTCGTTTGTATAACGATTTTGATAGATTTCTAATTCAATTGTATTGATTTTAGTTTTAGTTGATTCTTCAATTATTTTAGAATTATAATTTTGACTATCGGCATAAAACAATTTAAATTCTCTCTTATTTAAATCATTGATTTCTTTTAATACTTGAAAAGAAGACTTATTATTGGTATCAATATAAAAGATCACATCAGTTTTTGGATTAAGATCTTTTAAATCTTCTAAATTCTTTACTTCGATTACTTTCTTAGCACCCGTTAAATGTTGCAAATCGTTGTATAAGATGTATAAACCAAAAGGTGATTTGGATTCTTTCTTAAATTTGATTTCCCAATTTGTTTTAGGTGTACTAAATATGGCTAATAAGATTAAACATCCAATAGACAAAATGAAAAATCCTACCAAAATTTTGATTAATTTTCCATTCATACGATTTTGTTTAAATAGTTAAAATTTGCCTCAAATGTCGTGAAGTTATCCTCGTTTAATTCGAAATTACCAAACCAAACTTGATTAAATATTTGTGTGTTATTATCAAATAAATTTCTGATATCTTCTTTTTTGATTTGTTTAATTAATTGTTGATTGGTCTTTTTCGGATCCCAAATCAAATATTCTTTTTGCGCTAAATTTTGAGTGTTTTGATAGTGATAATAACGGATTGCTAAACGAAAATCTTTATCATTTTTAGCCTTGTTGATTAAATCAACAAGATCTATCGTTAAAAGATTATTTTCGATATAATCAAAATGCTCGTCGTATTCGCCAGTTTTATTTTCGGATTTGAATTGGAAAATCATTCCATTTTGATACAATTTATATAAAATTAAAAGCAAAGATAATCCCAGAATAGAATACAAAATATATGACCATTGAAGATTTTCTAAATAAGAAAGTAAAGAGTTTAACCAATCCATATTCATTGGTTCATCTTCTTTTTTTACTTTTTCCTTCTCAACAATATATTCAAATTCTTTTGTATTATATTTTGCTTTAAAATTTTCATACTCTTTAGCGGTATTTTGTGCATAGGAAAACACCGAAGAAAGTAAGAAAACCAACAAATAATTCAACTTATATTTCATCATCTTCTTCATCATTTAATCCTAAGTTTATTTCGTTGATTTCATTTAGAATATGAGTGTTTTTAACCTCTGCAGTAAAACAATAATAAATGAAAATAAATATGGTAAAAACGGCTATTGTATTGATATATTCTACGATGATTGATCCGTAATGATATAAATATTCAGCAGTTGATGTGCCTAATAAATCTTCAAATACATTCACAGTTATAACAAAAACATTAAATGTAATTCTATATAATAAGATAGAAATCAGCATTAAAATGAATAGTGTAAGTGTGTATTTAATTAATTTGTTATTGAGATAACTCAGAAGCTTACTCTTGTAAGGATTTAATTGATAGATGATTAATATTGCTATAAAATAGATGATTGCATTTACAAATTCTATAAAGAAGAAAATAAAAGGATCGTAATATTGATACATCAACAAAGTATTTTTAACCGAAAAATTGAGTAGAAAAACGACAAGTGTTAAGCCTGCATTAGCGGTTAATAACTTCGAATAATGATTTAAAAATACATCTGTAATATTACTTATTGTAGGTTTTCTATTTTCTAATAAAGTCAAATAAAACGTAGAAATAAAACTGACGGGTAATGTAAAAAACAATACATAATAGATTGATTTTGTGATGTAATCGAAGATATAGTTTTCTGAATAAATTTCACTTTCTACTTTCCCAATAATAAAGTAAAAGCCAATTAACACAATGATGTTAAATGGAATTAATGTCTTATAATTTTGAAAAAATAGAATAAAATACGTCTTGATTAATTTCGATATATTTTTTGGTTCAATTAATATGCTCTTGTAGTCCATTGGTATTTTTTGGCTTGTAAATATGGGAAAATGATGTAATAATAGATGATAAGGAATAACGAAATCAATATAATAGAAAGACTAAAATATATGTTTAAATCATACAGACGTGAAACGTAGCCTTCTAAAAATCCAGCTACTATAAACAATGGGATTGTCGTGATAAGAATTGTAATTGCTTCTTTTGTTTTGATTTTTAAATTTTCAACACGTTTTAACGTTCCAGGAAACATAAAACTATTTCCAAGCATTAAACCACAAGCACCTGCAATTATAATAACTGAAATTTCGATTGTACCGTGTATCCAAATTCCGCTCATCGCTTTTCCTAAAACACCTTCTTGGTAAAACATATAATGGAAAGCACCCAACATAATTCCGTTTTGCATTAAAATATATCCGGTTCCAAGACTGAAGAAAATTCCTAATGCAAAAGCTAAAAAGGCAACGCGAATATTATTTATTGTAATTCCGATTGAAGAACCGATGTCGCTTCCACCTTTATAAACCGCTGCAGGATCTCCTTTTGCTATATTCTTCAAACTCATGTCAACGTATTCGTTACCTAAAATTTGTCGGATAAAATCAACATCGTACGCGGAAGATAAAATCCCGATAACGGTAAAAAAAGAAAAAATAAGGAAAGAAAATAAAAGCATTTTTCTATTATGAAAAATAGCTTTCGGAGCTTTATTCAGGAAGAAATCAATCAATTGATTTTGATCGATTTTTTTGTCTCTGTATAACGTTTGGTGTGCAAAAAGTGCTAACTCATTCAGATAATCTTTAGTTTTACTTTTTGGGTAATATGTTTGGGCATAAGCTAAATCGTTAGTAATTTCGATATAATTATTAGAAAGTACATCAGGATGAATATCGCTCTTATTTTTTAAGTTGTGTTCGATATTCACCCATTTCGATTTATTTTTATCAATAAAATGAGCTTCACGCATAATATTTAGTAGATAGTTCAGTTAATCCAAATATATGAATAAACTTTTAGTCAATACACCTCAAAACGTACAAATCGAATATAATATTGCAGTATTAGGTCCTCGAATTTTAGCTTTTATTATTGATGTGATTCTTAGATTTGCTTATATGTATCTTATTTTTGAGATACTTGAAAATGTTCGTTTTGAAGATGATTGGCTAGAAATGGGCACATATAGTTTATTACTTTTGCCATCATTAATCTATCCTGTATTGTTAGAAACCATCATGAATGGACAAACGATAGGGAAGTGGGTTACTCAAATTCGTGTAGTACAAATGGATGGGCAGGCAGCATCTTTTTATAATTATTTTACACGTTGGTTAATAGGTATTTTCGAAATCACATTCACTTTTTGTTCGGTTGCTTTTTTTACAATTATTCTTAATAAAAAAGGTCAACGTTTAGGCGATATTGCTGCAAATACGGTTTTGATTAGTTTAAAATCAAAATTAGATCTACATCAAACAATTTTTAAAGATTTGGATGATAACTACGTCATTCGTTTTCCAGAAGTATCTAAATTATCAGATCGTGATATTAATATTGTTAATGATAATTTTCAGAGAGCTTTAAAATCAGATAATTATGAAATTTTAGAAGCCTTAACGCGTAAATTAGAAGGAATTATGGATGTAAAATCTGATGGTTTAGGATTTATTGATTTTATAAAAACTGTAATTCAAGATCATTATCATTTTCACCGAAACAAGTAATTCTTACCTTTGAGGGATATAAGAAGTATAGTTATGGAATGTCCTTGTTGTTCAGGAAAAGATTATAAAGACTGTTGTGAACCTTTTCATAAAGATGAGGTTTTGCCACAAACACCAGAATTGTTAATGCGTTCGCGTTATACCGCATTTGCGATGAATTTGACTGATTATTTAGTTGAAACGACGCATCCAAGTAAAAGACCTTATCATTCAAAAAAAGAAATTGATGATTGGTCTAAACAAAATATTTGGTTGAAATTAGAAGTGGTAAAAGCGTGGGATAATTATGTTCATTTCAAAGCTTATTATCAAGATAATTTTGGAGATTTTTATGAACATGAAGAATTATCTGGATTCCAAAAAGAAGCCGGAAAATGGTATTATGTTGATGGTAAATTTGATCTTTAATTAAGAGTTAGTATTACCTTTTTTATTTTGCAATAATCCTGCAATCATAAATAGAATTGCTGGAACAATGTAAAAATAATTTTTAGTTGTAATAGCTAAAATAAAGAATACTAAACCAAGAATTAAAAATATAGGATTTCTTTTTTTCATCTTTTGAATATACAAAAAAGCCGGAAAATAATTCCGGCTTTTTTTATTTAAAAATTTTTTCTGCTTCTAAAACACTTGATGGTCGACCAACGTCGATTAATATTCCACCCGAATGATCAAATCCTAAGATTGTTTCTGTTTTCATTAATTCCATGTAAACTTTCATGATTGAGAATTTTCCAGTTTCTGAAATCATTTCAAATACTTTTGGATTGATTAAATGAATCCCGCTAAAAGCCAATTCTTTACAATGATCTAAAGTTTCAATGCATTTAATTTCTTCGTCAGAATTTAAGTTTTTCCAACCTTTTAAAGCATTTGTTTCATCAAAGAATAATTTTCTTGATGAGTTTCTGTCAGAAACTGCCAATGTAACTAAAGCGTTATTTTCTTGATGAGCTGTAATGAATTCTGTGGTATTTAAATCAGTTAAAATATCCACATTCATGACTAAAAAATCTTCATCAAAAAAATGTTTAGCATTCACTAAACCACCGCCAGTTTCTAAAACTTCTGGACGCTCATCAGAAATGTGAATGGTAATTCCGAAATTATCATTTTGGTTTAAAAAATCTATTATTTGATCGGCAAAATGAAAAACATTTACCACGATTTCATTAATACCAAAGCTTTTTAAATATTCAATGTTTCGTTGTAACAAAGGTTTCCCATTAACAGGAGCCAACGCTTTTGGATGATTTTCTGTAAATGGTTTTAAACGCGTACCTAATCCGGCCGCAAAAAGCATCGCTTTCATTTCTTAATACGCTTCGTTAATCCAGTTTTTCGACTCTTGCACAACGTGCTGAACTGTAACTTGTGCATCAGGGAATTTTTCTTCGATATGTTTTGCAGTTGCATCAGCCGAATATACCGAACGATGTTGCCCTCCTGTACATCCAAAATTGATTTCTAAATTTTCGAATCCGCGATTCAAATAATCTTCAATAGAAATATCAATCACTTGGAAAACTCCATTTAAAAATTCTTGAATTTTAGTTTCAGTTTCTAAGTAATTTTTCACGCCTTCATCACGACCAGTTCGTGTCTTATATTCTTGAATACGACCTGGGTTTAAAACTCCACGACAATCAAATACAAATCCACCACCATTTCCAGTTGGATCAGTCGGAATTCCTCCATTTTTATACGAAAAACTACGTACGTTAATGTTTAATTTAGCCATTTATTTTTTGATTTACTCGTTCCAACGTTTCAGGTTGCATTAGAACTTTAATAATATGTTTTAATTCTGGATAATTTTGTAAAATAGGATAATCGATAATTGATTTTAAATTATCTAAACCATAAGAAATACTTTCGATAAAATGAGGTTTTCTTTCAATTAAACCTCTTAATCCATAAGCTCCTAAAACTTGTAATAATCGTGCAACAACACAATATTCGTACGACGTTCTAGAGTCAATTGTGATTGCATTAGGATCTAATTTCTTTACTTTTTCGAAATAATAATTGTATAATTCTTTCTTAAATTCTATTGGTAAATTAGCCTTTGCCTGCCAAATAAGCGAGACAAAATCGTAGAAAATAGGACCGTATAAACCACCTTGATAATCAATAAAATAGGGTTGGTTATCCTTTATCATAATATTTCTGGACTGAAAATCTCTAAAGACAAATCCTTTTGGTGCTAATTGATCAAATTGTGAGGCGAATAAATCGAAATCTTTAATTAATTTTCCTTGATTAAAATTGATTCCGATGGTGTTTAAAAAGTAAAATTTAAATTGAAATAAATCTCTTAAAATTAATGTTTTATCTAGTTTTGGATAGGAAAAACTTTCCTTAAAATTAATTGTATTTTTCGCTTTAAATTGTATTTCTGCTAATTGATCTAAAATAGGATAAAAATATTTTTTCGCTGATTCTAAATCAGTTGAAATGTAATTCAATAACGTTTTATCGCCTAAATCAGTTTGAGTATATAAAGTAAAATCATCACTTACAAAAAAGATTTGCGGAATGAAAGGTGTGATTTGAAAAAGCTGTTTTGAGTAAGCTAAAAAAGTTTTGTTTTCGTCAACATTATTGCTTTGAGCTAAAATATAGGATTGGTTTTGATCCCAAAATCGATAATATTTTCTCTCAGAACCTCCACCAGGTAAAAGAGTTATGGTGTTGATGGCTTCTTGAGAATAGTTTTGTTTTAAAAAATCGATGATTTTCGAATCCATTATTACAATTTTCTGCAATTTACATCGAATCTTCAATTCATAAAAATGAAATTAAATAGAAAATAAAAAGCCATCTCTGCAAAGAAGGCTTTTTTATATTTCAAACACCACATTTGAAATTGTAACAAATTAATTGAACATCAATTTGTTGATTTGTATATCTAAAAATTTTATTTATTGGTATGAGGATGCAAAAGTACTATATTTTAACGTTTTTGTTAGTTTTAATATATTAAAATTATCCTAAATAATTTCCTTTAAATTTAACATCAAATTAGGTAATAATTTAATTATCCACATGATTTTTGATGATATAAAAAATGCTCTTTGATTAGAATTTTTTAAAAACCTAACCAAAGAGCATGATTTTATGCTTAAACGTGATGTAATTAAGAAACTGCTAATTTTACACGTAAATTATCTAACATTGTTTCAGTCATTTTCTCTGTAGAGAATTTAGGAGCATATCCCCAATCTTGTTTTGCAACTGTATCATCGATTGATGATGGCCAAGAATCTGCAATTGCTTGACGGAAATCGGGTTCATAAGAAATTTCAAAACTTGGAATATGTTTTTTAATTTCTTCTGCTAAATGCTCAGGAGCAAAACTTAATCCTCCTAAGTTATAAGATTTAAATTCTACTAATTTTTCAGCATCAGTTGTCATTAATTGAATGATTGCATCAATAGCATCATCCATATATAACATTGGTAAATATGTACCTTCTTGTAAGAAAGATGTGTATTTTCCTTCCTCGATAGCTTTGTAATAGATATCAACAGCATAATCAGTAGTTCCACCACCAGCAGGAGTTTTCCAAGAAATTAATCCAGGGAAACGTACAGAACGCACATCAACACCATGATTTTGTTGGTACCATTTACACCAATATTCACCAGCTAATTTTGATATTCCATATACCGTAGAAGGAGTTTGAACTGTATTTTGAGGCGTATTATCTTTTGGGGTATCAGGACCGAAAACTCCGATAGATGAAGGCCAGAAAATTTTATCGATGACTTTATCTTTCGCTAATTCTAAAAACGTTAATAAAGTGTCCATATTTAATTTCCATCCGAACATTGGATTTTTTTCAGCAGTTCCTGAAAGCAAAGCAGCTAAATGATAAACAGTTTTTACATTATGTTTTGAGATAACTTCTTTGATACGATTTGTGTCTAAAACATCAATCACTTCATAAATCCCATCATAGTTAACGTCTTTAGGATCACGGATGTCAGAGATAATAACATTCTCTTTTCCGTGTATAGTTTTTAATTTTTCGGCCAATTCAGAACCAATTTGTCCTAATGCACCTGTAATTAAAATCGTTTCGGTTTCCATTCAAAAATTATTAATTTGTTTGCTATTCAAAGATAATAAGTTTTTGTAGATTCAATAATGAAATGAAGGTTTAATTATTAACAATAATATTTTGTATCGCGCATCTAATGGTTATTTTGATAAATGTTCATTAGATTTTTTTAGAATTTTTTAAAAATTAGTCGATAAAATTTATTTTATGTAGAAGTATTAAGCCGAATTGAAATATCTAATTAAATTTGTAAGACTACGATAGTAAAAGAATTAAAGTAATATAACATGAAAAAACACTTACTTGTTGCTGCATTTGCATGTACATCAATGCTTGTAAACGCTCAAGAAAAGTACCAAGCGATCAACTTAGATTATATGGATACTTCTGTTCGTCCACAGGATGACTTTTATAGTTATGTAAACGGAAACTGGATGAAAACAGCAGTTATTCCTTCAGACCGTTCAAGATGGGGAAGTTTTGATGAGTTGCGTGAGAATACTGATAAAGTAACTTTAGATTTAGTAAAAGGTTTATTAAAAGAATACTACAAAGAAGGTTCTGATAATCAAAAAATTACAGATTTATACCGTTCTTACGTAAATTATGATGCACGTAATGCAACAGGATTATCACCAATCCAAAAGTATTTAAATCAAATTGATGCAATTCAAAATTTAAATGATTTACAAGCATATTTAGTTGAGGTTACACCAATTGGACGTAATCCATTTTACTCTTTCTATATCTCTTCTGATATGAAAGATTCTAATGCTAATGCTGTATATTTAGGAGGAGGTTCTTTAGGTTTAGGTCGTACTTACTACCAAGTAGATGACGAAAAAAATCGTAAAACATTATTAGATTATACAGATTACGTTTCTCAAGTTTCTGCTTATGCAGGTCAAAAAACACGTGATTTAAAAGGTCCAGGAGTTGTTGCTTTCGAAAAACAAATTGCTTCTTATTTAAAAAATAATGTAGAAAGCCGCGATCCAGAAAAACGTTACAATCCTATCAAGGTAAATGAATTAAATTCTTTAGTTAAGAATGTTGATTTACAAGCTTACTTAGCAAAATTTAATGTAAATGTTGATCAAGTAATTATTGGAGAATTAAAATATTTTCAAAATTTAGATCAAATCTTAACGCAAGAGAATTTACCTATCATTAAAGATTACTTAAAATACCAATTTGTAAATAGTGTTGCTGGTTCATCTACACGTGAATTAGAAGACATGAATTTTGAATTTTTCGGTAAAAAATTAGGTGGTCAACAAGTTCAACGTAGTTTAGACAAACGTGGTTTAGGTTTTGTTAATGGTGTAGTTGGTGAATTAGTAGGTAAGGAATATGTAAAAGATAATTTCCCACCAGAAGCTAAAGCTAACGCAAAAGAATTAATTGATTATTTATTCAAATCTTTTGACAAACACATTAACGAGTTAGAGTGGATGTCTGCTGATACAAAAGTAAAAGCGATTGAAAAATTAAATAAATTCTCAGTTAAAATTGGTTACCCAGATCAATGGAAAGATTATTCTGAGTTAGTTGTTAAATCGCCTGTAAATGGTGGTTCTTTATTAGAAAATAGTTTAGAATTACGTAAATTCTCTTTCAACGAAATGATGAAAGATTTAGGTAAACCAGTAGATAAATCTCGTTGGGGAATGTCTCCACAAACTGTTAATGCATATTTCCGCCCTTCAGCAAATGAAATTGTATTCCCAGCAGCAATTTTACAAGCGCCTTTCTACGATTACCGTGCAGACGCTGCAGTTAACTTTGGTGGAATTGGAGCAGTAATTGGACATGAAATTTCACACGGATTTGATGATTCTGGTGCAAAATACGATGGTGATGGTAATTTAGTAAACTGGTGGACAGCTGAAGATGAATCTAAATTTAAAGCAGCTTCACAGGCATTAGCTTCTCAATACGATAAATACGAACCAGTTCCTGGAGTTTTTGTAAATGGTAAATTTACATTAGGAGAAAATATCGGTGATTTAGGTGGTGCTTC